>PLES01000173.1 GCA_003137075.1 Solirubrobacterales bacterium
CGCCTGCTGCCGCCAGCTTCATAGCGGCACCCGCATCGCCCGCACGGCACTTGAGTTGATGCGTTCCCGCTATAGCGCGTTCGCCGTCCACGACCAGGGGTACCTACTTGCGACGTGGTACCCGGCAGCCCGGCCGGCGTCCGTGGATCTCGATCCCGCGATCCAATGGCGGCGGCTGAAGATCCTCGGGCGGACCGGCGGCAGCGAAGACGACGACACAGGGACAGTCGAGTTCGTCGCTCACTACTGGGACTCGACCCGCAGCCAATACGGGAGCCAGCACGAGAACAGCAGATTCACCCGCCAGGGCAAGCATTGGTTCTACGTCGAACCCGCACCCTGACCCGTACGAGCGTAAATAGCTTCCAAGCCCCTACGTCGCCTTTGCGAGGGCGCTCTCGTACACGTTTAGCCGTGACCTTTATGCGACGGCGGTCGGGGGTCGCCGCCGGCCACCCGTGAGAGATGAAATACCGGGCGTATTCAAGGACAGCCACCAACGGAAGCATTAGTAGCGGAAGCGCCGCGCGACGCGTCACTATCAGATATCCAATGGACGCTGAAGAGCTTCGCGATTACTGCCTCTCGCTTCTGGGGACCCATGAGGAGTTCCCGTTTGGCCGGGACACCTCAGCGTTCAAGGTCGCGGGCAAGATCTTCGCGCTGTCGCGACTCGCAGAAGACCCACTGCGCATCAGCCTCAAGTGCGACCCTGCGTTGGCTGAAGAGCTGCGCGAGGCGCATGCGGCCGTGATGCCGGGGTATCACCTCAACAAGCGTCACTGGAACACCGTGATCATCGACGGCTCACTGTCCGACGAGATGATCAGCGACATGGTCGAGGACTCCTACGATCTCATCGTGAGCAAGCTACCTCAGGTACATCGGCGGGCGCTCGGCTGGAACAGCGGTCCCTGAACCGATCGGAGGCAACCACGGGTTGTCCTATGAGCGATCGTGCGTGCTGGGCATAGTCTCACGACGTTTTGGGCCGCCGGAACTGGCGTGATCTTGAGCGGGTCGACATACTTGGTATCCGATGAGTGTCGCCTCCGGTATCCGAGTCATTTCCTCTGAGTCGGAGTTGCGCGAGCTGATCGGCGTGCCCAATGACACGGTCCTGATGAAAATCAGTGATCGCCTCAATGAGTTGACGCGGCAGTTCATTGAGCGGTCGCCGTTCGTCTGCCTCGCGACATCGATGCCAGACGGAGGTCTCGACGTCTCGCCTAAGGGCGATCCAGCGGGGTTCGTGAGAATTCTGGATGAGACGACACTGCTTCTGCCCGACCGGCCGGGAAATCGCCTTGCCGACTCGCTGACCAATCTGCTTCACGATCCACGGGTTGCTCTGTTGTTTTTCATCCCTGGTGTCGCTTNNACCCATGAACGGGGTCCGGTCAAGATGTTCCGTGTGAACGGAACCGCCGTCATTACCGATGATCAGGAGTTGCTGGCGCCGTCTGCAGTCGAGGGAAAGGTCCCGAAGCTAGGAATCGTGATCCGGATCCAGGAGGCCTACACCCACTGCTCAAAGGCGGCGTTACGTTCACAGATGTGGAATCCGTGCACGTTCGTCGAGCGCGGCGAGCTGCCATCCAACGGCGAAATCCTTCGAACACTGAGCGACCCGAGCTTCGACGCTGCCGAGTACGACCGGGAGCGTGCCGGGCGCTACGAACGACGCGAAGGGTTCTACTAACAGTCTGCCGGCCGACGACCGAAGGCTCGGCACCCTCCCGAGGTTGAAGCACGCTTTCGACTTAGGGCATTAGCCGAACGCCACGGTTGCGCAAGCCGCGCACAGCAGGTCTGACGCACGGCGACGTGATGCCCGTGCGGCTACGAAAGCATGTCGTGGTATGTCACGGCTCGCGTCGTGTGACTGCGCTGAGGCGATCAATTGATTTGTCGAACGACAGGATCGTGTCGACGCCGGTGGCTTCGGCCTGCGCGACCAGATAAGCCTCGGCAAAGTCGAGGCGGTCGACTTCGTAGACCTCGAGCGCGCGGAGCAGCGTCGCTGGGTCGAGTGTCTTGATCGTCGGTAGCGCGATCGCCGCTCGCATCAGCTCAGCGACGCGCTCGCGAGGAACTTCGTAGAAGGACTCGAGCACGTAGACACACTCAGCGACGATCAGATCGGCGAGTAGCAGTTCCACCGAGCCTGCCAGTGCCTTGGTAGCGCGCGCGGCCATCTCCGGCGGATCGCCGGTCAGATGGCGGATCAGCACGTTGGTGTCCAGGAACTCGCTCAGCGTCGGCGCCCCAGGCGCGCGGCTCGCGTCTGCCGCAGAACGTCATCCCATGGGGTGCCACGCTTCCCGGCAGGGACCGGGACGCTGCCCGCGAGTTCGAGGAGGTCCGGCGTCTTTGCGACCACGGCGCGTGAGCGCTCGACTCTGAACAGGAGTTCGTCTCCTTCGTGCAACCCAAGCGCGTCCCGGACGCTCTTTGGGATCGTGACCTGCCCCTTCGAGGTGATCTTGGCACTCGAGTCCATCAAGGCTCCTTACCGAGTTAGAGAAGTAAGGATAGCTCGCGGCCCGGCTGCGGATTCGCGCATTCCGAGTCTCTCGCTTCCGCGAGCGTGATGGGCGTCCGTGCAGCAAAGCGAGACTCAGACCGAGAGCCGATCAGCGCGGCTACCCGGCGGGCTCGTCGAGAACAGCGTGGGTGCCGACCCGTAGCCAAACGATGTGCGGTTCACCGGGTCGGACCTCCGGGCCGTACCGCAACGTCGCACGGCCGTCTGGTGCGAAGGTGAGCTCCCACACATCGTCGGTGCCTTGCACTCGTTTGATCCTCAGTCCCGGTGAAAACTGAGGCGGTGACTGCTGCAACGCCGCGACGAACTCGTCGCGTGCGGCAAGGAACGCGCGGCGTTGCTCGAGCGGCAGCTTGCGAAGTTCGCGAAGCACACGTGCCGACGCTTCGTAGGTCGGCGACAACCGCCGGGCTACTCGTCGGCCGCGTCGTCGACCGGGACGCCAAGGACCGCCTCGTCCATCTCGGCGGCTGACCCGAAGAACACGCTCTCACCAGTGCGCTCGGCGTACCTGACCTTCTCGGCCTGCGTGAGCTTGCGGACCAGAGCACCGTCCGGTGTGCTCTCGAGCATCACCAAAGGCTCGTGCTCGAGGTCCGCGCGTACAAGCAACTCCTCGGGAAGCCGAGACGCGTGCACGATCATTGGTGAAAGCACGGTCGCCATACCGACGTTCATTGTGGCACCACCACGGGCTCTCGCCAACGTATTCGGCCGCGCCCATCAGGCCGTCTCTCTTGCCTGCCGCGCTTTGCACGTCTCTCGTTCGCGGGACCGGGAGGCTCGTGCCGAGTGAGAAGCAGGAGCCCGCTTTACGTACTGGTAAACTCGTAAAGCGATGAGCAGGGTGTCGAGCAAACATCAGGTTACGTTGCCGGTTCGGGTGCTCCAGGACGCGGGCCTGGAGGCTGGTGATGAGGTCGTGATTCGCGTCGTCGGGCGCGGTCGGATCGAGGTCGAGCGTGCCGGCGACTTGATCGATCGCTACGCCGGAAGCCTGCCAGCCGGGACCTACCCGCCCGGCTACCTTGACGAGCTCCGGGACGAGTGGCGCGCGTAGCGCTAGACGCCGACCTGCTGATCGCGTTTCTTGATCCCGGGGACGCGCAGCACGAGCGTGCCGTCGATGAGCTGCGGCCGCGTCTGGCGGACGGCGACGAGCTACTGATTGGCGCGACGGTCTACGCCGAGCTGATGGTCCGGCCGCTGCAGCAGCGAAGTGACGCGACGGTCGATGGGTTCTTGGATGCGGCCGGCGTTCGCTTCGTGCCTACCGATCGTGCGATCGCTCGCCGAGCCGCCCGGCTCCGCGCCGACCACCCCGCGTTACGGCTCCCGGATGCGATGTCGCTTGCGACCGCGTTGGGCAGCGACGCGACGCTGCTCACGCTCGACAAGAAGCTGCAGCGGATCACTCAACAAGTGCAGCGCCGCGACTGAACCAACCACGGGTCCAGCAGTGGCCCATCCCGCGCAAACCAGGGTCTCTCGATGACGACCGCGGGATGCTCGGCGGGAGGGAAAAGCAGGTCGGAGCGAGAGTGTTACGTGTCGATCAAAAGTGGCAGTCTGAGTATTCGGGACGCGGTACCGCGAAATTGTCTTCGGTGAGTAGCCTCTTGCGGGGAGCATGTCTGGCCAGCCTCTTGATATTCGGGCGCATTGGAGCTTTGTCCGGCGCGAGGACGGTCTAACGGGGATTGACGTCGTGACCTCGGAGACCCTTGGCCCATATGTCTGGGGTACCGAGGTCTTCGAGCCGGCTCGGTATCTCGCCGAGTCTGGGTTCCAGATAATGGCGCTTTCTCCCGCGCCGGGGCGACCGTGGCGTTACCTGCAGATTCGCGCCTCCGCTCCAGGAAATGTGCGGTCCTATCTTTTCGATGACTACATCGATTTGTCGCAGGGCAGCCCCGATAGAGAGATCGTCGCGCTGCTCTGCGAACAGAACCGCATTCCGGTGAGGTGGGTGAACGAGGGGCTTGAGATCGCCTGGCCGCTCGAACCTAGGCATACGGCTAACTGGCGTGCGGCGTTGGCGGACACAGAGGGAGTCTCCGCGAAGGCATGGAAGGAGGAGATCGAGGAGCTCAGATGGGAGGCGTCCGCTTCCTATCGTCCCGGTATTCCGCGCCCGCGCCCTTACAGGCCCCGGTCAGTGAAGCCTCTCGAGGGCGTGACCGTGCCGTTCTTCGCCAAGCGGACCGGCCAGATCCCGAAGAACGGGCGACCTGACGTCAACGGGGTCACACTCCCAATTGGGACCCGTCGACCCGAGCGAGGCGCTGCATATTGGGCCACCGACAAGCCTGCTGATGACCTCGCGTTCTTGATCCACCGGCTTGCTGACATGTTCACTGACACCGGGCTATGGCCGGTCGTGTGGAGCTTCCCCGACGCCCCGGAGGGCTATCTGGGTGGCGGGCATCACGAGATCGACGGGATCGACGAAATCAACGTCGAGGATCTCCTCGTGGAACGCTGGTCTCGCTACCGCAGCCATATAGGCGGAGTCAGTGATCTGACCGATTTCCCCGGCCTTGCAGCCGCACAACCGCGGACCGAGAATCAGTCACCAGATCCTTGGCCAGCCCCGGTGCTCACGGGCCCGGCGTACCTTCTGCTGGTGCCGTGCAATCGCCCGGCAGATGCTGTCACCGCGCTGGGCGGGATCGGTGCTGTGACCCCCGCCCCCGTGACGTCCGCGGTGCTGCGCTCCTGGGAAGAGCGGTTCGGTGCTGTCTTTTACCAAGCAGAACCCGAAGTCACCCGGGTCGCGGTCGCTCGCCCACCACAACACCGTGACCAAGCGGTCGCGCTCGCGGCAGAGCTATACGCACTAAATCCGAGGCTCGGCGACCTCGACCAGACCGCGAGCGCACTGCTGGGCGGCGACCCGCCACCCTCAGCCGCAAACGCGGGCATCACTGCGACCGATTGGAACATCTCGTGGTCCAAGGATGTGTGGTGACGAAACCAGGGCTCCCCCGGCTCCACCAAACCGAGTCCTCCCACCGAGAGCGCGATGTGACGAATACACGGGGAGACTGCCGCACCAGGTCTAATTCCAGAAGGCGGCAGATGCGCGCGCCAACATGAAGGCAGGTCTCGACCCGCTCGCGCCGAGTCCCCTCGTTTTCGCCAGAGCGGGGCGGTAAACACTCTGGGGGAGAAAGCCGGCGTAGGGACGAGTTTCTCCCCCAGAGTCGCGAGGAGCTTGCGGACCCGCGGCAACGCGAAAGCATGTCTCTCAGGCCGATGCCACAACAGACGTGCAATTCCCCAGTACGAGGGAACGGAATCAGGCCCGCCGCATTCCGCTCGCGTCATCCAGATGTCTGCTGATCGGCGTAAGCGCGGAGGAGCGACGTCACCAACGCGATCGTCTGGTCGTGATGACAGATCGCCCGTTACCCAAGCGCTGACCACGCGTTGTGTCTCACGATCCCGCCTGCAGTCCTCAGGCCAGACAGACGCCGGGCCGGTCAGGTGTGCGGGTGTTCACGCCGTGCCCGCGTGTCGGCGAGCGTGCCGAGCAAGCCGACGGTCCAGCACGTAGGGCAGCCCCGCCAGGCAACCGCGGTCAGCGGCAGCAGCACGAGGGCAACAGGACCGACAGCGCTGCACAGCGCCACCGCGACGCCGGCGAGGATAAGACCGAGCGCCCCTCTCAGCAGATGTTCAGCGACCGATCTGCTGGCCAGTGGTGAGCGTCGCGTGTTCGTCTTGCAATGGGTCATGGGTCGTTATCTCGCATCACACTCTCTATTACGTGCCGAAGGCGCGAACCGATCACTCGCGATGGCCGACCGCTTCAGCGCGGCCTGCAGCGGCTATGACTTCTAGCCGCAGGGTCTCGGACCCCGCCCCGAAGCTCGCGTCGCGATAGACCAATGCGAGTCCGTGCGACAACGCACCGACGTCCAGCACAGAAGCCAGCGATGGTCGCAGTGAGGGTTACCGTATTGCCGATGCGCGAACCGGAGCAACTCGCGGGCGGGATGGCCAACGGTGGCCAGGTCGTGAGGATCGGCGAGATGGTCCGCCGACCAGCTGCTGCTCATTCGGATGCGAACGCAGCCCTTCTACACGCTGTCGCAGCGAAGGGCTTTCGAGCACCGGTGCCGCTTGGCAGCGATGAGCAGGGTCGGCTGTTGTTTGGATGGATCGATGGTGCGGTGCCTGCCCCGCCTTACGCCCTCTGGTCACTCACGGAAAGCGCGTTGGCGAGCGTCGGCCGGCTGTTGCGCCGTTACCACGACACGGTAAGCACCGTCCGGTTCGCGAAGGAATTGGAGTGGTGTGAGGATCTCGCCGACCCGCACGGAGGTCCAATCATCTGCCACAACGACGTGTGTCCTGAGAATGTTGTGTTCGGGGACGCTGGTGCGATCGCGTTGCTCGACTTCGATTTCGCAGCGCCGGGCAGGCGGGTGTGGGACCTCGCGCAAACTGCCCGCATGTGGATTCCTCTGCGACCGGCGAAGTTCAACGGCGACCGCGCTCACCTGGACCCCTTCAGACGCTTGAGTGTGCTCGCCGACGCGTACGGGCTCGAGCCGGCCGAGCACAGAGAGTTTGTCGATGCCATTGTCGAAAGCAGACGTGTCGGAAGCCGGTTCGTTCAAGGCCGTGTGCAAGCCGGAGAACCCGCGTTCATCGAGGCGTGGAAGCGCCACGGCATGGCCGACGGAGATACCGCCATCCTCCACTGGCTCGAGGACAACAGGCGTGCGTTTCTTGCTGCTCTCACGGGCGGTCAGTAACGCCTCACGGTCACCCCAGATCACTGGGCTCTAGGCCGAGCAGGAAGCGGATGTAGAGACGGGCTAGCCGAAGTTGAGCGGCCCGAGGACGCGTGCGGCCACACGGTGCGCCGACCAGCTCAGGTTGCTGTAGCTGCAGTCGTCGCGGCCCGTGTAGGAGACGGTGCCGGCGGCATGCGTGGCGCTTTGGAACCGCCCGGTGATGTTCCCGGCCTCCCCGTCTGTGAAGAAGACATCGCCGCCAAACGTGGCGTTCGGGTGCGTGGGAAGCGAGTCGACGCTCGTAAAGGCGCGCTGTCCCGTCCCGCCGCCAGGACATGTGACTGTCAGCGCGCCGATCGTAAAGTCTGTGACCTTGCTGTGCGGCTCGATTGTGCGGTAAAAGCTGAACGGGGCAAGATCCGAGCCCTGCGTGACCTGGCCGGCGAACGCTTCGACGAACGGCCTGAGCCTCCCGCTCCAGCCGAGCGTCTTGTGGCACCCCGCCAGAGCTCCATGTCCGGTGAACACAAGTGTTCCGCCGACCGTTCCGGCGCCGTTGAAGTACCCCGACAGCACCAGGCTGCCATCGGGCGGGTTCGGTGAGTAGCTGTCCATCGAAGGCAGGGTGATGGTGAACCTGCCATCAGGGCTGACTGCAGCGGTGTTGTTGCCGGGGAAGAGCAGCGTGGCCGCGGCACCGCCAGGGCATGTGAAGTTCACATACTTCAGGAAGAGGCGTTTGAGCTCGCGACCGCCGCGGGAGATTTGGAAGTCGAGCGCGAATGATGTGAACCCGGCGGTACTCGTGGGCTTGCCGTCGTAGTAGCGGCCTGGCGATGGGCCGCTCGACGCCAGCGCGGCTGTAGCCAGAACGCCGGAAACCGCTAGGGCGGTAAGAACGGCACCGAACCTCCTATCGAGTCCACGCTTCACTGGGCGACGATTCTAAGGCGTCGTTCTATCGTCAAGTCGTGTGAAGCGTGCAGGTTTCGGCAAGGATCGCGACTCTCACCCGCCGGTAAACAGCTCGGATGATTTCGGTGTTATCGGTTCCGCAGGTTTCGGCGCTCGCGTGCGCTGCTTGAGGTTGCGTTGGCGTCCTCGACGAGCCTGCTCATTCGATTGGAACCGCGGCCGCGGCCTGCGACGCCAGCAACGTCCCCTAGGCCGGTGCGTCCCACCTTCCGGACAGTGTCAGCTTGCCGGTTGTACAACCTAGGAAATTCGGGCCGCCGGTACTCACGTAGTTCGTTTCTTCGTATGACCCCGTGAACTTACCTTTCGGCGTGATCTTGAATGTGGCCTTAACCCGGGCCGCGGGCTTCCCCTGATCTAGGACGTTCGTGTTCAGCGATATGCGACCGCTCTTCGGAAGCCGCAGCACCGGCATGCAGCCGAACGAGACGACGCCCACGGGGTCTCCCTGGCCGGAGCAAAGGTTCGCGTTGCCATTTGTGGACTCCGTCCCGTACGCACCGATGTTGAAGGCGGCGCTGAGGCAGTAAACCTCCTGCTTAGACCCTTTCGGGCCTCCGCAGGCGCTCCACTCGGCCTGCAAAAGCTTGAACTCCATCACGAACGGCTCACGCTTCACGGTCGGCGTGAACGATTCCAGCCCAGGGCTCGTCTTCACACGATAGTCACCAAGCTTGAACGCGGATTTGGACTCCGTCGCGGCGCCAGCCGACGAAACCGCTACCGCCAGCGCGGGCGCTGACGCTGGCGTTCGGGAAGCGAGGACGTGACCTGCCAGACATCAAGTACGGCGGGCGCTCTGAAAGTGATCGAGCCGACTATCGGCTGTCCTGGCTGCACCCAGATCACCTGGAGCTGACGCAGTGACGCGCCCCCACTGGGGGTGATCGTCGTGAGAAAGGCACGTGCATGTTCGCCAGCTTCTGGTGGCGGGGTGACCTCAATCGCGTCCGTGACCTGTACGTTCGAATCAACCGATCCGATTTGCCCCACCCGGCTGTCCGCAAGTCGGGCGTGCGCGTCCTCCTGAGTTGCGGCAGGAGAGACCATGGCCACCACTTGTGAGCGTGCTCGGTCTCGAGAGCCGCACGCTACGAGCCTCGCGACGAGGAACCGTAGTCTCGACAGTGTCACGCGGCGAGCCTACTGACTCGCTCGGTTCTGACGATTGCATTTGCCTCGACGGCCGTTACCGGCCTAAAACTCAGACAGTCGCTGAGGCGGCCAACGAGCGACCCGGGACGATGCCCCCGCAGTTCGCCTTTCGGCCGACTCGCTGGCTCAGTTTGGATACCCGGTTGTGGCCGAAGCCTCCGGGCTGGTGTTGACAACCGCTGCCTTGGCTACGGCGCGCGACTGCGCTCGCAGGGCCGCGGCGCCCATGACTATCGCGTCTGGCGAGGATGGCTGGCTTGCCCAGAGTGACCAGTATGGAATCGTCCGGCTATCGGGGGCGTGGGTCGCGCGGTCGAGCTTGATGCGCGCCGGTAGCGGGACTGCGTCGCCGACGACGACGGCTTCTCCGACATCGAGTGTCGGAAGCACGTCCGCGACGCCGGCGAACGCGCCGGGTACGAGTTGGACGATCGCCTCATGGTCCGGGTCGTTGCTCAAGCGCAGGATGATGAAGTTGTTGCACTGACTGAGCACTGTGCGATTGAGCTCGCTGGGGCGCTGGCTGACGACGGCGAGGCAGACTCCGTACTTGCGCCCCTCTTTGGCGATCGTCTCGAAGCGACGCGTCGCCCACTCGTAGATCGGCGAGCCGTCCTCAGTTTCCCGCAGGTAAACGTGTGCCTCGTCGCAGACCAGGCAAATCGGAGTCCGCTCTGTCGGCTCCGTCCAGAACTGGATGTCGTAAGCCAGGCGGGCGACCAGTCCGGCGACAAGCGGGACGAGCTCGGTCGGCAGCTCGGAAAGGTCGATCGTCTTTATTCCGGGCGTCCCGCCGCCTGACTGCAGCAGCATGAGAGCCATCTGTGGCAGCCAGTCGGTGCTGTAAGACTCCTCGGGCGGTTGAAAGACGAATGCGAAGCGCGGATCGGCACACCTGGCCTCAAACCGATTGATAAGGCTCCGCAGCTTCCCGGCGTACGGGCCACGAGCGACCTTCCCGCTCGGCTGCTGGACGATTAGCTCCACCTCGTCGTGTTCGGCGTATTCGAGCAGCTGCTCGATCCGATAAGGCACAGGCGAGTCGACCGTTGCCGTCGCCATCGTGTCGTAGTCGCCCTCCGCGCCGAGCGAGCCACGCTTCAGCGCCTCGATCCGCTGGATGAGCCATAACCGCTGATCGGCCGCGTGTGGATCGTCAGCGTTGAGCACGATCATCGCCAGCTCATCGATCGCGAGGATCCAATAGGGAAGGTACATCAGGTCATCACCGGCTTCGACAAGGTCCGCCGGTCCACCGGGACGCAGGCGAGTGGCGATCCCGCCGGCGGCGAGCGGTCCGTACTCGCCGTGGAGATCGAGCACGATCAGGTTCGCGTTCCGTAGGCGCGCGGCGCGTTCGAGCAGTAATGCCACCGCCCAGCTCTTGCCGGCCCCGCTGTTGCCGAGGATGGCCAGGTGCCGCTGGAACAGACGATTGCCGTTCGCCACCGCCTCGGCACCGTCATTGTCTCCGTAGCTACCCAGGATCAGCCGCTCGTCCGGCGAGACATCGTCCGCGATACAGGCCATCAAGCGGCGAAGGTCATCGCCTTCCACGAGGTAGCAGCCAGCGTGGATACGAGGCTGATGCGCAGCTCCGACCCGAAACGTGCCACCGCCCCCGGACGATGGATGGAACGCACCGACCGGCATCAAGTGTGCGATCACCCGATCAGATGTCTCCGAGCAAACGAGTGTGTCGATGATCCCCATTAGGAAGCCGTCGCCGGCGTGGAGTGCGACCAGTGCGGACACCGTGGTGCGTTGCACGGCCGCCTCGTCGGTGAGCGTCACCGACACCCGACGGGCGTCGACTCTCGTGACGCGTCCGACCAGCGGCCCTTCGTCAAGCGAAAGCACCGGTGCAACGGCGTGAAGCTGGACGCGATCCGACAAAGCAGGAAGCGGCTCGACGAACCGGCCCGTCGGCTCTTCGCCGCGGACGAACGTAGCTATCGGTTCACCATTGACCGCTCTCGCGGCTTCGCTCAATGACACTGCAACCGTCATCGGCACCGATCGCGCGCTCCCTTAGCAACCGGATGCGGGAACGGACAGCCAAAGCCACGCTCACCGCAAATCACCGACGATCGGTGGCGTCTCGAGATCTGCTGAACTGGTCGCATGGGGAAGCAAGAGTTGGAGTTCTATGACACGGATACGGTTTCGTGGACTCCTGTGACGCAGCATCCCGGGGTCTCAGAACGGATCCTTGCGCGGGATCCGGACCGCGGGCTACTCACGCGGATGGTCCGCTGGGATCCTGGCCTTGATACCTCGAGCGCCGGGCAGGTCTCCCACGAGTACTTCGAGGAAGTGCTGATTCTGTCTGGCTCGATGCACGATCTTGGTCTCCAGCAGACGTTCAGCACGGGGTTTTACGCCTGCCGACCTCCGGGCATGGTTCACGGCCCCTGGACCACCGTCGACGGCTGCGTCATGCTCGAGATCCAGTATGCGGGATAGCGCTTTCATCCTGGGACCAACGCACGCGTCGCTATCGCATCGGCGTCAGGATTACGCGACAGCGGTCGGGGGCCAGCACGCCGGCCGCCCTTGAGGGGTCAAATCGCCCGGTATTTCAGGACANNCCTCGCGACGGCCCGCCGAGCCTTCCGGTTTCCTGCTGTTGTGGTCTTACCGAGTCGTTAGAGCGTCTAGGTGTCCTCACGCTTATGCCGCGGACGGTCGATAGGTAAGGAGTTATGAAACCTCGTCTCGCTCTTCTGATCTGCCTCGGCGCGCTAGCGCTGACACCGGCTTGCGCGCTCGCCGCAGGTAATTTCGCCAATGCCGGCCTGCCCGGCGCCTCGGCGACCAACCCGCTCGCGGGCATGACGTGGGGCGTCTACCGGGGTTCGCTCGACGGCCTGTACGCGGATTGGCAGTCTGCCCACGGCACAGACAAGCAGCTGCTCGCGAAAGAAGCGCTTCAGCCGCTCATGTACTGGTTCGGCAGCTGGAATCAGGATGCGCTCGCGGGCCAGGTCGCGCAGCACTACATCCGCGCGCAGACCAAAGGCAACTCCGCCGTGCTGTCGCAGATGGCAATTTTTCGCGCCGATCCGTGGGAGGGCGCCTCCTGCACGGAGCTGCCGACCGCGCAACAGGTCGCGGGCTACAAGCAGTGGATCGACAACTGGGCCAAGGGCATCGGCAGCTCTCGGGTTGTCATGGACCTACAGCCCGACATGCCCTTCCTGAATTGCATCCCGGACCACTCACAGGTCCCGGCGCAGGAGCTGAAGTACGCGGCGCAGGCGTTCAGCGCGCTTCCGCACACCACCGTCTACATCGATGCCGGCGCCTCTGACTGGGAGAGCGTGAGCACCGTCGTCACGCTGCTGCGCGAGGCTGGTGTCCAGTACACACGCGGCTTCGCGCTCGGCGCCACTCACTACGCCAGCACCGCCGATGAGCTGCTCTACGGCGCCAGCGTCGTCAAGGCGCTGGCCAAACAGGGCGTCACCGGTATGCACTTCATCATCAACACGGCGCAGAACGGCCGGCCGTTTACGGTCCAGCAGAACCGTGACGAGTTCCACGACCAGGACATCTGCGCCACCGCACAGTCCACACACTGCGTGGCCCTCGGTATCGCGCCGACAACGAACGTCGCCGGGAACCCCAGCGCCGACGGTCTCAACCAGTCCGAAGCCGCAATCGCCGAACAGTTCTGCGACGCCTACCTCTGGTTCGGGCGACCCTGGCTCAACAATCAGGCCGGCCCGTTCGAGCCGCAGCGCGCGATGGACTTGGCGACCAGCACTCCGTTCTGAGGCGCGAGCGTCCTGCGCTTCCCTTCGCTTTAAGCGGAGCCAGCGACCCCTCGTCCGCCAGACCGGATCTACGAGTCGCGCTGGGAGCGACCGAGACTGCGTAGCGCGCGTCGCACCAGGTCTGTCAAGCGGTGGCGTTTAGGCGGCGCGCCGTCAGGATGCTGCTGAGCGTATCGAGCGGCCTTCATTTCGAGCTGCGGCTCATCCGGCACCGTACTGTCGCGACCCGGCATGAGCGGACTGTACGCCCCGGCATCAAAGTGATCAACTGAACCGGCTACTGGCGAGTCGGCGCCACCCCTCAGGGGGACCGAACAGGAGCGAGATGAATTGACGCCTTGGGCCAGCCGCTAGAGCCGGCGACGCCAGAGATGAGGCGCAACGCCGCGGCCGTGCCAGTCTGAGAGCACGTAGATCTGTTGGAGCTCGAGCGCACCCGGCAACGACACGTCTGAGCCTGGCGGGCGCCGGCCCGTTGCAGCCTCACTCAGACGGTCTACAGCCTAACGGCGCGGGCCATGTCCGCGATCGCTGATCGGCAGCCCTGACGATGATCGCGCCCAATAACGCAACCGACTAAGCGACGGCCAGGATGTCCGCAAGCGCGGCGTCCGCGGCGAGCTGGGCGGCGCCCATGATCGTCGCGTCGGAACCGAGCGCGCCTGAGCGGATTTCGGTCTCCCAGGTGAGCTTGCGCACGGTCGCGCGAACGTCGTCCAGCAGCAGCGGATTCTGGCCGACGCCGCCGCCCATGATCAGCAGGCCAGGGTCGAGAATCGCGACAACCGCGGCGGCCATCTCACCTACCTCCTGGGCGTGCGTGTGCACGAGTGCGAGCATGTCCTTTTCGCCTGCCTGCGCGGCGGCGAAGATCGCTGCCGCGTCGCGCGTCCGGCGCCGACCCGGCAGCTGACGCGCGCGCCTGACAAGGTCAACCGCCCCGAGTCGCTGCTCCAGCCCGAGCCGCTGCGGGCGCAGCTCCGTACTCCAGGGAAACGGCAGGCTCGAGACCTCGCCGGCGCCACCGAGTCCGCCGCGCAGCAGCCGCCCCTCGTTGACGATGCCGAGGCCGATGCGCACGCCGACCTGAACGAAGCAGAAGGTTTCAGCGCCGGCCGCACTGCCCCATCGGCCCTCCGCGATCGCCGCACAGTTGACGTTGTTTTCGATGTCCACGGCCACCGGGTCGGAGCTGAGCGCCTGGATGCATTCGGCGACCGGGGCCAGCTCAACCGGAAGCGGGTCGTCGACGCTGACTTTGATCGGCGCCGCGATCACGCACCGCAGCAGGTGCGAGCGCCCGCCGACCTTGCGGGCGACCTCGGGGATCAGCTGCCTGGCGGCCATCACCGCGTCGGGGCTGACGTCGGCCTTGGGCGGCGGCACCGGCATCTGCACATCGGCCAGCGGGCGTCCGTCAATCGCGACCGCCTGAACCCGGACCCGGGTACGGCCGAGGTCGACCGCCATCGCGTAGCCGGCGGACTCGGCCGCCTGATAGACCGAGGCCGGCCGGCCGAGGTTGCCCTGAACGGTCGTCGACTCGGAGACCAGCGCCGCGGCCGACAGCTGCTTCATCGCCGCCGACAGGGTCGCCTTTGAAAGCCCCAATCGCTCCGATAGGGCCGAGCGGGTCGTCAGCCGCGCTTCGACTATCGCCCGCAGGATCATCCGCTCGGTGTCGTTCAGCTGCAACGGGGCATCGCTGTTCTGCGGGCGCCCGTTGGCCTTGCCGTGATTGTTCGAGGTCGGAGTCAAGGGCGCGACGCTACCACGGGCGTCACGGGGCGCGGAAGCCGCGGGAGCTTCCCTGCTCAGCGAATCGCGTCGCCGCTCACCGGGTCAAAGCAGTGCAGGCGGGTCAGGTCCGGAACCATGCGGACCTGCTCACCGGGTTTGACCGCGGTGCGGGCCCCCAAACGTGCGACCCATCCGTCCTTGGCGGAGACCTCGGCCTCCGGCAGGTTCTCCTCGCTGTCGGCGCTCGCGGCCACCACCGGTCGTGTGCGCTTGGCGTCCGAGCTGAAGTGCACGAGCAGCTCCGAGCCGAGCGCCTCGATCAGGTCGACCTCACCGGCTATGGCGGGGACGTTCGGGTCGGTCGCCAGTGCCATGTCCTCCGGGCGCAGGCCGATCACGAAGGTCTTGCCGGCATATGCCCGCAGGCCGGGGGTGCGTTTCAGCGCCGCGTCGGCCGCCAGCAGGTTCGATCCGACCTTCAGGTTCTGCCCGTCGCTTGAGAGCTGCGCCTCGAAGAGGTTCATCGAGGGCGACCCGATGAACGCCGCGACGATCAGGTTCGCCGGCTCGTCATACAGCGTCTGCGGCGACGCGCACTGCTGCAGGCAGCCGGACTCGAGCACGGCGACGCGGTCACCCATTGTCATCGCTTCGGTCTGGTCGTGGGTCACGTAGACGGTGGCGACGTTCACGCGGCGTTGGATGCGCAGGATCTCAGCGCGCATCTCAACCCGTAGCTTGGCGTCGAGGTTCGAGAGCGGCTCGTCCATCAGGAAGACCGCCGGTTCGCGTACGATCGCGCGGCCCATCGCGACCCGCTGGCGTTGACCGCCGGAGAGCTGACCGGGGCGGCGGTCAAGTACTGACGTCAGCCCGAGGATCCCGGCCGCGGTCGCGATCTTGGCCTTGCTCTCCTGCTTTGAGACGCGCCGCAGCCGCAGCGGGAAGCCGATGTTCTCGCCGATCGTCATGTGCGGGTAGAGCGCGTAGTTCTGGAAGACCATCGCGACGTCACGCTCTTTGGGAGCAGCCGAGGTCACGTCCTTGTCGCCGATCAGGATCTTGCCGCCGCTGACGGTTTCCAGGCCGGCGATCATCCGCATCAGCGTGGTCTTGCCGCACCCGGACGGACCGACGAGCACCATCAACTCGCCGTCAGCGATCTCCAGGTTGACGTCCTCAACGGCCTTGAATCCGTTGGGATAGATCTTGGTCGCGTTTTGCAAGGTGATGGATGACAAGGGTCAGTTCTCCTTTGAAGTAAGTACGGGCGGTGCTGGCGAGGCTCAACGCCCGGCTTAGCCGACGGTGCTCCCGGCGAACATGCCGCTGATGAAGCTGCGCTGGGATGCGAGATAGACGACGACCACGGGAAGCGCCGCGAGCACCGCGCCCGCGGCAAGCGCTCCGTAGTTGTTGAAGTGCGCGCCCTGGAAGTTGGCGAGTCCCTCGGTGACGACGAACAGCGACGGGTTCGAGACCAGCACCAGCGGCAGCAGGAAGGCGTTCCAGGTCCAGAGAAACACCAGTGCCGACATCGTCTTGACCGCCGGCATCACGTTCGGCAGCAAGACCAGGCGGAAGACGTCGATGCGAGTGGCGCCGTCCAGCACCGAAGCCTCGGTCAGCTCCTTGGGCACCGAAAGGAAGGCCGAGTTCATCCAGAAGATCCCGAACGCGATTGACTGCGCCAGCTGCGGGACGATCAGCGCCGCATAGGTGTTCAGCCAGCCGAGCGAGCGCAGTTCGTAGAACCAGGGGGTCACCAGCACCTCCACCGGCAGCATGAACCCGAGGATCGCGGCGTAGAACAGCAGCCGGCTGCCGATCGGCTTGAGCAGCGCCACGGCGTACGCGGCGAGCACCGCGATGATCACGCTCAGTACCACGACCGAGACGGTCATGATCGCGGTGTGCAGGGTGTACTGGGAGAACCCACCCTGGGTCCAGGCGTAGCTGAAGGACGAGAACGAGAGCGACTTGAAGAAGCTGATCCCGCTGTTGTTGCCGCCGACCTTGTCGAACGCCGTCGTCACCAGCACGACGATCGGATACAGCGTGATGATCGCCACGACCAGCAGGATGATCGAAGAGAGCGTGCGCTCAGTACGAGAAAGCACGGGCAGCGCTCCTTGCGTCAGAGGGTGATGAGGACCCCGCCCCGCTGGGCGGGGTCAGAGAGAGGCGGACGCGGGCGCGGTTCATGCCAGCTCCCCTTTACGCTCGAGCAGCGCGCGGATCACGAAGGTGAATACGAATGTCAGCAGCGCGAGCGCTACGCCCAGCGCGCTGGCGGCGCCGACAGTTCCAAGCTGGAAGGCGTCGCGGTAGACGAGCAAGCCGGGAACCGTCGTGGCCGTACCGGGGCCACCGAGGGTCGCCTGGTAGATCAGCGTAAAGCTCTGCAGCGACGCGACGATCGTGATCGTCAGCGCGACGCCGATCTCTCGCCGCATCATCGGCACCGTGATCAGCCAAAACTCGCGAATGATGCCGGCGCCGTCAACCCGGGCCGCGTCGTAAAGCGAAGTCGGGATCCGCTGGACTCCGGAGAGGAACAGCACGAAGCAGAGGCCGAAGTCGAGCCAGACGGCCACCAGCCCGACGGCGATCAGGGCGTCGCTGAAACTTCCCAGCCATGGCGTGCCGACGTTGCCGCTCAAACCGAAGGTGTGCAGCAGGCTGTTGAGCGTGCCCGAGCCTCCCGGGGCGAGGATCCAGGTCCAGACGACCGCGACCACGATCGTCACCAGTACCTGGGGAAGGAAGTAGATGACCCGCAGCACGCCCATCCCGCGCTGCGGCAGCCGAGCGATCAGCGCCGCCGCCATCAGACCCAACGCGGTCGGGATCAGCGAGTAAAAGCAGATCAGGATGCCGGCGTGCTCAAGTGACTGGCGCTCGACGGGGTTGCTCCAGAGCGCCGTGTAGTTCGACAGGCCCGCCGACGTCTTTGGCCCGATTCCGTCCCAGTTCAGGAACGAATAGTCGACCGCCTCGATCAGCGGATAGATGATGAAGACCGCGAGGATGACCGCGGCGGGGATGATCAGGATCAGCCCGAGCCGACGGTCGCCCTTGCTCTGCGGCGTATCGAATTTATGGGCCTGGGCCCTGCGCCGCCCCCACCATGAGGTGGGTGGCGACGCCAGCGCCTGCGGCACGCTGGATAGGGTCCGGGACCGGTTCACTACTTGCTGCTCCAGTACTGCGTGTAGTCGCTCTGCAGCGAGGTGATCATCGCCTGCGGGGTGAGCTGCCCTGCCTGGAGCTCCTGCACGGCCGCCATCTCCTGGTTCAGGAAGTTAGGCGTCGCGTAGTCCAGGTAAGGCACCAGCTGGTTCGACTTGACCGCGGCAGCCCAACCGTTGGTTGCCGACTGGATCATCGCCGGGAACTTTGCCAGCACCGATGGCGCGGGTGCGACCACCGGAACCTCGCCCTGCTCGAGATTCGCCTTCTGAATCTGCGGGCCGAGCAGGATGTTGATGAATGCCGCGGCCGCGTTCGGATCGGCCGAACGGGTCGGGATCGAGTAGCCCTCACCGGGACCGCCCGTGATCGACGGCGGCTCCCAGAACCCGGCATTGCTGTGCAACGCGCTCTGTACCGAGGAGATGTACCACTCACCCTCGATGAAGAAGCCCGCCTTGCCGGACGTGAAATCACTCAGCGCCGCGGTATCCGACAGACCTGCGTATCCCGGTGTCAGGTAGCCGTCCTTGCTCCAGCTCTGGAAGGTCTGGGCCGCCTTGACGTAGCCCGGGGTGTTGATGCTTGGGCTCTTGCCGTTGTGGAACACGAAGTTGATGCTGGTCGAGGCCTTCGCGAAGGCGTCGGCGAGCGTGTAGAACACGTGCACCGGCTGGTATGCGGTCGGCTGACCACCTGCGTACGCCATCGGGACGATGCCGGCCTTCTTGAGCAGCGGCAGGTCAGCGAAGAACTGGCTCCAGCTGGTCGGGATCTTGGCGCCGGCCTTCTTCAGCAGCGCCTTGTTGTAGAAGATGCCGAGCGGCGCGGCGCTCCACGGCACGCCGTAGACGTTGCCCGAACCGAACGCCTTCCCGTTGGAGGTGAAGGAGTTGTACTGCAGCGGCACGTTGCCCACCTCTTTGTTCCAGCCGTACAGCTTGCTGTAGGGGGCGAGGTTGACCAGCTCGTCGTCGGCAACGAGGCGGCCCATGCTGCCGAAGCCTTCGTTGGTCTCGGTCACGTCGGGGGCGCCGGAGTTGTCGAGCGCCAGCGGCAGCGAGTCAGTCTGCTCCTCGAGCGTCATCTCACGGTTGGTGACCTTCCACTTCGGATAGGCCTTCTCGAACAGCTTGATCGCCAGCGGCATCAGGGCGTGACCGCCCGGATCGTCTGCCTCGGTCTCCCAGTTCCACTGCGTCAGTGTGCCGCCCGGGCTGGAGGCGGTGAGCTTCGCCGGCGCTGTGCCGGCGGCGCTGGCGGTGACTGACTTTGCTCCTGCTGTTCCCGCTACGCCTGCTGCGGCGAGCACGGCAGCCGAGAGGGCACCGGCGGCCACCAGCGTAATGCGAGCACGGTGACCTCCCAGCAACGACGAGTGCTGCGTGCGGCCGATCCCATCCCCGGCCTCGAATTGCTTGTTGTCCATCATTTCCTTTCCCCTTGAGAACAGCGTTGGAACCGCCCGCGCGAAATCACCCACGAGGGGTCCTCGACGTACGTCAGACGATGGCCTGCTTGATCTTCACCTGCGGCTGCGGATAGCGGAACTTCCCGCTCGTAAGTTCGAGCTTCTCGGCGCTGCGAGCAGACAACAGCTGCAGCAGCGCCATCTCATAGACCGCCCGGATCAGGCGACCTTCGCTCGGCGGCACGGCGACCGCCGTGACCGAGCTCCCCGACGACTCGGACGGCGTTGTCGTGAGGTGCGCCGCGACACAGCCGATCTGGCGCACCTGACGAAGCACGACGGCGATTCCGTCGTCTGCCTCGTCACCGACGATCACGATGCCCTGGCCTTGCTGAAGGCTCTCCATCGGGCCGTGAAGGTAGGCGCGGGACTCAAACCAACCGCCGGGCAGACGCGGTGCCTCACGGTAGAGCAAGGCACCCTCGGCAGCACCCGGTGCTGAGTCAGGAGTCCCGACGAAATCAATGCTGCTGACGTCGGCCAGCTGGTCGCCGATCTCGGCCACGGCGTCGACGCTTGAGTTCAGCAGCGTCTCGAGCAGACCCGGGACGGCCGCCCACTGCTCCTCCAGACGTGCTGTCGCAGCTTCCGGCTCCCAGGCCGAGCTCAGAAACGCAAGTGCCTGCAAGCCACCGGTGTAGCTCGTCGTCGCGGGCACGGAGTCCTCGAGTTGGGCGCTGGCGACCGCGAGGTCGACCATTGTCGTGAGCGTGCCGTCCAACTCCGCGGTCACCGAGACCACCAGGCCTTGGTTGCGCTTACGCAGCCGCTCGACGGCGGCTACGGTCTCGAGGCTCTCGCCGGACGCCGAGATCGCGATGTACACGTCGGCGATGTCAAAGTCGTCTTCCCATAGCTGGCCGACGTCGACCGCGAACGCTCTGACACCGACCTTCCAGAACTCGCGCACGGCGGCCATCGCGGTGTAGTAGCTGGCGCCAATCCCGACGAGAGCCACGACCGTGCCCTCGCCGCGCAGGGCGCGCAGCCGTGCGGTGGCTGCCACCAGCTGCATGCGGTTGGCCTCCAAGACGCCGGGCTGCATGGCGATCGCGCTGCGATAGGGGATCTTCTTCACGAGTGACTCTTTCCTTCTTGGGTATACGAGGAGGGGACTGGGTTCCCAGACAAGCTGTCGGTCGAGCGCTCGGCGCCACTCAGGGCGGGGCTCGGGAAGAGGTGGCGAAGGACCGGGCCGACAGGGCCTTGCGGCTCGTCACCGGCACTCAGCACCGCCAGGTCAGCGGCGAGCGCCAGTGCGCCGACCACGGGCGGGTCACTTAGGATCACAAGCCTTGAGGTCGGCGAGGTCAGCGCCAGCGCGCGCCGCAGCGCGTCCTGGAACCATTCTGCGTTGACGACGACGCCGCCGGCGGCGACGACCGTGTCAACGGGGGCGCCGCGGCCTTGCACGTTGGCGATCAGTGTCGCCAGGCCAAGTGCTTGCTGTTCGATCACGTCGAGGATCAGTGCCGAGCCCTGCTCCAAGGCCTGGGAGAAGACGGTCGGTGTCAGGTGCGCCCAGGCCGGCGGCGAGACGAAGGTGTCCAGCACCCGGGGCAACTCGCGGATGTGGTCAATCTCCAGCGCGCTGCAGAGGATCGCGACCAGCGGGTCCTGCGGATCACCGCGATCGTAGGCCTCGGCGATCGCGCGGGCGGCGTCTCGCAACATCGCTGTACTGCTGCCCTCATCACCGATGTAGCCGCCCCAGCCACCGGCGATCACCATCTCACCTTGACCGTCGTAGCCGACAGCGACCGAGCCGGTCCCGGAGATCAGTCCGACGCCGGCCGCCGCCCTGACAGAGGGCAGCAGCAGCTCTGCGTCGTTGACCACGAGGATCGGCAGGTCGCCGAGCTGGACGCGCAGCGAACCTTCGAGCCTCGCGCAGAGCAGCCGGTCGTTGCAACCGTGGGATCCAACCGCCAGGGCGGCCGGCAGCGTCGGCGTCGTTGAGCGCAGCAGCTCGACGATGCCCTCGGCGACGCGCTCAAGACCCTTGCGGTGCCAGTCGGCACTGGGCACGATCCGCTCCTCACCCGAGGAGAGAGACAGGTGCGTCTTGGTCCCGCCGACGTCTACGCCCGCGGTCACCAGCTCTCGCTCCTGCATCTGCATGCTGCCTGCGCTCAACCCAGCCTCCGTCGCTTCTCAACTTAGTTCGTTCACCCTACCGAACTTAAGCTGGAGGTGTCAAATCACGAAGCTGGACACCGCCGCCGCCTACGGATCGGTGGCCACCCCGATCAGCCGATCCAGGCCGGGACCCCGCGCGGCGAGGCTTCGCCGGAGACCGAGGCGACCGCCGTTGCGTACCCGCAAACCAACATCTGCGTCTCAGCGAGAGCCGTGACCTGACGCTCGCGCCCGGCGGCCACGACGACCGTGTCACCGGCGCCGAGTCGCAGCTGCTCCCCATCGATCGTGATCTCGACTTGGCCGTGAAGCACGTGCCAGATCTGCTCGGAGTCGAAGCTGTGCAGTGGGCCCCGCTGACCGGCGCGCATCTGCGCCGTCCACATGCTGAGTCCGCTAGTCGAACCCTGGCTGGGCGAGGCCAACGTATTCATCACGGCGTTTGGAGTCTCGGTGCGACGCACCTCGTGGGTTCGGATCAGGCCGGCAGACATTGGGGTCTCCTCTGGTTGTTGACAGCCAGGTTGTCTAGTTATAGTACACCGGGTTGTCTATATTCGTGAGCGAAGATGATGCGCTCGTGAGCGACCGATCTGGATTCGAGCTGCCGCTGCTGCTGCTCGGCGGATTCAGGTCGCTGATCGACGAACTGCACGTCCGGCTCGCGCGCCAAGGCCACGAACAGGCCCGCCCGATCCACGGCTTCGCCTTGCAGGCGCTGGGCCAAGAGGGCGTCACGATCAGCGAACTGGGCCGGCGCCTCGGAGTCAGCAAACAGGCCGCCGCCAAGACGGCCGCGAACCTCGAGCGGCTTGGATACGCATCACGCGTGCGTCATCCCAAGGATGGACGCGCGTGGGTCCTGGCAGCGACCGCGCGCGGCATTGAGATGCTCACGCTGAGTGCCGCCGCGTTCGAAGAGCTACGCCAGCTTTGGATCGACGAACTCGGCGAGCGACGGGTCAACGCGCTTGAGAATGACCTCGAAACGATGCTCGGGCGCCACGGCCCTCAGCCGATCGCCGACACCCCCGGCTGGCTGAATTAGGCGGGTAGATCCTGCGATTGTTATAGCCCAGAGCTATACTTCGACGTATGAAGGTGATGATCTCGATCTCCGAGGAATTGCTTGAGCGCGTTGATCACGCTGCAGAAACGCGCGGCACCACGCGCAGCGCGTTCCTCCAGGAGGCTGCCCTGCGAGAGCTGGGCTCGCCTGATCCGCGCATGCTCGACGCGGCGCTGGAACGCGGTCGGGCGGCGCTCGCCGCAGAGGGCCGCTTTGAGTCGGCCGACTTGATTCGCGACGAGCGTGACGCTCGCGACCTCCGTGATCAACGTCGTTAGCGACGCGAACGTCGCCCTGAAGTGGTTCCACGCGGAAGGCGAGGAAGAGCTCGAGCCCGCGCGGGCGCTGATCGAGGCGTATAAGGCACGCAGGATTGCGCTGACGGTGCTCGATCTGACCCGATACGAGGTCGGGAACGCGCTGTTGCGTGGCCGCGCTAAGGCGACCGCGGAGCAGGTCGCGACCGTTCTGGAGGCGCTTGATGGGATCTGCCCTGCGGTCTCACCAAGCCCTGAGCAGATGCGCTCGGCGACCCTACTCGCGCAGCAGCACAGCCTGACCCTCTACGACGCGTCATACGCGGCGGTCGCCCAGGACACCAAAGCGACGCTCGTCACGCTCGACCGAGATCTCTTGGACGCGGGTCTGGGCACGCGTCCAAGCGAGTTCGAAGCTCGGCTAGAAAACCTGCCCGCATCGCCTGCGCCGCGCAGGCGTAAGTGAGCACACGCCGAGCTTAAAGCTGCATCTCACGCGGGACTTGGCCGGTGCGTGATCGAGCGCACGAGCAACCCGGCCAGCAGCGCCCAGAATGCCGCGCCGATGCCGAGGAATGTGGTTCCTGAGGCGGCCACGACGAAGGTGATCATCGCCGCTTCGCGCCCATGCTCGGCGGCGAGCGCGCCGCTCAGCGATGAGGCCAGCGTGCCGAGCAGTGCGAGGCCGGCGACCGCGCCAACCACCTCGATCGGCGCCACGCTGACGAAGGTCGTCAGCGCTCCAGAGAGAACCGCGAGGCCTAGGAATGACCACCCGGCGCTGATCGCCGCGGTCCAGCGCTTGTCCGGGTCAGGATGCGCCGGTGGCGCAGCCACCAGCGAAGCGCTGATTGCCGCGAGGTTGATTGCATGGCCGCCGGCGCTCGCACCGAGGATCGTGCCGATCCCGGTTGTGGTCATCGCCTCACGCCAGGGCACCGCGTAGCCGTAGCTCGCGAGCACGGCGGTTCCGGGCACGTTCTGGCCGGCCATCGTGACGACGTAAAGCGGCAATGCGAGGCCCAGCACGCCCGCGGACGTGAACCGTGGCGCCGTGAGGCTCAGATGCGGGAGCAGCGCGCCGTGCACGCCGCCGTGGTCGGCGGCGACGACAGCGATCACGGCCAGCGTCACCAGGAACGCGCCAGGCACCGCCCACTTACGAGCGAAGCGCAGTAACACGACCCATGTGAGCAGCGTCGGACCGACCTCCCAGGGGTGCGCAACGAAACCCTTGATGGGAGTCAGGCAGATCTCGAGCAGCACACCGGCGAGCATCGCCTGCGCGATCGGCGTCGGGATCGCCGCGATCAATCCGCCGAGCCGCGGCCACAGGCCGGTGAGCGTGACCAGGACCCCGACGATCAAGAAGGCGCCGACCGCAGCCGGCCAGCCGCCGTGAACCACGCCGGTGCTGGCGAGCAGCGCCGCGCCGGGCGTCGACCAGGCGAGCAGGATCGGGATGCGATGGCGGGAGGTCAGCCAAAGCGTGCCCAGGCCGGACGTGGCGGTGACCGCGAGCAGGCCGGATCCCGCCTCTACCGGCGAGGCGCCGACCGCCCGCAGTCCAGAGAGCACGACCGCGAACGCCCCGGTGTAACCGACCAGGGCGGCGATCATCCCGGCGGCGACCGAGTGGCCGCTCGCTGCGCGCTCGTGTTGCATCAGCAGGACGCTACCAACATTGTTCTGTAAACAGAACACGGTTGATACAGTCGGTCCGGTGCAGGAGCTGGCCGAACTCATCGGCAAACGCCTCAAGCAGGCGCGACGCGCTCGCGGGCTCTCAGTCGGGGCACTGGCTGCAGACGCCGGCATCGGCAAGGGCTCGCTATCGGAGATCGAGAACGGGACCCGCAACCCCACGCTCAGCACGCTCTA
This sequence comes from Solirubrobacterales bacterium, assembly GCA_003137075.1. Lineage (GTDB taxonomy): Bacteria > Actinomycetota > Thermoleophilia > Solirubrobacterales > Solirubrobacteraceae > Palsa-465. The sequence goes on from PLES01000173.1 coordinate 24,955, forward strand.
CGTGCTCGCGAACTCGCTGCAACTGCCGCTCGCGACGCTGCTTGATATGCGTGCCGGTGCACGCATATCCTCACCCGGGATCGAGGTGCGACTGCTCGACGCCAGCACGACCGGTGAGACGACGGTCGAGGTCTACCGGTTGAGCCTCTGCCCTGGCGTCGAACGCCGATCCGCCCGGCACGGAGTAGGCGTCGTCGAGCACCTGTTGGTCATATCGGGACGGGCATTGGTCGGGCGCGTCGGCGAGCAGCGGGAGATCGGCGCGGGCGAATCAGCTCAGTGGACCAGTGACAGCGAGCACACGTATCTCGCGCTGGCCCCCGACCCGGTCGAGGCGGTGCTGATCATTCGCTCGCCGACGACCGTGGACCACAGCGCAACGGCGGCCGCGACCTAGTCGGGCATCCGGCGCCTAAAGCTCACTCCTGAGGCCGTACTTACTGCTCGTCGAAGCCGTCGTCACCGCTCTCTGGAGTCAGGCCCCGGGCCTGCAGCCAGAGCTCGAAGATCGGATCGGTGATACGCGGACGCTTGTCTTCGTGAATGACGTCAGCGTTGTTGAGCAGGCTTTCAAGTGCGCGACCGATACTCGCGCGCTTGATACCTACCGCGACGGCTGTCTCCTCGCTGTAAAGCGGCGTGCTGGTCACCGCCAGGGCACGCGCCACACGTCGCTCGTTAGCGGTCAGGCTTCTCCAGATCGCACGCATCACGGGCGCCGAGTCGGCGGCCGCCTGGTCAAGCGCGCCGACCCAGGTTCCTTCATCCGCGCTAGACCCGCGGGGCGTGCGCTGCCATAGGTAGTGCGCGAGCATCATGCTGCGTTGCGGATGCCCGCGTGTGAACTCGAGCATTGGTGTCATCGCGGACCCAACCTCGCGTCCGCTCTTCTCAAAGCGTGCGGCAACGTACTCCCCAACCTCGTCCAACGGCAGCGGCGCGAGATTCTTGGGCACTGCCTGTTCAAGCAACGGACGCTTAGGATCGGCAAACAGTTGTTGCATGACACCGGGCGCGGATCCTGCGAATGCGTAGGTTGCAGCCTCGCCGTGATGCTGGATGACGCTGCGGATCTTGCCGTCGGCTCCGGGGACAGCGAGAACATCCTGAATCTCGTCAAACGCGATCAGGCTGACCGTTCCGTCCTTTTCGAATAGAGCGGCCGGCATCTCCAGCAGACGCAGCAGCACAGATTCGGCGTCCACACTCGGATTGCGTTGCAGCGTGGCCGTGAAGCCACCCCCACCTAGCGCCAGACCGATGTTCCAACTGCGCAGGAGGTTGTCAACGTTGCGCCGGATCGGCCCCTTGAGCCGGTCGTAGCCACGTTCTATCCGGACCACGATCTCGCCGATCGACAGCACGTCCTGAAGGTCGACGAGCACCGTTGCGACCTGCTCCTGCTCAGCTGCCTCCAATACTCGCCGCAGCAGCGTCGTCTTGCCGTAGCGCCGCGGCCCGACCAGCCGAAACGAGTGGCCCCCGTCGGCGAGCGCCAGCAGTTCTTCAGACTCAGGATCGCGGTCGATCATGTTCTCCGGGGCCAGGGGCCCAGAGAAGCGAAACGGGTTGAGGTCGCGGGTGCTCGGCATCGGGTCAACAACGATACCGCGCCTGTATACGCATTGCATGCGAATCGGCATACTCGCCGCATACGGAGCTGCCTACTTTTAGTCGTCAGACCCCAGGTCGGCCGCAGTCGATACCTTGTAAGCGAACCAGCCCGGTTCAAAACCACTGCAGCTGACCTTGAGCAACCCGCCCCTAACCGCTGAGGACCCCCTGGTGACGCCGCGCTGGGGCATTCTCGGCACGGGCTGGATCGCGCGACTGTTCGTCGCCGACCTCATACTCACCGGCCACCATGTGGCCGCGGTCGGGTCGCGCTCGGCCCAGACGGCCGAGGCGTTCGCATCCGAGTTTGGAATCGCGCAGGCGCACAGCAGCTATGAGGCACTGGTCGCCGACCCAGACGTTGACGTCGTTTACATCGCGACTCCGCACCCTCGCCACCATGAGGACGCGACGCTGGCGTTGAGCGCCGGCAAGCACGTGTTGGTCGAGAAGCCGTTCACGATCAACACGACCGAAGCCGAGAGCCTGGTCTCACTCGCGGCGGAGCGCAAGCTGGTGATCCTCGAGGCGATGTGGACTCGCTGGCTGCCGCACATGATCGAGGTGCGCAAGCTGATCGCGGACGGCGCGATCGGCGAGATCCGTTCGATCATCGCCGACCACACGCAGAAGTTGCCCGACGACCCGGCGCACCGGATCAACGCGCTCGAGCTTGGCGGCGGCGCGCTGCTCGACCTCGGCGTCTACCCAATCTCACTGGCCTCCGACCTGCTCGGTAAGCCGGTCGGCATCGAGGCCACGGCAACCTTCAAAGCGACCGGAGCTGACGCCGAGACGGGCATCCTGCTGCGATACGACCACGGACGAACCGCGGTCATCTATACGGCGAGCAACGCCCCCGGGCCGAATCGCGCCGCGATAGTCGGTACTGAAGGCCGGATCGAGATCGACTCCGTCTGGTACACGCCAACTTCCTTCCGGCTGTACGACGCCCAAGGTGCCATCGTGTCCACCTACGACTCCGAGGTGCCGGGACGCGGCATGCAGTTCCAGGCCGATGAAATCGAGCGCCTGATCGCGGCCGGCCTACTCGCGAGCGAGATCCTAACGCCGTCAGAGTCGGTTTCGATCATGGCGACGATGGATCAGATCAGGCAGAAGATCGGGCTCAGATACCCGACTGAGTGACCGCGGGCCGCTATGACGGCGGCATGATCGCCGCTTGGATGGATCATGACCCACTGATCGCAAGTTCAACACGGGCTGCGGCAGAAGCGCTGCTCGACGCCGCGCTCTAGCGGGCGGTCAACCCCCGGGACCCGTCAAGAGCTGCCTGTGACGTTGAAGCGAGGGCCGATCCCGACGCACGACGGAGCCGGTCCGACGATCACCCCGCCACCGCCGCTGTAGAGGCCGGTGCGCAGCGCGACTGCACGACGGCGTCCCTCTGGGAGTGCGGCGAGGGCATCCGTCAACAGACCACGCAACGCATCGAGCTCGGCGATTCGCGCGAGCTCCTCATCTTCGGCCGGGGAGCCGGAGGGGATGCTCCAACGCAACCGCTCGAGCGCTCGGCGTTCGATGCTGCCAGTTCGCCAGTAGTCGGCAAGGCGTCGACGCGCGATACCGAACAGCCACGCCTCCTCCCCATCGGGCCCGCTGGCGCGACAGGCCGGCCACCCCGCAAACGCCGCCGCCCAGCACTCGGCCCACAGTTCGCCGGCCACCTCTGGGTCCTGGGTGCGCCTTGTGAGCGAGATCAGTAAGCACTGCGCGGTGCGGTCATACAGCGCCTCGAACGCCTGCTTGTTGCGGTCATTGACGTGGGTCATTGCCCTATAGGTCGCGTGAGCGTGGTGCCCTGTGACACGCAGGCAACGGTTATCAGTCGTGAGTTCTGAAGGTCGCCGCCCGTCGCCCGGTCCCCGCTCGGGATTTTCTTCACCGTTTGGGCACGATGCCGACACGAAGCGTTACGGAGCACGCTGGCGAACGGGTCACGGTCGTAGTCGCGGCATTGCGCCGTACAAGCGGCACCGTGGTTGCGCCCTCCGGGTCTGTGTAACTCTGCAGGGCTACAAATCGCGATCAGCGGGAGGTAGGCAATGGCAACTGATGAGGTGCGTGAACTCCAGGGTGGGTGTCGCTGCGGGGCCGTGCGCTACACGGTCCCCGACGCGTTCCTCTACGCAGCCAACTGTCACTGCTCGCAGTGCCGCGCCGCAACCGGCTCGGCTTACAAGCCATTCGCCGGGATCGAACGCCCGAAACTGGCGATCACTCACGGCGCTGACCACCTGGCGATCTTCGGCGAACCCGACGCCAACGACACACGCTGCGGCCTCTGCGGGTGCTTTCTGTACTCCATGGTGCGCGACGGCGAGTATCTGCACGTCGCGATGGGATCTCTGCGCGACGACCCGACGATCCGCCCCACGCACCACATCTTTGTCGGATCTAAGGCACCGTGGGAGCAGATCCTTGACGACCTGCCGCAGTACGAGGAACACAGAACCTGATTGGTTCGCGCTTCTGCTGACCCGTCGACGACGACTCGTGGGACCGCGGCGAACTCTGCTCCCGCGGCGCGGCGAAAGGCGCTTGGACTCAAGCACCGATGTCCTGCGCCGGCACTAACGGTGAAGCGATGCGATACGGCTCATGAGCCGCGTTGCTACCGCGACCACGAGGTTGCGGTCGTAGGTGACGATGTATTCGAAGCGGCGCGCGCCATCGGCGCCGTGGTCCCCCATATCCCGTGCGACGAACGCTCCCGCAAAATGAGGACCGAGCACCATCACGTCCCACTCTCCCCTCAAGGAGTCCCCGCGATCAAGCGCTGATCCGCGAACCCCCGGTGCCGGCTCGGGGTCAAGGTCATAGGCAAGCGCCCCAACGAGGGAGACCTCGGCGGCGAGCCTCGCGTATCGCTCGCGAGTCGATCGGGGAAAGTACCTGGCCTCCTGGAAGGTGCTGAGCAGGACTCCAGACGCGCCTTGAAGCAGTGCCTGCTCCTCCAGGGCGAGGCTCATCTGGAGCAGTTGTGCTTTGGTACCGATCCGTGCCTTGCGCAGCTCCAGTAGGTGCTCAAAGGGAGTGTCCTGGCCAAGATCGACGGATTTCGCTGTGCGTGTGATCCCCTCAGCACCGGGTGCCGGGAAGAGCGCGCCGGGGCGACCGAAGTGCCATCCCTGGCCAAGGGTTGCGCCCAGCGCCTTGGCCGCCGCGGCGTGCTCCGCGTGCTCAATTCCCTCGGCGAGCACGACCGCGCCGGAGCGCTCGGCCTCGGCCGCCACCGCGTGAACCACACGGGCGCGCTCGCGAGTCATCGGCTCTTGCACGAACCTCATGTCCAGCTTGATGACATCGGGGCGCAGCAGTGGCATCAGTGCGACTGAACGCGGGTCCGCGCCGACGTCGTCGATCGCGATGCTCCAGCCCCAGCTGCGGTACATATCAACCAACGCGATCAGTTCTGCGGGCGCTACGGTCAGCGCCCGTTCTGTGATCTCCACGGTGATCCGCAGCGCCTGCGCAGCGTCCCGCGCTTGCTGCAGAAACATCGGAACGGGCGCTCCGGCCACGTCGGGCTCGACATTCACGAACAGCTCCTGGCCACGTCCCAACCCGGCAACAATCGCGCCTCCGACCGCTGCTGCTCGACAGCAATGATCAAGTTCGGCTGTTCGCCCTAGCCGAGCGGCTGCCCCGAACAACCGGTCCGGGAACTCCAACGCTGAACCGACCGGGCCGCGCGCCAGCGCCTCCCAGCCCACCACCCGCCCGGTATCAAGCTCAACAATCGGCTGATAGACGGTGCGCAACGCCCGGGTCCGGATGATCTCGTCAAGAGACGTAGCCTCCGTCGAAAGCGAAAGCGAGTCCTTCGGGATCGAAACGGTTCCCATGGATACATCATCGGACGAATGCGCGCTTAGCCTTAGGAAAGTGATCACTTCGGACCGATCGCGGCCGATGAGCTTACGCGCCCGAGCCGCTGAGCTACGGGAAAGTACGTACGGAGAATGCGGCGAGCACACGATGATGCTGCGCCGGCGTGGATCTAGGCTCTGCTCAAGCCAACGAATCGACTGAACCGAGCTTCAGATGACGATCCACGATCCGATCCTTTCACACGTCCGCGTGTCCGACGTTATGCACACCGGCATCCTCACCACCGATCCGACGACGCCGCTACGAGTGGTGGCGCAGCTAATGGCGGCGCAGCGCGTACACGCGGTGGCCGTAGCGGACCCTGACCGCGCGGGTCGTCCGTTTGCCTTCATCACCGTCGCTCAGATAGCTGTCGCAGCCGCCGACGCGACCGATGAGAGCGCTGGCGAAGCGGCGACCACAGAGGTCGTCACCGTTCTCTCGACGGCTTCCGCAGACGACGCCGCACGGATCATGGTCGAGCGCTCGGTCGACCATCTGATCGTGATCGACCCCTCCAGCGGCCATGCCTGCGGTGTGCTCTCAGGACTCGACATCGCCGCGGCGTACGCCAACTCGTAGCGTTAGTCGCCTTACGGCAGTAGCGGCACTTAGCCCTGCCGACCGAGTGTGGCTGCGGCTGCTGTGCAGAAGCCTTGCCATTGGCCCAGACTCGCGCAACCACTGCGGGAAACTACTTACCGCAGACCGTGAGGGCCCCTGCTGTCGGGCGTGCGCTAAGGGCGTAGGTTGAGCACATGCACTCCGAGAAGTCACAGACCGACGTCCTGATCGCGGGGGGCGGCGTCGCCGCACTCGAGGCCGCGCTGGCGCTAAGAGCGCGCGCCGGCGAACTTGTCCAGGTAACACTGCTGGCGCCAAACGCCGAGTTCAGTTACCGCGCCGTCCGAGTCGGTGAGCCGTTCGGCCACCGTGCGGCGCGGAGCTACTCGCTTGAGCGGATCGCAAACGACCTCAGGATCGGGCTTGTCGAGGACTCGCTCAAGTGGGTCGATGCGGATGCGCGAGTAGCCCATACCGAGAACGGTCTGGCCCTGCGCTACGACGCATTGCTGCTGGCGGTGGGTTCGCGAACCTACCCCTCGATCAAGCACGCCGTGACGCTCGACCCCTCACGCATAGACGAGCAGATGCACGGCGTGCTCCAGGACGTTGAGGGTGGGTACATCCACAGCATCGCGTTTGTGATCCCGAGCACGCAGTCCTGGCCGCTGCCGATCTACGAGCTCGCGTTGATGACCGCTGCCCGCGCCTACGAGATGAGCGTCGATCTGACGGTCACGCTGATCACGCCGGAGGATGCGCCACTGGCAGTCTTCGGAACCGCCGTGAGCCAGGAGCTCGGCGCGTTGCTGGGCGAGCGAGGCATCACGACTCACACCGCCAGCCGTTGCGTGATGCGGGAGCCGCATCGGCTCACCGTGCAGCCAGCCAACAACCAGATCACCGTCGACCAGGTGATCACACTCCCTGAGCTTTACGGACCGTCCGTCGCCGGAATTCCACGTAACGCAACGAATGGTTTCATCACAACCGACCGGCACGGACAGGTACCCGGCGTGGAGCGGGTTTTCGCCGCGGGCGATCTGACCGACTTTCCGATCAAGCACGGCGGCATCGCCGCCCAGCAGGCTGACGCCGCCGCGGATTCGATCGCGGCACTCGCTGGTGCCGACATCGAACCGCAGCCGATGGTGGCGGTGCTGCGCGGACAGTTGTGGTGCGGTGATCGCTCTCTGGACCTGCAGGCGCGAGTCACAGGCATCCACGGCAGCACGTCAAGCGTCGTCACCGAACCGGTAGCAAAGCCAGAGACGAAGATCGACGCTCGCTACCTCTCCCCATATCTGCAGGAGTTCGAAACAGTCGCGATCACTCCGTGATGATGCGATCGGCGTCCGGGTCTAGGTCGGCTGGTGCGCAGTCAACCCGGCAGCCGCGTACGCGTCCGCGCCGTCAAGCGTCTCCGCTGCGAGCAGCGCTTGCATGAGCGTGTTGAGCTTGTCCCGGTTCTCCGTCAGCAGCCGCGTGACGTCGGTGTGGGCCTCGTCCACCAGGCGCCGGACCTCCTCATCGAGCAGCCTCTGGGTGTCAGCAGACGTTTCGCTCGTGCCTGGGAAGAAAGGGCCACTGGCGTCGCTTGGCAGCACCGCGATCGGTCCGATCTTGTCACTCATTCCCCAGCGTCCGACCATGTGTCGTGCGATCTGTGTGAGCTGCTCGATGTCCGATTCGGCTCCGGTAGTGAGCTTTCCGTAGACGACCTCTTCGGCGACGCGCCCGCCGAGAGCGACCCGGATCTTCGCTTCGAGGTCCTCGCGAGAGTACGAGACGCGGTCGGCGTCGGGCGTGGAGAGCGTGACGCCGAGCGCCATGCCACGCGGGATGATCGAGATCTTGCGTACCGGGTCTGCGTCCGGCGTGAGCATCCCCACGAGCGCGTGACCTGATTCATGGTAGGCGGTCCGCTCGCGGTCCTCGTCGCTGAGCACCGTCCCGCGTGGCGAGCCGAGCATCAGCTTTTCCAGGGAATCCGTGAAGTCGGCCATCTCGACCTGATCACGATCGCGGCGGGCGGCGAGCAGCGCTGCCTCGTTGGCGAGGTTGGCGAGATCGGCGCCGACCATCCCGGGCGTGGACGCGGCGATCACGCCGAGGTCGACGTTCGCGGCGAGCGGAATCGAGCGCGTGTGGACTTTCAGGATCTGCTCGCGACCATCGCGGTCGGGAGGCTGTACCGCGACGCGACGATCGAAGCGCCCAGCCCGCAGCAGCGCCGGATCGAGGATCTCTGGACGGTTCGTCGCCCCGAGCACGATCACGGCCTGCTCTGACTCGAACCCATCCATCTCGGTGAGGATCTGATCGAGCGTCTGTTCGCGTTCGTCGTTGGCACCCGTAACTGAGGCCGAACCCTGCCGTGAACGCCCGATCGCGTCGAGCTCGTCGATGAAGATGATCGCCGGTGCGGCCTGTTTGGCCTTGGCGAAGAGGTCTCGGACCCGGGAGGCGCCGACACCGACTATCGCCTCTATGAACTCCGATGCCGCGATCGAAAAGAAGGCGGCATGGGCTTCGCCAGCGACAGCGCGCGCGAGCAGCGTCTTCCCGGTTCCGGGCGCGCCGGAGAGCAAGACACCGTGGGGCATGCGTCCGCCGAGACGGACATACCGGTCTGGGCTGCGCAGAAAATCGACGATCTCTGAGAGCTCCGCCTTCGCCTCGTCAATGCCCGCGACGTCGTCGAATGTGACCCGGATCTTCTCGGGATCCACTCGCCGCGCCTTTGACTGCCCGAATCCGCCAAGCGCACCCATTCCACCGCCGGCCATCGAGCGCCGCGCGATCAGCACGAAGACGCCGACGAGCAGCAAGGTCGGACCGAACCCGAGCAGGATCTCGGTGAGCAGCGAGGTGCTGGAAGTCGTCGACTCCGCGTTGACCTCCACATCCTTTGAGCGCAGCAACGCTGTCAACTCCCGGTTGTCCCAGAACGCCGGCACCTGACTGGAGAACAGCGTTGTCGGGGTCGCCTTGCGGTCGTTGGCTGGGTAGCGAAGCTTCCGGGTGAAGGTGCCCTCGACCTCATCTCCCTTGGTTGAGATCGACTTCACGTGACCTGCGCCTACCTGCTCAAGGAAGTACGGGCTGAACGGCACTGTCACCCTTAGCTGCGCTGAGGGCGCAAGGACCAACACCGAGAGCCAGTTGATCAGCAGCAGTCCGACGACGAACAGCCAGAAGCCCCTAAGACGGTGCGGCGGGGCGGGCTTGTGATGGTCGGGTGTGCCGCGGCCGTCGGGCGCGGGCGCAACCTGCCAACCGCCCTTATCGCGAGGCATCGACGCAGGCGGCATTGTCTTGTTCGTGCCCTTGACGCCGAAAGCGCGACGCCATGGATGGTCCGGCCTTGAACTCTCGCTATCTAAGGACACGGCACCCAACGTACCCCACCGCGTCATCTGACGCGCGGCTGCCGGCACATCCAATACCGGGCGCGAGGATGGTACTTGGCTTTGTCTTTTCGCTCTGCATCGTTGCGGGGCGCTGCTCAAGGCCCGAGCTTCCAGGTCCCAACGTGAACGTTCTGATGCGAGCACCTCCTTACCTGAGATGCGTGATAGGACAGCATGGGCGACGGGGCCTTGCGAGTGGGTCAGGTTTTGACCACCGTTATCGCCGCCTATAGGCTCCGCCTGCGATCTAAGGAGGCGACACGATGTTCTGGCATGACTCCCGCAAAGGCCGTAACCGCAGGCGCTTCGAGGAATGGGACGCGCGCGGGCTCGGCGAAGTCAAGATGGCCATCCCTCTCCAGGCGATCAAGGAGTTGCAGGCGAACATACAGGGGTCCGTCTTACTGCCCGGGGACAAGGGCTACCAGGAGGCGACCCACGTAGCCAACCCGCGCTTTCAGTTTCACCCCGAAGTGATCGTGCTCTGCACCTCGGTCCCCGATGTCGCAGAGTGCCTGACAGTGATCCGGCAGTACGGCATACAGTTCTGCATCCGCTCCGGCGGGCACAACACCGCCGGGTATTCGGGTAGCAACGTCATGATCCTTGACGTCAGCAAGCTTGATGGCGTCCAGGTTGACCCGGTTGCGAAGACCGCGGTCGTGGAGCCCGGATGCAACTGGGGTTCGTTCAACGCGGCCGTGGAGCTCTACGGCCTTCACCTCCCCGGCGGCGCCTGCCCTGACGTCTGTCAGGGCGGGTACATGCAGGGCGGCGGCTACGGCTTCACCGCACGCATCTTCGGAATGAACTGTGACCAGCCCTCGTCGATCACGGTGATGCTCGCGAGCGGATCTGTCGTGCAGGCCAGCCCGACGGTCAACAGCGATCTCTTCTGGGCGATGCGAGGTGGGACCGGGAACAACTTCGGTGTACTGCTCTCAACCACCTATCCGCTCTACACGGGCGATACGTTCCTCGGGTTTTCAGTCGCTTGGGACCTCAGCACCAGTGCGGGGCTGGCGGACGCCTCCCAGAGCCTCTCCTGGCTGCAGGACAACTTCGTGCGCTCCGCTCCAGACCAGCTGGGATTCCAGATGGTCTGGGTCTTCGAGGGCGCGACCGGCGTGACGCCGGCGCCGACCTGGCGCCTGATGGGCATGTATGACGGCGTGCAGGCCGATCTTGAGGCGATCCTCGCGCCGCTGCTGGCCCAGCCGGGCGCGCAGCTTCAGTACTACACGGGTCCGATGGTCTACAGCGCGCTCAATGAGTACCTGATGACCAACCCGTACGACGTGCCCGAGTTTCCACCGAACATCAACCCCGACCCTCCGTGTGAGAACAAGGTCAGCAGATACATCGAGACCACCCTCACGCCGGCGCAGTGGCTCACCTTGTTGAACTATTTCGTCACCTCACCCAACCCCTACACAACGGTCGCGTTTGAGGGCTACCAGGGGACGATCGCATCCAAGAGCGTCATGTTCAACGCGTTCGTGCATCGAACGCCTGACTTCGACTGCTTCATGGACGTGTTCTGGCTCAAGCCGGAGGATGAGCCGGTGATGGAGGGCTACCTCGACGGCTGGAAGACCGCGATCCGCCCATACTGGGACGGGCAGGTCTACCAGAACTATCCGAGCGACGACGACCCAGACTTCGCCCGTCAGTATTGGCTCCCGAAGACCTACACCCTGCTCCAGCTGATCAAGCGCAAGTACGACCCCGACAACCTGTTCCGCTTCCCACAGTCGATCGGGTCGGTGGTCCCGGCGCAGGATGCGGCGGATCAGCCGGACGCCCAACTGCTTCCGAGCCTTGCTGAGCCGATCACCCTGCTCCCGCAGCCGCATCGTCCACCCAGTTCGCCGTAGGACGAAAGCGTGGAGGATCCGCAGGTAACTGCGTGGCTCGCGGAACTCGGGCTCGAGCGGTATGGCGCCGCTTTTGCCGAGGCCGAGATCGACTTCGAGACGCTTGCGGATCTGACCGTCGCAGACCTCCGAGAGCTCGGCCTCGACGCGATCGGCCCGCGCCGCCGCGTCGAGAACGCGATCGCTCGTCTGCGGGCCGATCGTGCGACCTCCGCAGGCGCCCCGGCGTTCATCGAAGCGCGCCGGCACCTGTCGATCCTGTTCTGCGACGTAGTAGGGTCGACAGCGATCTCGCAAAGGTTCAACGCCGAGCAGATGAGCGTGATGTTCCGCGAGTACTACGCGGTCGTGACCGCGGTGGTCAGCCGTAATGGAGGCCATGAAGCCAACCGGCTCGGAGACGGTTCTCTGATCTTCTTCGGCTACCCGCAGGCGCAGGAGCACGCCGCGCTGCAGGCGGCGGTGACCGCGCAGGAGATCATCGATGAAGTCGCCCGGCTGGTGACCGACCCCGGTGGCACGCCGCTCAAGGTACGGGCGGGGATCGCGAGCGGGATGGTGGTGCTCAACCATGCCGACACCAAGAACGTCTTCGGTGAGACGGCCAATATCGCCGCGCGAGTCCAGGCCCTTGCCGGGCCGGGCGAGGTCGTCGTGGCCGATGGCACCCGCAGGCTGCTGCGCGACCTGGTGCGCCTTGAGCCGCGCGGCGAACACACCTTGAAGGGCATCGAGAAACCGATGGCGGTATGGCTGGCGGTGCCGACCGCTGATGGCCCGGGGCTGGCAGCTGCGGCGCCAGCCCCGGCGATGCCACTCGTCGGCCGGGACGCCGAACTTGACCGGGTTACGGAGCTGTGGCGCGCCGTGCGCTCGGGGCACGGGCAGCGCGTCTACGTGACCGGCGATGCGGGTCTCGGGAAGTCACACTTCACCGCGGCGCTGGCCGAGCATGTGGCCTCGGACGGCGGCCAGCGGCGGCTCTTCCGGTGCTTCTCGGAGACCGTGAATTCGCCGTTCTCGCCCTTCCTGCGCGAATTCCAAGCAGAGGTCGATAACTCCGCAATCGATCCGGACCTGGCCGCCGCGCTCGAGGAGCCGAAGCGTGACGAGTCGCTGACGGTGGTTCGTGACCGTCGTGAGTCGCTGATCGGCGGCTTCACCCGTCGCGCCCTGGCCCGCGCCGGTGATGGGCCGCTGTTGCTCTGCGTCGAGGACGTCCATTGGAGCGACCCCTCGTCGCTGGAGGTACTTGCCCGGCTCGTCGCCGCGGTCGAGAACGAGCCGGTGCTGCTGCTGATCACATCTCGCGACACCGAAGGCCTGCCGGGCATCGAGGGCGGCACCACCCTGCCTCTGAGCCCGCTCGGCCTTGAGGACACCAAGCGCGTGGTCGCCGCGACGATCGAGGCTCTGGAGCTCGCCACACCGGAGAGCCTGATCACTGAGATCGCCGCGCGCGCCGACGGCGTCCCGTTCTTCGCGGCGGAACTAGCGCTCTCGTTCGCGCAGGCGAGTTCCACTCACACCGACGCACCCGCTTCGGTGACCGACGTCCCGGTGTCGCTCCAGGAGGCGCTGCAATACCGGGTCGACGGCCTGGCGGTCGGTACGGAGGTGCTTCACCTGGCGGCCGCCTTTGGCCGAGAGCTGCCAATGAATTTGCTGCGCGCACTCGTGCCGAACGAACGCACGCTCGAGGCGGCGCTGAGCGAGTTGAGCGCCGCAGGCCTGCTCACCCTGGCCGCACCCGGGCAGGACGGCGCGCCTGAGAACCTGATGTTTCGCCATCAACTGGTGCTTGAGTACGCCTACGACACGATCCTGAGTCGCGACCGATCCGCCCTGCATGGGCGGATCGCTGATGTGCTGGCGGGCCGCCCGGAGACGGGACCTCACATCTGTGGCCATCACGAGCAGCTGGCGGGGCGGCTGGAGGCTGCGGCACGTAGCTGGGCAGCGGCAGGGCGGCGGGCGGCGTCCCGTTCGGCCGACGCAGAGGCAGCAGCCTACTTCCGGCGGGCGCTCGAACTTGTTCCCGAGTTCGCGGACGCTCGGACCTCGGAGGAGTTCGAGACCGAAGTGCTGCTGGCGTTTCTGCCGACCCTGATGAGCTCTGACGGATACGTGAGCGCGGCCACCGTCTCGGTGAACCGGGTGGTGGAGCTCACCGCAAAGCGATCCCAACCCGATCAGGCGTTCAACGCGCTCTTCCTGCGATGGCTCGGGCATCTTGGTCGCGGACAGATCGACGTTGCACACGGATTGGGTCTGGAGATGAAGATGCTGGCCGCACAGATCGCCACGGATATCTCCTCGCTGTTGATCGACCGCATGATGGGCACGACGCACATGTTCCGCGGCGAGTTGGCTGCGGCGAGCGACGCGCTTGAACGGTTCGCGAGCNNGAGCCTCTATGACCCCAGCCGTCACGCTGCGGCGCTCTCCGAGTACGGCGCCACCGACAACTACACGACCGTTCAGTGCTGTCGAATCTGTGTAGCGGTGCTGATGGGCGACCTTGAGACCCCGGGCTCGCTCCAGCTGGCAACGGCGGCCGAGGCCGAGAAGCTCGGCCGGATCCACAACCTCTGTCACGTGCTCGCCTACGGCGGCGCGCTCGGCTCGGCGCTACATCTGGACTGGGACGGAATGGCTCGGTACACGGACCGCCTCGATGACATCTCCTCGACCCAGGAGCTTCCGTTCTGGCAGGCGGCCGTGAGCTTCTTCAGGGGTATCGAGGCGGCGCACAGCGGCGACGTGGCGGGCGGCCGCGAGCGCTTTGAGGCCGGCGTTCAGTGGTGTACCGGCCAGGGCGTCGGTTTCCTGCTGCCCACACTCAAGCTGGTGTTCGCGTCGGCCGCCGGCATCGAAGCTGTCGACCCAACCGAGTTCGCGAGCATCGACGCCAACCTACGGGATGGCGAGCGCTGGTTGCGGCCTGAGCTCCTACGTCTGTGGGCCGACCAGCTATTCCGTCACGGCGCGACGGCTAACGGCACGGCGCTGCTGGTGCAGAGCGTGGAACTGGCCCAGAAGCAAGGTGCAGTGATCCTCGCCGAACGCGCGGCCTCAATGCTCGACGCGCTCGGTTGAGCGGATTCCGAAAGCATGCCTGCGTACGCGGCCGCTCAGGTTCCCGCGGACGATCGAAAACGCAGCGAAATTCACATCTGCGTTTTCTCCTCCTCGCACCGCCACCCAAGCAGCAGCCAGCGAGCCATCTCAAAGAGACGCTGCGGCGTGAGCCGCTCGCGACCGCCGCAGGTCGGCGTGGCCCCGACCCCTACTTCGAGGGAACACTAGGCCGCGACGAGCGCCTGATCGAGCGTGCCCGCGTCAACGTTCACGTGATGCGGCAGCGTGATCTCAAGCTTGCCGTCACGGTCCAGGAAGTGACGTGGGCTGACGAGTGTGATCCCGACGATCTCCCCGGCGGCGTTGAACCGCAGCGCGTGGCCTTCTGGGGTCGAGTCGAAGTCGACTGCGGTGCTCGGATCGCCCTTGTGGAGGTAGAGCACGTCAGCGACCGCGTCGTAGTCGACGCGGTCGAAGGTGAGGTTGTCGATCGTCACGGTCATGGCTTCCATCCCGGCGGGTCTCGGCGCTCAGCGAACGCTGTCACGATCTGCGCCGGATCAGTGGAGAAGTCTACGACCACCCTCAGCCACTGGCTAGGTCCTACTCCCTGCCGCCAATACCGCTCGCGGTCGTTGATCGGGTCCGCGCCGCGGTGGTCAGGCTTACCCACGGCATCGAGCACCAGGTTTTGCCGGTCGCGGAGATCCGCGTGGCCGGCCACCACATGCGCCCAGCCTTCAGCGGTCAGCGCCACGAGCCGGCCGTCCGGATCGGTCACGGTGGCAAGGACGGTCACGCGGTCAAAACCTACATCACCTCATCGACGTACTCGAATGGTGATCCTGGCCGCCGTTNNGACGGGGAACAGCTGCCGGCTCGCCGCGGCGCTGCTCCTGGTTCTCGAGCTCGTGAGCCGCCCAGTGCTCGTCAATGCGGCCGATGAGGTCACTCGCCGCCACCCACACATCGGGACGTTCGCTCAGCGCGAACGCTTCCCCGCCCCGCGCTTTGCGGACCAGAACGCCTTGTTCTCGCAGACTGGCGTACGTCTGACGCTCACCACCAGCAGCACTACCGCGTTGCGCCAGCTCGTGCCGAATGCCCTGGGTCAGCTTCCGAGGAGCAACACGCCGACGCTCGGGCGCCGGCATGTGTCGTTGCTGGCCAGCCAGCTCGGTCAGAGCGAGCTCCCGGCTGATCGCACCACACGCGGCCTGCGCGCGACGGTAGTCATGCCCGACCTTGGCCGGCTCACCGTCACGTTGCACAAGGTTCACCGTGAGGTGTGTGTGGTCAAGCCCATCGCGACCGGAGCCGCCGTGATGGGTCAGTACCCACTCACACTCGCTGAAACCCATCGCGTGACGAACCGCCGCCCGACGGCCGCCCATTGATCGTCGCTCAACTTCTCACCCGGTGCGAGCGTCAGCGAACAGCGCCACACATGCGCTGCTTTCATCGTCCCGTTCGTCTTGTCACGCGTGCGGATCTCCCGGCCCCACTCCTTGCGCGGCGCGTCAAGCACCTCGGCGAGCATCCGCCTCACGCTCGTTGTGAGCATCACCCGCCGGTACCCGATCTCGAAGCGCACGGCGTCGCTGCCGGTGATCACATGCGGCTGTACATGCTCACCGCGATGCCCTTTGCTCGCGTCATAGTCGAGCGCACCCCTGAGCGAACCTCCGCGCGTAATGTTCGGAATCATCTCGCTGAACCCAACTTCGTCGCGACGCCACGCACCTCGCGCACCACTTCGCGGAGCTCCGGTAGCGTCTGCTTCACAGCATCGGCCGCTACGGCGACGTCGTTTCCACCGCGCGGTTCGGCGATCACCACGAAGCGGTTCAGGTTCTTTCCGATCGCCTCGATCTGCTGCCGCACCCCCACCAGCTCCCCGATCGCCTGGTCAACGTCGACCACCCTCTTAGCTCCCTCCCCAGCCCGCTTTTCGAGCGCGTCCTCAACCAGCATCCGCTGCACGCTGATACCTCGCTTCGACGCCAGCTCACGCAGCTGCACCAGCTCCTCGTCAGACAGCAGCAACCGCACCTGCCGGTTACGTGGCGCAGCAGCACGCGGCCTCCGGCGGCCGGTGCGATCAGCGCCAGCCATCCCCGCCCCCGGCGGGCCAGCGATTTGTGGGTGTGAACGAAGCGAACATGCCCACAAATCATCGCTGGCTACGAGCATCAATGAGCGGCTGCATCTCCCCCGCCAGTGCACGATCGCGGAATGAACCCAGGCTCACCCGAAGCGGTCGACGCAGGCTGCACCTGCCCGATCACGCATAACTACCACCGCGAGGTCCAGCTCAGCAAGCCAGGGGTTTCATCTTCGAGACAAGCTGCCCGGTTCACGGAGGAAGAGCTCTGACCGACGAGGAGTTCGAGGAACACTTCGGTCATCTCCCGACCGGCCCCTACTGAGCCTTCAGACTTCAGACATCCCCGATCCGGGCAATAGCCGGGCCCAACCCCCCTACATCGAGACACGGGAGTTACGCCTGCTAAGTCGCCGTTCCAATCGTGCGCCAAGACGCCGCCCGGATGATCAAAGCGATGGCGCGCGGCTCTCACGCCCACTTCCGCTGGTAGCCGTGGCTGTCGCATAAAGGTCTATCCGGCGGGTTTAAGAGACTGCTGTATGCCTCAGAACTTCATTGCTGTTGATCGGGATCAGGTGTTGTTGATGCCGCCGTCGTTGCAGGAGTGGTTGCCGGCGGAGCATTACGCGTGGTTTGTGCTCGCGTCGGTCGAGCAGATGGACCTTTCGGCGTTTTTGGCGGGGTATCGCCCGGATGGTCATGGCCGTCCGGCGCACGATCCGGCGTTGATGGTCGCTCTGTTGATTTACGCGTATTCGCGCGGGGTGTGTTCCTCACGGATGATCGAGCGCGCATGCGTGGAAGACGTCGCGTTCCGGGTGATCGCTGCGAATCAGAAGCCTGATCACGCGACTGTCGCGAGGTTCCGTCGCCGGCATGAGGCGGCGTTCGCGGGGCTGTTCACCGAGGTGCTCGAGCTTTGCGCCGAAGCGGGGCTCGCGAAGGTCGGGATGATCGCGATCGACGGGTCGAAGTTGAGCGCAAACGCGTCACAGGAATCGACGCGTGGGTATGAGCAGATCGTCCGCGAACTGTTGGAGCGGGCCGAGCAGACCGATGAGCAGGAAGATCAGCTCTATGGCGATCGCCGTGGTGATGAGCTGCCCGATGACCTGATCACCAGGGAGGGTCGCCGGAAGGTGCTTGCGGATGCGAAGCGGCGGTTGATCGAGCGGCGTGCGAAGGAAGAACGCCCGATCCCAAAGTCACGGACCAAGCGGCTCAAAGAAGCGAAGCGGCGGTTGGAAGAGGAGCACGACGTTCACTGTCAGGCCAACCAGGCTTATGAGCAGTGGCGTGAGACGGGGCGGATGAAGAACGGTCGGCGGTTCGGCGCTCCCCCGAAACCCTATGTCCCATCAGAGCTGCCCGACGGGCGGATCAATCTCACCGATCTGGACTCCGGCAGCATGAAAACGCTGCGCGGGCACATGCAGGGTTACAACGTTCAGGCCGCGTGCAACGAGCAGCAGATCGTGATCGCCGCGGAAGTCTCGGTCATCGCCCCGGACTTCGGCAGCCTCGAACCGATGGTGCTCGCGACCTTGCGCGAGCTCCAGGACGCCGGGATCACTGAGCGGCCCGGCGTGGTGCTCGCCGATGCCGGCTACTGGCACCAGGCGCAGATGGAGAACGTCATCAACCACGGCATGCAGGTCCTGATCCCACCGGACGCCGCCGGACGACAAGGTGCCCGCCCCGGTTGGGAGGGCGGCTACTACGACCACATGCGCCGAGTGCTTGCCAGCGACTACGGCCACGCGCTTTACAAACGACGACAGTCGATGATCGAACCGGTCTTCGCTCATACCAAGTTCAACCGCAAACTCATCCGGTTCATGCGAAGAGGGAGATCCGCCGTTCGCTCAGAGTGGCGGTTAATGACAGCAACACACAACCTGCTGAAGCTCTACAGCAACCAAATAGCCATCACCGGGGGCTAGACGGGCCCCAGGTGACCGTTCGCGGTGTTACCGACCGCGGACCACCGCTCACCGCCGCGCCGCGACTACTCCCCAGCCACCGCCCAAAACTGGTTTATGCGACAGCCACGTCTAATACCAGAAGGCGACGGAGCGTCGAGATATGGCCGCCGATCGGAGGCGAGACCATGCCCCGAGCTCGCGCCCACAAAGGCCGGGCCGTGCGCGCCGCTGCTGGCTAACCCACCGCCGGCGTTGAACCTTGCGTGCCAGCCGACCAGCTCGACCCGTTGTACGACGTCATTACCAGGTCCAAGTGGTACAACGAAGTGGTACAACGGGCCGCCGAGGGCGGCGTCCTGGCCCTCCACTAAATAGAAAAGCCCCGCAAAACGGGGCCTTTCTAAAGGGTGAGCGACCGGATTCGAA
>PLES01000152.1 GCA_003137075.1 Solirubrobacterales bacterium
CCGTGCGATCCGATCCGGATCGAGAGCTTCGTGTTCCAGAGCGACGCGTAGGAGTTATGGGCGGGGGAGTTGATCCAGACCATCGCCACCACCACCGCCACAACCATCACAATCGCGCCGCTGATCTCGGCGTCCAGGAAGGCGCGCACCGGCGTGGCGAGGCTGCGCGTCCAGGCGGTCCGCCCATCTTTGACCGGCGCCGGCGGTTCTGCTGGCGCTTGGTTATCTGCGTCTACCCCGGACATGCTGCGAACGCTAGTGGTCTGTCACGCAAATCGTCGAACGGCCGCCAACGCGAGCCATCACGGCGGCTCGTAGCTGCCCTGGCCGCGTTCTTTGCGGCTGGAGTCTCAAATGGTGGACCCCAGGCGCGAAGAACGCGAGCGCGGGCTACTGGGCGCGGTACTTGAGACCGTCGAGCGCGATCGAGAGGATGCGCTCGCGCTGGGCCGGGTCGGTGGTCTGGATCTTGGTGATCCCGCCCACCAGCTGAATCACTTCCGCGAGGTTCGTGTCGGCTCGGACCGCTCGCTGTTCCTGGGCGCGGGCGAGCAGCGGCTCGCCCGCTTCAAAGAGGTCGTGGCGGCAGGTCTTGAATACGTCGGAATCGTGGCCGAAGTAGTCGAGCAGCTCGTGCGCGAGCGCCTGCTTGGTGACGAGGTAGCCGGCGAGCCGGTTGATCCAGGCGACGAAGCCTTCCCAGGCAGGTAGTCCCTGAAGCTCCTCGGCGCTGCGACAGACCTGCTTGACCTCATCGCGGTAGACGACTTCCAGAAGCGCCTGACGGTTTGGGAAGTGGCGATAGAGCGTGCCGATACCGACACCGGCGCGACGGGCGATGCCCTCGAGTGAGGTCTCGGCTCCGCCTTCGGCAAAGGCTTCGCGCGCGGCCGCCACGACCTTGTCGTAGTTACGACGCGCGTCAGCGCGCATCGGCCGCGCGGTTTCGTCGCCTTCTAACGCTGCGTCGTCAGAGACGAGCAGCGCCTGGTCGGAGACGGGGATCGTGTCGGTCGCTAATTGTGTGGGGTTCGAAGTAGTCATCACAGCTTCTTGACAAAACGGAGGGTGCCTCCGCTATAGTTACCGGAGGCACCCTCCAGTCTAGTACTTTCGCCCGCAAAGTTTCCAACCTTTCATCTCTCTCCCACAAAAGCTTCATCTCTCCCAGTTCCCCCTTTCGCTTCACCCCCTTCAAACCTCAAGGACTTGTATGACTTCTCAAGAACGCCGCCGCTGGCTGGCGCTGGTGGTCGTCTGCCTGGCTCAGCTGATGATCGTGCTCGACACGACGATCGTGAACGTTGCTCTCCCCAGGATTCAAGATGACCTCCACTTCACCCAGGCCAACCTGACCTGGGTCATCAACGGCTTCCTCGTCACCTTCGGCAGCTTCCTGCTGCTCGCCGGCCGTCTCGGCGACCTGATCGGACGCAAGCGTGTCTTCATCGCCGGCGTGACGCTCTTCACGTTCGCGTCGGTGCTTTGTGGAGCCGCGGACTCCTCCGCGATGCTGGTCGGCGCACGCTTCGTTCAAGGCATCGGGGCTGCCATGCAGGCCTCTGTGATCCTCGCGATCATCGTCACCGAGTTCCCCGAGCCGGCCGACCGCGCACGCGCCATGAGCGCATACGTGTTCACCGCCGTCTCTGGCGGAACCGTCGGCCTGCTGGCCGGCGGCGCGCTGACGCAGCTGCTGAACTGGCACTGGATCTTCTTCGTCAACCTGCCGATCGGTATCGGCACCGTGATCGCCGGCCGTGCCCTGATCCCGAATGACAAGGGGCTTGGCATCGCTCAGGGGATCGACTGGCTCGGCTCGATTCTGGTCACGCTCTCAATCGGCTCGGCCGTCTACGCGATCATCCAGGCGACGAACGACGGCTGGGGTTCCTCAAGCGTCGTCCTGCCGGCGATCCTTGCCGTCGTCCTGATGGCCTCATTCCTGACGCTGGAATCACGGATCGCGAACCCGATCATGCCGCTGCGGATCTTCCGGCTTCGCGGCCTGATGGGGGCAAGCGTCGCCCGTGGCTTCCTGGTCACCGGCATGTACGGCGTCTGGTTCCTGGGCAGCCTCTACCTGGAGCGCGTGCTCGGGTACACACCGATCGAGACCGGACTGGCGTTTATGCCCTGGACCCTGACGGTGTTGTTCCTTTCGCTGGGTACCACCCGCAAGCTTGTCGCTCGCTTCGGCCCGATGCCGGTGATGCTCTTCGGGATCCTCAGCGCGGCGGTGGGCATGATGGTGCTGCGCACTGGAGGCCTGCACTCGAGCTACTTCCCGAGCGTGCTGTTCGGCATGTTCCTGATGGGCCTCGGTATCGGCAATGCGTTCATGCCGATGCTGACGATCGCGATGGCTGATGTGCCCCACCAGGATGCCGGTCTGGCATCGGGCGTGGTCAACGTCTCGCAGCAGGTCGCCGGTGCGCTCGGTCTGGCGCTGCTCTCGACCTTCGCAACCAACCACACCCACGCTCTGACGGCCGCCCACATCGGTCCCGACGCAGCGCTCGTGGGCGGATATCACCTGGCCTACCTGATCGGCGCAGGCTCGGTGGTTGTCGGCGCGGTCGTAGCGTTCACGACGTTGCGCAAGCCCACGACGGTCTCAGCGACGACCGACAGCGACCCGGTCGATGATGGCGTGCTCGCCCTCGAGCGTGAGCTGGAGTTCGCCGCGTAGTTGGCAGGCGTTCGCTGAGCGCAAACGGGGTCGCGGCGACATGCTGCGACCCCGTTTTTTTGAGTGCAGATCAGGTGCGCTACGCGTCACGCTGGGTGACGCGATCCATCCGGCCGCGAACGTGTCCGAGCACCGCAAGGGCGATGCCAGCCATCATTGCTGCCAACTGGCGCAAGGCGTCGGGTTGTCCCTTCGCGGCCCGCCGGAGATACTCTCCCACCTGCGTCGTCAGCGCTCGAAGCACGAACTCGCGCTCAGCCATCAGGTTGGCGGCGCCGCCCAAGCTGCGGAAGACCTTTACCTTGCCGCGGTTGACAAAGTAACAACGACGGTAAAAGTAACGCCACGTCACGCGTTCCGCCGGCACAAAATGATGCACCACGGCGTCTGGCGCGTAGTACAGGCTCTCGGATCCGAATCGTTGTGCGAGTCGCAGGCACAGATCGAGATCATCAAAGTCAGAATCCATGAAGCCTCCAACGGCTTCCCAGGCGTAGCGGCGAACCGCCAAGTTCGCGCCGATCAGGTGCCTGAGCGGTGCCGCGGAAGATGGCAAGCCTTGATACGCGCATCCGAATACCCAGTCGAAGTTGTCTGGGTACCACCTGGGACGGCCGGTCTCGTAAACCGGGAGCGGTGCTCCGCCAACGGCGACGATCGAAGGTGACTCGAAGACGCTGAGCAACTGTGCGAGCCAGTCGGGTTCGGCTCGCGCGTCATCGTCGATAAATGCGATTACGTCCGAGTGAACGAGCTCCGCTGCTGCGCTTCGAGCCGGGCCTGCTCCGAACCGGCGACTCGTGCCGTGCGCCAGCCCGTGCGCGGCGAGATGATCGAGATGCTCGCTGTGACGGTTCGGGATCACAACGACGGCCGGATCGCTGCAGTCTGCCCACTCACGTTCGGCGCGACGCAGGAGCTCCTCGTTGTTATCGATGCAAACGACGACCTGCTCAGCGGCGACTGTCTGTGCGCGTACAGACTCGACAGACTCACACAAGAGTTCCCATCTCTCCATCGTGTAGGCAGGAATCGTGACCGAAACGCTTAGCGTTGGCCGTTCTGCAGCCGTCACCACGGAAGGCACGCCGGCTTCCAAGTCACTCTCGCCCCGGACGCGGCTCGCAGGCACGAACCTAGACCCTCGGGAAGTTGACTTCGACAGTTGATGGCCGGAATAGGCATGCGGATCAACCATTGTAAATAGCGTGACTTTGGCTTCAGAGTCTGCGGAACGGCCGACAGCCCCTGAGGGGCTGTCAGCGGTCCTGAGCTTTAGGCGACGCTGGAGGTCTACTGCCAGACGCGGACGTAGGCGACTTGCATGGAGTCTGCCTCGGCGAGTCCAGGATCTTGCGAGGAGACCGTGTTGTTGAGGATCACGTACATCGGTGAGTTGGTGATGCCTGTGGTGATGCTGCCGACTTCGACGCCGTCGTAGTAGTACGTGACGGAGCCGGGCTGCCAGTCGGAGGCGAAGGTGTGCCAGCCGGGAGTGAGGGTGCTGTCACATGCGCCGGGGCCGCCGAGCGGGCTGTGGAAGTGGAAGCATGCCTGGCCGCCGAGTCCTTCCAGAAGGTCGTCCTCGCCGTCGGCTGGCCAGGACTGTCCGTCTGCCCAGACTGCAGGCCAGTTCGCTATCTGAGTTCCGTCGGCGGGGATGTAGACCTTGGCTTCTAGAACACCGTAGGTGTAGGCGTAGCCGGGGGTTGTGCGGCCATCGCTGGGGTTCGTAGATACCAGAGCGCCGGTGTATGGCTCGGTCTCGCCGTTGCACGTTGACGGCGTGGCGGTGACGTTGAGGTGCATCGNNCGGGTGCGCGCGGTGATGGATTTCCTGATCAGCGAGTTTTCCAATGAGGCCGTGTTCGCGGGGCCGGTGACGCCGCTGCCGAACCAGCCGGTCCGCCAGGGAGAGCCGGTCAGCGACGAGCCTTCGAAGTTAGAGTCCAGCGCAAGGTTCCAGTTACCGGAGATACCCAACGGCTGCGCGGGCGCGGTGCTGTCAGTCGGGGTTGGGGCCGATGTCGCTGCGGCTGTGATCTGGGCAGCGGCGGCAGCTTGGGCGGAGGCGGTGGCGGAGGCCTGGGCGGAGGCTGCGGCGGAGGCCTGGGCAGCGGCCGTCGACGGAGCCTGGGCAGAGGCCGCGGTTGCACTGACGACAGTCGCCGTTTTGGCGGTCTTCTTCTTGGGATGCTTGGCGACCTTGTGCTTGCGCTTGGCGACCTTGTGCTTGGTGGCCTTGTGCTTGGTGGCCCTGTGCTTGCGCGTGGTGACCCGATGCTTATGCGTCGTTGTCGAGCGGGCGCTGGCAGACGCTGTCGCGACGGCACCAGCTGCGCCAACTGCGATGATCAGGGCGGTGAAAAAAGCGGTCAGGCTGGCGAGGCGGGCGGAAAGAAGGGTCTTGGGCATACACCCTCATCGGCGACCCTGTAGGCCCAACGCCAAACGGCGTCCAACAACCTGGACAAATGTTCCATCTGGGGCTTCGCGCGCGGCTGGAGCGCCTCAGTGACCGAACCTCGCCCGATGGCTGTGGAGCAGGTCGAACTCGAATCGCCGATCACCGACATCGATTGCCGCCGAGACTTGGATCCGCCCTACGCAGCGGCCTGGATACTCGTGAGACGTGGCGGCAAACCGCTTGGCAGCCTGGAACTCGAACTGACCGAGGGGCGGGTTCCTGCAGCCGTCATCGAGGAGGCAGTACGGACCCAGATTTCAGGGATGGGGCGCCGCCAATCCCGGCCGGATCCAGATCAGCTGCCGTCGGCGACCGTGGTCGTTCCGACGACGATGTCGCGACGGGAGCAGTTAGGGCTCTGCGTCGAGCACCTCCGACGCCTGGATTACCCGAACTTCGAGATCATCGTCGTCGACAATCGCCCGCTGACGGAACCGGCAGTTGAGCTACCGGGTGTCCGCGTCATCCGTGAACCGCGGCCTGGCATCTCGGCCGCAAGAAACGCGGGGCTGGCGGTGGCAACAGGCGAGATCCTCGCATGTACGGATGATGACGTCGAGGTCGACAAGGGCTGGTTGTTGGCGCTTGGTGAGCGGTTCGTGTCGGAGCCGGCGGTTTCCGCAGTCACCGGTCTCGTGGTTCCACGTGAACTTGAGACGCCCGCCCAAATCTGGTTTGAGGAATCCGGCTTGGGTCTCGATCGTCAGTACTCACCACTGTCTTTCGAGCGTCACGGGCGCTTCGAGGTCAAGCGGATCGCAGCTGACGACGCAAGCGAGCGTGTTCATTCGCTGTATAAGACCGGCGAGTTTGGGCTGGGATCGAATATGGCGTTTCGCACGGCTGTGCTTGAGGCCGCCGGAGGGTTCGACGTTGCTCTTGGCGCTGGAACCCCGACGCATGGTGGCGAGGATCTGGCAATCCTGGTCGAGTTAATCGCGAGCGGGCACAAGCTCGCGTATGAGCCGGCTGCGATTGCGTTCCATACGCATAGGCGAACGACTGAGGAGCTCAGGCGGCAGGTCTCGGGCTACGGGGTGGGCTTCACGGCGATGCTGACCGCGATATCGCTGCGCAACCCCTGGCACCTCGTTGGACTTATCCGCGTGATTCCGGCCTGGCTCAGATCGCTCCGAGATCCGAAGGCGCCAAAGCACGTCAATCGGAGCGACAGCTATCCGTCAGATCTTGGAAGGATGGAGATCCGAGGCATGGTCATCGGGCCGTACAGCTACATGCGCTCTCGTCGCAAACAGCGCAGACAGCAGTCATGAGCCAGATCTGGCGGCCGATTACGTGCCTGGCGTGGCTAGGTTGAGACAGCGGCAACCGACCGGATCGATGACCGCGAGTGCGGTCTCTCTGATGACGGCGACGATCGCGACCAACGCGACCGGACTGCTTTTCTGGGCGGTTGCCGCGCGGATCAAGTCGCCCCGTGAAGTTGGTCATGCCGCCGCCCTGGTGGCGGCGGCGACGCTGCTTGCGACTCTTGCCCAGCTCAACCTCACCAACGTCTTTATCCGTCTGATTCCAAACTCAGGCAACCTGGCGAAGAGCCTTGTGCTCAGGGGCTACGCCGCAGTCACGGTGTTCGCTGTAACTCTGGGCGTCATCTACCTTGTGACTGGGTTGAGCGGCAACCTGATCAGCGGGATCTTCGTTGCAAGGCTCGCATTCGTACTCAGCGTCGTCGTACTCGCGATCTTCGCGCTTCAGGACTCGGTCCTGACCGCGCTCAGGCTCGCCCCTTGGGTGGCGGTTGAGAACGTCTCGTACTCAGTCAGCAAGCTGATTCTGCTGCCGGTACCAGCGCTACTGCTGGGTATTACTGGCATTCTGGCCGCCTGGGTGGTGCCGGCGGCGGTGGCGGTGGCGGTTGTGACCTGGATCCTGATACACCGGGTCTTCCCTGCTCGCGAGCGGCTTGAGGGTAAGCTGCCGCCGGTCCGCAAGCTGCTCAACTTCGTGGCGGCAGAATACGTGGGAAACAGCTGCTCGACGGCCACTGCTCAGGTGATGCCACTCGTAATCATCTGGCGACTCGGTGCGTCAGACGCCGCCTATTTCACGTTGCCATGGCTGGTTGCGCAGGGGGTCGGGTTCCTGATGTGGAACATCGGCTCCTCCTTCGTCGTCGAGCTGGCTGCGGCGCACGGCCACGCTGACCAGCTGGTCCGCCGCGGCGGCGCCCTGTTGGCCGGCGTCACGCTGAGCGCACTAATGGTCTGCGTCCTCGGCGCCCACCCGCTACTCGAGATCATTGGGGCACGCTACGCCGATCACGGCACAACGCTGCTGCGACTCATCGGGCTAAGCCTGCCGTTCTCCGCCGTGGTGGTGATCTACAGCACCCTCGCGTGGGTTGACCAGAGGGTCTGGCTGCTGGCGGGTTTCCTCGCGCTGAGCGGGTCCGCGCTGATGCTGACAACGCTCGTGCTGCTGCCGAAGTTGGGGCTCTCCGCCGCGGGCTGGGCTTACCTCGGGACGCAGGCCGCCGCGGCGCTCATCATGGGGCCGCTTGCGGTGGCGCGACTCCGGCGCGGCCAACTCGCGGCGGCAGCGTAAACAGGGCCGCGCGCCGTCGCGCTCAGAACATTAGGGGCGACCAGGTCGGCGTAGCCGCGCCCATCCTCCCTCAACAATCGAGGGCCTGTCGATCCGGCCGGGTACGATACTTCGCCTTGGCTCAC
>PLES01000078.1:0-6063 GCA_003137075.1 Solirubrobacterales bacterium
CAACAGCTGGCCCGACAACGTCAGCCTCGACAAGGCCCGCCGTCTGATCTGGCCGGTCAAGAAGAAGTACGGCCAGGCGCTCTCGTGGGCCGACCT
The DNA here is from genome assembly GCA_003137075.1 of Solirubrobacterales bacterium. Classification (GTDB taxonomy): domain Bacteria; phylum Actinomycetota; class Thermoleophilia; order Solirubrobacterales; family Solirubrobacteraceae; genus Palsa-465. Next base: position 97 of record PLES01000078.1, read on the forward strand.
GCTGATCCTCACCGGCAATGTCGCGCTCGAGACGATGGGCTTTGAGACCTTCGGCTTCGGCGGCGGTCGCGCCGACGTCTGGGAGCCGGATGATGACGTCTACTGGGGTCCTGAGACGATCTGGCTCGGCGATGAGCGCTACAGCGGCGACCGCGAGCTCGAGGAGCCACTTGCCGCGGTCCAGATGGGCCTGATCTACGTCAACCCGGAGGGCCCCAACGCGAACCCGGATCCGCTGCTCGCGGCCCACGACATCCGCGAGACCTTCCGCCGCATGGCGATGAACGANNATGGCCATGAACGACGAGGAGACGGTCGCGCTGATCGCCGGCGGTCACAGCTTCGGCAAGACCCACGGCGCCGGGCCGGCAGACAACGTCGGCCACGAGCCCGAGCAGGCTTCGATCACCGAGCAGGGACTCGGCTGGAAGAGCACCTACGGCACCGGTGTCGGCGCCGACGCGATCACCTCCGGCCTCGAGGTCACCTGGACCACGACTCCGACCAAGTGGAGCAACAACTTCCTGGAGAACCTGTTCGGGTTCGAGTGGGAGCTCAGCAAGAGCCCGGCCGGCGCGCACCAGTGGGTCGCAAAGGACGCCGGCGAGATCATCCCGGACGCTTACGACTCGTCGAAGCACCACCTGCCGACGATGCTCACGACCGACCTCTCACTGCGCTTTGACCCGGCTTACGAGATCATCTCGCGGCGCTTCCTGGAACACCCGGAGCAGCTGGCCGACGCCTTCTCGCGCGCCTGGTTCAAGCTCACGCACCGCGACATGGGTCCGCTCGTCCGCTACCTCGGATCAGAAGTGCCGAGCGAAGAGCTGATCTGGCAGGACCCGCTTCCGGCCGCCCCGCACGAGGACGATGTCATCGGCCACAAGAAGATCGCCCAGCTCAAGGAGGAGATCCTCGACTCCGGGCTGACCGTCTCGCAGCTGGTCTCGGTTGCCTGGGCGGCGGCCTCCTCGTTCCGCGGCAGCGACAAGCGCGGNNGGCGGCGCCAACGGCGCCCGTATCCGCCTCGAGCCGCAGCGCAGCTGGGAGGTCAACCGCCCGGCCGAGCTGGGCATCGTGCTGCACGCACTCGAGGGCATCCAGGCGAAGTTCAACGAGAACGGCAAGCAGGTATCGCTCGCCGACCTGATCGTGCTCGGCGGTTGCGCCGCAGTCGAGCAGGCCGCGAAGAACGCCGGCTTCGAGGTCGAGGTGCCGTTCACCCCGGGTCGCGTCGACGCCAGCGAGGATCAGACCGACATCGAGTCGTTCGCGGCACTCGAGCCGAAGGCTGACGGCTTCCGCAACTATCTGAAGCCGGGTAACCGCCTTCCCGGCGAGTACCTGCTGATCGACAAGGCCAACCTGCTGAACCTGAGCGCGCCGGAGATGACCGTGCTGGTCGGTGGCCTGCGCGTTCTGGGCGCGAACTACGACGGCTCGACCGTCGGTGTACTGACCTCAAGGCCGGGCGAGCTGACGAACGACTTCTTCGTCAACCTGCTTGATCTGGGCACCTCCTGGACCGGCGAGTCGCCGACGGCCGCGAGCTTCACCGGTACCGGCCCCAAGGGCGAGAGCTGGACCGGCAGCCGTGTCGACCTGGTCTTCGGCTCCAACTCGGAGCTGCGCGCGGTCGCCGAGGTCTACGCGAGCGACGACGCGGCCGAAAAGTTCGTACATGACTTCGTCGCTGCCTGGGACAAGGTCATGAACCTCGACCGCTTCGACATCGCCTAAGTACTGGGAGTTCTGCGGGGCCGGCCGCGCATGGCCGGCCCCTCCAGCACTGGCGGGGCAACTCAGCCTCGGCGACTGCCTGCGGTCAGTACTCCTTGGAGGACCGGTACACGGCGTAGACCGCGTAACCCGCGCCGGCCAGGATCAGGATCCAGACGATCGTGCCGAAGCCGGTTGCCGTGAGCCGGTAGTAAGCGCACCAGTCGATCAGCGCGGCGCCGACTGCGCCGTAGAGGATCGCGCGACGCTGGTTGCCCAACGAGTACAGCGCGATCCGGTGCTCGCGATAGAGCCGAGAGCCGATCCAGGCGAACGCCACCAGGAAGCCGAGTGAGACGGCCTCTTTGACCGTGCCGGCCGCGTACTGCCCCTGCCTGATGCCGTCGACCGCCGCGGCAAGCACGATGATGATCGCGATATTTCGAACGTTTGCGTTGATCTTCATGGTCGACTCAACTGGTTGCAGCCAGGTCCAAGCGTACCGCTGAGTCCTCAGCGCCAGAAGGGGGCGCGGCAGTTGGTGGCGGAGCCGCGGGGCCGCTGCCGCCGTCGACGCGTTGCGGCGCGAACCGATAGCCGATCCCGAAGTGCGTGTGCACGTAGCGCCACTCCGGTGAGAGCTTCTCGAGCTTCGTGCGCAGCTTGCGTACGAAGACGTCGACCGAGCGGTCGCCGCGGACCATCGTGTAGCCCCAGACCCGCTGGTAGATCTGCTCCCGTTCGAGCACGCGCCCACCCGCGGACGCGAGCTGACGCAGCAGTTCGTACTCCTTGCGCGAGAGACCTGCCGGTTCGTCGCCGGCGTAGGCGTCAAAACGGTCGGGGCGGATCGTCAACTGTCCCGCCAGCATCGGCTTNNGGCTTGTCGTCGGCGACCATCGTGCCGATGCGCCGGCGCCGCATCACGGCTTGAATCCGCGCGATCAGCTCCTCCGGGTGGCAGGGCTTTGTGACCCAGTCGTCGGCGCCGCCGCGCAGTGCGCGCACCCGATCGGCAACCGACACCGGCGGCGACACAGCGACGATCGCGAGACCCGGCAGCGCGCTGGCGACCCGCTCTATGTAGTCAATCCCGCTCAATGCCGGGTTGATCACGAGCCCGTGCAGGCGCAACGCGGTGAGCTGATCCGGACCCGGCGCGTATGACAGCAGCTCACGGTCCCATCGCAGCGCCTCGAAGCGGCGCTCCATCACCGTCAGTAGGCCGCTGTCATCGTCAACAAGCGCGATCCGAACCGGCGAAGACTCGCTGGTGGCTGCCATCGTCAGACTGAGTCTAGAGAGCCTCCCCGACGGCGGCAGCGAAGCGCAGCTCGATCTCAAGACCACCCTCGCGAAGTGGACGAGTGTTCATCATGGCTCCATGCGCATTCGCGATCGCCTGCACGATTGAAAGCCCGAGGCCGAGCGGTTACATCGCGGTTACGGTCGCTGTTCCCGCGCTGTAACCGCTGGTTCCCTACAACTCGACCCATGCCCAGATTCGCATCACTGTGCAGCACAAATCGCGACGATCAGGTCCGCCCGGCTTAGGATGGCTGCCTGCATGCGTAAACAGATCAATCAGCAGTCAACAACCTCCTGATGACACGACGCAAGACGCAGGTCACGGTTCTATTGGTGCTCGTAGTTGTCGTCGCGGTCGCGCTTGTGGTCATCCTCAGTGATGGCTCGTCTGCCACCACGGGCTCGGGCCAGAACCCGAGCTACACAGGCACCGCCACCGTGCAGCGCCGCGACCTGGTCGCGACCGACACCGAGTCCGGCACGCTCAGCTATGCCAACCCGCAGACGGCCTACAACAGCCTCAGCGGCACCATAACCTGGCTGCCTACCGCGGGCCGCGTGATCAAGCCGGGTCGAGCGCTCTTTGACATCGACAACGAGCCGGTTCTGCTTATGAACGGCACCACCCCGGCCTACCGCAACCTGACCTCGTCGGACACCGCCGGCCCGGACATCCTCGAGCTCAATCGCAACCTGGTCGCGCTCGGTTATGACCCGGACACGATCGAGATCGACGACGAATGGCAGGCGGCCACCACCGACGGCGTCGAGGCACTGCAGAAGGCTGAGGGCTGGTATGAGAGCGGCACACTGACGCTCGGGCAGATCGACTTCCTCCCGGGCACGCAGCTGGTCGCCACGGTTGTCGGAAGCCTCGGCTCCACTGTCAGCGGTGGCACCTCGGCGACGGCCGCGACCACAGCTCCAGTCAGTACCAAAGGGGCCGGCAACGCTGGTGCCGCCGCGAGTTCCGGCGCCGGCGGCAGCGCGACTGAGATCCTCACAACCAACTCCACCCAGCTCGTGGTCACGGTTGATCTCAACGCCAGCCTGCAGAGCGAGGCGGCCCTTGGGGAACGCGTCGCGGTTGAAATGCCTGACGGCAGCACGGTTGGCGGCAAAGTCACCGCCGTCAGCGCCGTCGCGCAGAGCTCGGACTCGGGCGACAACGGCGACAATGGAAGCGGCGGCAACGGTGGGTCGGGAGCCTCAGCCACGGTGCCTGTCACGATCACGCTCGACAAGCGCGCCAAGGGAGCTGGCCTCGACCAGGCATCGGTCAGCGTCAGCTTCACACAGGCGAAGGCGAACAACGTGCTCTCCGTCCCGGTGACGGCCTTGATCGCGACCGCGGGCGAGAAGTTCGCGGTTCAGGAGGCAGTCGCGCCCTACAAGCTGATCCCCGTGACCGCCGGGCTCTTCGCCGCCGGTTCCGTCCAGATTTCGGGACCCGGGATCTACCAGGGCCTCAAGGTGACGGACTCACAGGGCTGATGAGCGTCCGCCTGAACCACGTCGTCAAGCAGTACTCCGGGAACGTCACCGCGCTGCGGGATGTCAGCTTGGACATTCCCGCCGGAGACCTGGTCGCCGTCGTCGGCCCCTCAGGGTCAGGCAAGACAACGATGCTCACGATCCTCGGGACTCTGGAGCGGGCCACCGCCGGTGACGTGAATGTGGCCGGTACCGACGTGGCGCAGGCCTCCGACGGTGAGCTCGCCGGCTTACGCGCCCATCGGATCGGCTTTGTGTTCCAGTCGTTCCATTTACAGGAGTCGATGACGGCCGTCGACAACGTCGCCAACGGCATGCTCTATATGGGCACGCCGTCGCGGGAGCGACGCGCGGCTGCAAAGGAAGCCCTGGAACGCGTCGGCCTCTCGCACCGGCTCGAATTCAAGCCCAAGCAACTCTCCGGTGGCGAGCGCCAGCGGGTCGCGATCGCTCGCGCCCTGGCCAAACGCCCGGCGATAGTGCTCGCCGACGAGCCCACCGGNNCCCACCGGCAATCTCGACTCCAAATCGGGCGCCGAGGTCCTGAAGGTCCTGCATGAACTCGGGACCGATGGCTCGACCCTCGTGCTGATCACACACGACCTTGAGATCGCCGCCGGCTTCCCGCGGCGGCTGCACATGCGTGACGGCGAGATCCTTGAGGACGAGCGCGGATGAGCACCGCGGCACTGACCGGCGAGTCATCCCGGCGCCGCTGGCGCGGGCGCCGGAGCGCCCGCAAGAACGCGGACCGTGCGCGCCTGCCGCCGAATGAGCTGTTCGGCGTCGCACTTCAGGGTCTGCGCACGCGCAAGCTGCGCGCCGCACTCTCGGCGCTCGGCATCGCAATCGGGATCGGCGCGATGGTTGCCGTCGTCGGCGTTTCAGCCTCGGCGCAGGCGAACCTGATCGCCGAAATAGACAACCTCGGCACCAACCTCCTCACCGTCTCGCCGGGCACGGACTTCCTCGGGAACAGCTCCGTCCTGCCCACCACCTCGGTGCCGATGATCGCTCACATGCCAAACGTCGAGCGCGATGCGGCGATCTACTCGGTCAATCAGAACGTCTACCGCACGCCTTACGTGCCGAACGAGGAGACCGGCGGCCTCGGCGTCGACGCCGCCGGCGACAACCTTCCGGCCGTGGTCAGCACCGGCCTCTCTTCGGGACACTTCCTGACCGCGCTCAGCGACCGCTACCCGCAGGTGGTGCTCGGCAGCGCGGCGGCGCAGAACCTCCAGATCCTGCAGGCGAGCGGGAACGTGATCGTCTATCTGGGCAATCGCTGGTTCAGCGTGATCGGGATTCTCAAACCCAGTCTGCTCGACTCGACGCTCAACTCCGAAGCGTTCATCTCGTTGCCGGTCGCCGAGCGCCTCTTCCAGGTGGCGCCGAACCCAACCGAGATCTACGTACGCAGCACCCAGAACACCGTCACCC
>PLES01000078.1:6118-20229 GCA_003137075.1 Solirubrobacterales bacterium
CTCGAACGCCGCGGCGAGATCGGCCTGCGGCGCGCCTTGGGAGCCCGACGGATCCACATCAGCGTTCAGTTCCTCTGTGAGTCAGCCCTGCTGGCCGCGATCGGCGGCCTCGCCGGCTTGGCGCTCGGGGCCGGCGCCACCGAGGTCTATGCGGCTACCAAGCATGAGCCATTTATCGTGCCGCTGTACGCCCTGATCGCCTCGCCGCTCGCCGGCTTCCTGATCGGCGCGCTTGCCGGTCTCTATCCGGCCGCAAAGGCAGCGCGTCTCAGCCCCACCGAGGCACTTCGTGCCTAGCGTTCCCATGCCGGGGCTGGCCGTTGGCCAGCCCCGGCGCCAACTTCTGACGCTGACGATTTCCTCCCGACGCGTGCTTCCAGGCCCGGCAGATTTTCCAACCCCGGCGCATGCTTCCGGGCGGCCCGCCTGGACACCCTCGGGTTTTAGACTCATCTGATGCCCTCCGCCGCGCGCTTGATCGCCTTTGCGTTGACGGCGTCCGTGGTGATCGCGATCCCCGGCCCGAGCGTGCTGTTCGTGGTCGGCCGGGCGTTGGCAGGCGGACGGCGCGTGGCTCTGCTGAGCGTCGTCGGTAACGCGCTCGGGGAGTACGTCCAAGTAATCGCCGTCGCGCTCGGCATCGGCGCACTGGCGGAGCAGTCGGTCGCCGTCTTCACCGCGATCAAGCTCCTCGGCGGCATCTACCTGATCTACCTCGGCCTCAAGACCTTCCGCCGCCGCGGTTTGATGGTCAGCGCCCTCACTGAAGGACAGCGTGCCAGCTCGCATCGGCGCTCGTTTGCCGAGGGCTTCGTGGTCGGCGTCACCAACCCCAAGACCGTGATCTTCCTCGCCGCAATCCTGCCGCAATTCACACGCCACGGCGCCAACTTGCCCTTGCAGATCCTGGTCTTGGGAGTGATCTTTATGGCTATAGCGCTCGTCTCAGATAGTGCCTGGGCGCTCGCGGCTGGCCGCTTCCGTGGCTGGTTTGCCACCTCACCGCGCCGCCTCGAGATGATCGGCGGCACCGGCGGCCTGGCGATCGCGGCGCTCGGCGCCGGCTTATTGGTCACCGGCCGGCGTAACTGACGGCTGCGGCCCTGTTCGGCGCCCGCCCCGCGGCCCTGTTCGGCACCCGCCCCGCGGCCCTGTTCGGCACCCGCCCCGCGGCCGACCCGCTCCCCTGTGGCAGACCGAGTCCCCACCGGTGGCCCGCCTAAGCTTCGCCGCGATGAATATCGCGGTCCGCACGGCCACGACGGACGACGCGACCGCAATCGCCCGGGTCAACGTTGCAAGTTGGCAGGCCGCGTACCGCGGCATCGTGTCCGATCGTTTCCTTCGCGGCGTCTCGGCCGGGGCCCGAGAGCGTGCTTGGCGCGACGGCATCTTCGGCGACCCGAGTCGCCTCACGTTGGTTGCACAGCGCGATGGTGAGGTGATCGGGTACTGCGGCTTGTCTACGCCAAGCCGCGACGAAGACGCCGGTCCCGGCGTCGCCGAGATCGCCGCCATCTACGTTCACCCCGACACATGGCGAACCGGCGCCGGCGGGGTGTTGATGGAGGCGGCGTTGGCGAACTTGCGAGACGCTGGCTGGCGCGTCGTAACGCTCTGGGTTTTCGAAGCGAATGAACGTGCCCGCGGCTTCTACGCTCGCTACGGATTTACGCTTGACGGATCAAGGCAGAGGCGCCCTGATCTCGGTCGCAACGCTGTCGAAGTGCGCTTACGCCTGATCCTGTGGGCGACGCGCACGCAGGCCGTCGCCGCCACGTAGCGGTCATCCGCGTCTTCCACTTCGCCGCCTCATTTCGCCGCCTCATTTGACGCCTGGCCTTCGATGATCTTCCTCAGCCGCGCCGCGGTCTCGTCACCGCGATAGAGCGTGTCGTCGTAGACGAAACGCACCGTCGTGATTCCCGTCTCGGCCAGAATCTCGGCGTCACGCCGACGGTCCTCCACGAAGGCCGTGCGAGTCTTGTGGCTCCCCCAGCCGTCGAGCTCAACGATCAGTCGCTGCTCCGGGAAGTACGCATCGACACGATGCCCACTTATGTGAACGTTCGTTTGGGGTTGCGGCAGTCGATGCTCACTGAGCACCTTCAGGAACGCATCCTCCAGCTCTGACCTCGTCGGCTCTGGCTGCGCAAGCTCGAGCAGCGGCCGCAGCAAGGTGACACTGCGGTGGGTCGGATTGCGTTCGATCACGTCGACCAGTGCATTGAGCGTGAGCAGGTTGCTAAGACGCAGGTTGTTGACCGCACGCGTCAGCTGCTTCTCGGTCAGTCGCCGCGCAGTGTCGAGCAGCGTGCGCGCCGCGCTGGTCACCCGGAGCCCCTGGACCACCGTGGTGTCCTGCCTCTCCAGCGTGCGTGAGTGGTGCACGATCAGCCCGGAAGGCCGGCGGTCGGTCTCTACCACGATCTCAAGCGGCCCCTCCCAACGCTTCCACACCCCCCAGACCACCAATGCGGAGCTGCCGGCCAATGCGGACCGCTTCCCTCCCGCCAGCAGCGCCGCATGTGCCCGCTCAATCGGGTTGCGTGAGCGGTGACCGACGGCATACACCCCTCGGTACACGGGAATCAACTGTCCCGCGGCGACCCACCTCGCGACCGTCCGATGCGACATGCCGCTTTCGTGGAGCTGTCTGCGCGTGACATGCCCACCCTGCTTCTCCGCGAAGCTATGGACGTTATGTGCCACATCTGGCACATAACGTCCATAGCTTCCGGGGCCCCGACCGCTCGGCGCGGCTGCGGGGTTGGCGGCTGGCGCAGCGCCGGCGCGGTTGACCGCTGGCGCAGCGCCGGGGTTTGCGGCCGGCGTGGTGGCGGACTCCGTCCCCGCGTTGGCGGCAAGCTCGGAGGAGGCGGCGCGGTCGGAAGCAGGGCTCACATAACTACAGAGGCCCCAGGACCAACAAATTCTCCCCCCTCAGCCGATCACCACGGCCAGTTTCACCCGCCCGATCACCGCCGCCTGCGCGGCACCGATCGGCTCTGGTTTGGCTGTGCGCGGGCCCAATAGGTACGCAAGGCGACGCGCCTGAAGCTTCTGCCCACGCGCGTAGAGAACGTAGTCGCGGTGGTGCAGCGAGGCGACGAGGTTGCCGACGCCGGTGACCTTCACACCGCGGGAGCGCAGCCGATTCGCCAACGCCGCGGCGGCACCATGCGCCGGCGTGGCGTTCAGAACCTCCACCGCCACGGTGGGCCGCAGATGGTGCACGACCCTCGGTGAACCCCGGCCTACCGCCGAGCTGACCAGCACACCCGCGGCGACAACGACGAGCACGGCGACGAGCACCATCAGGCCGCGGACCGCAAGCCGGCGGCGCCTGAACCAGCCAAACCGGCCGCTGCCGCTCCCGTGGAGACCCACGCCCGGCTCCCGATCACCCAAGAACCCGGCTGAGCCAGCACCACCGGCTGAGCCGGCACCACCAGCCGAACCGCCACCAGCACCAGAACCACCACCACCCGAAACACCCAGAGCCCCCACCCCACCACTCAAGGCGCTCACCGGCAGCCCAGCCGACCCAGCCCGCACGATCAACGCGCTTTCACGCAGCGACAGGTCCTGCAAGCGCTCACGCAAACCAGCGTTGTGCCGCACCCGCCGCACCGCGAGCCACAGCAGGAACGGCATCGAAAGCAGCGCTACCAGGCCGCCGACCAGGCCGATCTTCTGGGGAATCGATGAGATCCCCGAGGAACTGCTGGCAACCGGCACAACGGTTGGCGGCAGGCTCCCACCAGTCCCGCCCGCGGCCGCACCAGCGGCGCTGGAGTTGATCGCCGAGGCATCGACCGGAAGCGTGTGCTCCGCCAGCACCAACATCTCAGCGTTGCTGAGCGCATTCAGCAACGTGTTGTGGACCCAGTACACGGCGCCGCGCTCAAACCACGCGATGTTCTCGATGTGCGCGCCCTGGTAGTAGAGCGCATAGGTGCGCCGGCGCACGCGCAACGTCTGAGTCGGGTTGTCGAAGATCGGCGCGGCGGTCCAGGTGGTGCCCTCAATGTCGTAGTACTGCCCGAGGCTGCCGTTGGAGGTGACGATCACGTACGCCGGGTAGCGCTTCCCGTCGGAGCCGTTGATCGTGTAGGTGCGCATGCATGAGAGCGGGTAGGTGTCGTCGTCGTTGACCGCGACGCACTGATGCAGGTCGATCGGCGAGCCGCCCCCGGCAGCTCCCGCATCGCGCAAACGTGGATATTCGAGCGGGAAGCCAAGGTTCGCCGAGATGGCGATCTGCTTGACCTCCGCCACCTCGGACCCCGGTACCGGCACTACCCGCACCTTCGCAAGCACCTTCTTCCTGGTCAGGCTCTTCGTGGAGCCCTTGGACGGCGCGGCAAGGCTGCCATAGAGAAAGGAGTGCGTGGCGGCTTGGATCTGCGCCGGAGTGGCGGTGCTGCAGGAACAGAAGGCGGCAGCCGGGTTCCCATACGTGACCTTGAACTTGACCTGGCGTACCGGGTCGCCAGCCGACGAGATCAGCGTGCCCAACAGGTCAAGCAACCCGCGCCTGGTTTGCAACGTGTGATCGGTCTGCACCAGCTTGCCGAAGATGTTCTCGAACCTGCTGATGCTGCCGAGGCTGGTGAGCTGGCGGCCGAACTCTTGCTTCAGGTCCAGCAGGAAGTCCTGGTCACGGGCGTCGCGGATGGTCGAGAGGTCACCGTGCCGGTAGGCGACGAACTGCAGCGCCTGCGTCCCGCACATCTTCTGGTAGCCGGGCTGCAGATTGATCTGGAAGTAGTTGTCCTGCGGGGCGCTGGCCACGTTGAGGTGGTAGTAGGGACGGTCCACGGTCGAATAGACGCAACCCATCTCATTGATCGCCTGCTGGAACTGGTTGAAGTCGATCACGACCACGTTGTTGACCGAGAGCCCGGTGACCTGCTTGATCGTCTTCAGCATCAATGTGACGCCGCCGCCAAAGCCGCCGGTGTTGGAGCCGAAGGTGAATGCCGAGTTGAAGCGGTTCTCAACGACGCCGCCGCTGGTGTCGATCGGAACCATCAGCTCGCGCGGCAGCGACATCATCGAGATGAACGGCTTGCCCGGATCGAACCGCACCAACAGCATCTCATTGGAGTGCGGCAAGACAGCCTGATCGGGGCCGCTCGGCGCACGCTGGTCGTTTCCGACCAGCAGCAACGTCTGCGGGGCGCCATAACCGGCGGGCGCCAGCGCGCCGTTGCCGATCTCAATGCTCTTGTGCTGGCCGATCGCCGAAACGGCGTTCTGGACCTGGGTGTTGGCAAGCAGCCCGCCGACGATGCCGCCGCCGACCACGACTAAGAGGCATGCGGCAAAGATCTTCAGCGCCGTCCGGAGGCGGCTGTGGTCGCCGCGTGCGGGATCGACGCGCGGAACCTTTGGTTGTGGGATGGTGGTCGCCAATGGGTCGGGTTAGGTCAGGCTTTCGCGGCGGCTCCGCGCAGGACCACGCGACCGCAATAGGCGAACAAGCGGGACCGATGGAAGCACTTTTAGATCAAAGAGACCTCAACCGCGCAACCAGCGACTGATGGCAGGCGGCGGCTGGGCGCCTCTGCGCCACCCTGATTTCCGACGACTTTGGGCCGCACAGTTCACGAGCAACATCGGCTCGTGGATGCAGACGGTCGCGGCCCAGTGGGTGATGACCTCACTCACGAGCTCGGCGCTTTTGCTGACGGCCGTCTCCGCCGCCGGCAGCCTGCCCGTGTTGCTGCTGGCGGTGCCGGCCGGCGCTCTCGGAGACCTGGTCGACCGCCGCAAGCTGATCCTGACGGCACAGGCAACGATGCTCGTGGCCGCCGCCGGACTGGCGCTGCTATCCGCTGTGGGCTCGCTCACGGCGTGGGTGCTGCTCGGGCTGCTGTTCGTGATCGGCGTCGGCGGCGCGATCGCGGCTCCCACCTGGCAAACGCTGCAACCTGAACTCGTGCCGGAAGCCGACCGCCCACAGGCAATCGCGCTCGGATCCGTAAACCAGAACCTGGCGCGGGCGATCGGCCCGGCGATCGGCGGTCTGCTGCTGGCCGCCACCAGCGCAGCGCTGGTCTTCCTGGTCAACGCCGCCTCATTCGTCGCCGTGCTCGGTGGCGTTGCCGCGACGCCGATCGCGAAACGCGAGAGCACTTTGCCGCGCGAGCACGCGATCGCGGCCCTGCGTGCCGGCGGTCGTTTCGTCAGGAACTCCCCGGGATTGCTGGCGGTGATCGTTCGCGCGGTCGCCTTCGTGTTCTTCGCGGGCTCGATCTGGGCGCTGCTGCCGCTGGTCGCGCGCCATCGGCTCGGGCTCGGCTCCGGCGGCTACGGCATGCTGCTGGCGTGCGTTGGTATCGGTGCCCTGCTGGCCGCGAACTTCGGTCCGAAGCTCAAGGAGTTACTCACCCCGCGCCCGATCTACGTGCTCGCATGCCTGCTGGTGGCCGCCGCTGCCGCAACGCTTGCGGTCAGCCACAGCGTCGCCGTCGTCGCCGTCGCGCTGGTCGCCGCCGGCGCCGCCTGGATCATCGCCCTCGGACTGCTCAACAACGGCTACCAGGGCGAACTGCCGCAATGGGTGAAGGCGCGCAGCTTCGCCTACTACCTGGTCGCCTTCCAGGGCGCGAACGCGATCGGCGCACTCGCGATGGGCACAGTCGCGCAGACGACCAGCGTCACCACGGCGCTCTGGGTCGTGGCCGGCGGCCTGCTGGTCGGAGCGGCCGCGACCTGGATGCTGCCGTTGGCAACCGGAGGCGACCATCTCGGGCTTACCGCCGACCCACTGCCGCTACCGCAGACACCGCCGAACCCCGAGCAGGGACCGGTCACCGTGGTCGTCGACTATGCGCTCGCCCCCGGTGAGGCCGAAGCCTTCCTTGCCCTATCTGACGAACTGCGCCGCATGCGACGCCGAGGTGGCGCCGTCAGCTGGCATCTCAACCATGACATCGACGACCCGGACCTCTTCAAGGAAGAGTTCGTCGTCGGTTCCTGGGAGCAGCACGAACTTCAACACGCCCACATCGTGCATCGTGAGCGCGAGCTGCTCGACTCGCTCGACGCGCTGCTGCGTGAGGGCCAGCCGCGCGCGGCGCAGCACCTGATCGGTGTGCGCCCACCCCACCATCACCACTAGCCGGCGATCTGCTCGTAACGCTCGTACAGCGATTCGACCGTCTGCTTGGCGCGCTCGTGGCGCTCCGATGCCTTGGCCGACTTTTCGGGCGTCGCCCAGACGGACGGGTCGGCGAGCTCGTCCTCAACTGAACGCAGAGCCGCCTCGGCCTGCTCGATCTGACGCTCGAGCTTGGTCTGCGCCGCCGTCGTCTTGGCGGGCGATGCCGGTTTCGTTACAGCGGCGACCACAGTTTTGGCTTTGGCCGCGGGCGCCTGCTTGGCGCTGGCCGCCAGAGCGGCCCGCTCCTCCCGCACCCGCAGATACTCCGGCCAGCCGCCGACATATGAGTGCAGCGTCTTGTCCTCGAACGCGACCGTGCGGGTGCCGATCGCGTCGAGCAGCGCCCGGTCGTGCGAGATCACAAGCAAAGATCCGGTGAACTGCGACAGAGCGTCCTCCAGTGCCTCGCGGCTCTCAACGTCGAGGTGGTTGGTCGGCTCGTCGAGGATCAGCAGGTTCGATCCGGACTGCACGAGGATCGCGAGCGAGAGCCGCTGGCGCTCACCGCCGGAGAGCCCGTTCAGCGGCTTCTCTGCGTCCTCACCGCTGAACAGGAAGCGCCCGAGCAGTGACCGCGCGTTTGCGGGCGTGAGCCCGGTCAGGTGCGTGCACGCTTCCACCACGGTGCGCGCGCTGCCGGCGCGCAACTCCTCGGCGTGCTGCGAGAGGAACCCGATCTTGACGTTGTGCCCGGTCTTGAGCTTGCCGGTGACCACCGGTCCTGCCTCCCGATCGGGCTCGCCCGCTGGCGAGCCCTTCGTAACGGCGGGCCGCTTGATCGCCATACCGGTGTGATCACGCGCGTCGGCGCCGTCGTCCGCGAACGGCCGGTAGCCCGCGAGCGTCTCAATCAGCGTGGTCTTGCCGGTGCCGTTGGAACCGACGACGGAGACGTGTTCGCCGCGCTCAAGCCAGAGCTCACCGTGCTCCAGCAACACTCGGTCGCCGATCGTGACGCGGCCGTCCTCAAACTCGAAGACCACGCGGCCGCTGCGTTCCGGCGGCTTGAACGCGAAAGCCAAGCCGTCACGGTCACGCTCGCCGCGCTCAACCTTCTCGATCTTGTCGAGCTTCTTCTGGCGAGCCTGCGCCTGGCGCGCGCGGGTGCCGGCACGGAAACGCGTGACGAACTTCTCGAGCCGGTCGATCTCGGCCTGCTGGCGCTCGATCATGCGACCGAGCGCGAGTTCGCGCTGAGCCTTTTCTGTACGCCACTGATGCCAGGTGCCGGGAAAGAACTTGCCGCGACCTGCCTCCAACTCCAAAACAGCGGTGGCGACCGACTCAAGGAACCAGCGATCGTGCGCGATCAGGACCACGGCGGCGTCGAGCGACATCAGGTGCGCCTCGAGCCACTCCAGAGCAGCGATATCCAAGTGGTTGGTCGGCTCGTCGAGCAACAGCAGGTCGGGGTCGCCGGCCAGCGCACGACCGAGCGAGGCGCGGGTCAGCTCACCGCCGGAGAAGGTGTCGAGCGTACGGTCGAGCACCGAGTCGTCCTTGAAGCCAAGCCCGTGCAGGGTCGCGAGCGCGCGTTCACGCCACGTGTAGCCACCGGCGTGTTCAAGTGCCGCCTGCGCGTCGGCGTAGGCCGTGAGCGTCGGCTCCGCATAGTCGCCGCCGGCCATCTTCTGTTCCAGGCGCGCCAACTCCGCCTCCAGAGCAACGAGTTCCGGCGCGCCCGACAGCACGTAGTCACGCAGTGTGATGTCGCGTTCGCGCGGCGGGCGCTGGTCGTGCAGCGCCACCTTCGTGCCCTTGGCCAGCACCAGCTCGCCGCCGTCGATCGACGCCTCGCCCGAGAGCATGCGCAGCAGTGTCGTCTTGCCGGCGCCGTTGCGGCCCGACAAGCTCATCCGGTCTTTGCGTTCGAGCTTGAACGAGATGCCGCGGAGCAGCGGCTCCCCGGAGATGTCTTTGCTGAGGTCTGAAGCGATGATTACGGCCATCGGACCTGATGGTAGGCAGCGATACGATCGAGCGATGGCTGCCATTGGCGAAGCGCCGGTTCCGCCCCTGAAGTTGCCGCCCGCTCGCACCGTCGTGGTAGCCGATCGCGGCGAGTTCTTCCTACGTGACACCGACCCCTCGGGAGAGAGGAACCTTCCGGTCGTCTTGATGTTGCACGGCTGGGTGGGAAGTGCAGATCTGAACTTCGGCGGCCTCTACGAGGACCTCGCCGCGGCCGGCTACCGGGTGATCGCGATCGACCACCGCGGGCACGGGCGCGGACTGCGCGCGCTGGTGCCGTTCCGCCTGGCCGACTGTGCCGCCGATGCCGCGGGCGTGATCCGCACGCTCGGACTGAACAAGGTGATCGTCTTCGGGTATTCGATGGGCGGCGCGATCGCCCAGCTCGTGGCCCGCGATCACCCCGACGTGGTCGCCGGGATGGTCCTCAGTGGAACCTGCCAGCACTGGCAGGACGAGGAGCTGCGACGCACATGGAAGGCGATGCCGTTTGTGGGTCTCGGCCTCGCCGTCGCTCCCGGCCGCGGCTGGCGGGTCGCGCTCAAGCGCGCCGGGCTCAGTTCAGGCCCCGGCGTCGCCTGGCTGCGTTCGGAGATGATGCGCCACAGCGCAAGGGACATCGCCGAGGCCGGACGCGAGCTCGGGCGCTTCGATTCGCGTCCCTGGCTGAAGCCGCAGCCGTTTCCCACCGCTGTGGTGCTGACCAGCCAAGACGACGCCGTGCCACCCGCAAAACAGCACGAATTAATCGCGGCTCTACAGGCCGAAGTCTTCGACGCACCGGTGCGTCACCTCGAGGTCGGGGCGATGGCCGGGGCCGCGTCGGCGGCGCGCTACAACCCGATGCTGCTGGCCGCGCTCGAGTCCGTGCGTTCAGCTGGGGCACTAACCGACGCATCCGGTAGCCTTTCGGCCACATGACCCGTAATCGCATCGCCCTGATCGGTTCCGCCGTAGCCCTGACCATGCTGGCCGTGTGTCCGTCGGCGTTTGCCGTCACGCACGGTGGTGAAGGCCTTTTCGGCCCTACCAACGACGCTCAGATCACGAACACCATGTTCCTCGTGATGGGCTTCTTCATCGTCGTGATCGTCGTCTTCTCGATGATTCAGAGCCGGATCGAGCACCGCAAGCACGCTCGCATCGACGCCGCCAAGCGTCGTGCCTCCTCCGAGGAGTGGAAGGGCGGCTGGTAGCCATCGGTAGGCGTCGGGCGACCGATGCCTTAGGGTAGGCCCATGGCCTACTTCGTCACCGGCTCCACCGGCTTCATCGGGCGCAACCTCGTCGAGCGGTTGCTGAAGCGCACCGCCCGCAAGCAGGGCACCGACGGTGACATCTATGTCCTGGTCCGGCAGAGTTCGCAGGACCGCCTGCAGGCGCTGATTCAGCAGTGGAGCGCGTTCTCGCCCAAGGCCCCGGCACGGATCAAACCCGTGGTAGGCGACCTCAACGAGACGCTGCTCGGGATCGACGCGGCGATGGTCAAGCAGCTGGCCAACGCCGGCATCAAGGACTTCTTCCACCTCGCCGCGATCTACGACATGACCGCGGATCCCGCGGTCAACGACCTGACCAATGTCGAGGGCACCCGGCACGCGATTGAGCTCGCCGCCGCGGTCAAGGCCACCTGCCTGCATCACGTCTCCTCGATCGCCGTGGCCGGGCTTTACAAGGGCGTCTTCACCGAGGAGATGTTCGACGAAAGCCAGTCACTCGAGCACCCCTATCACCGCACGAAGTTCGAGTCTGAGCAACTGGTGCGCGAGGAGTCCGTTGTGCCGTGGCGGATCTACCGGCCCTCAATTGTGGTCGGTGACTCCCATACCGGGCAGATCGACAAGGTCGACGGCCCGTACTACTTCTTCCCGCTGATCAAGCGCGCGCGTCGGTACGTTCCCGAGTGGCTGCCACTGGTCGGGCTCGACATCGGCCACACCAACCTTGTGCCTGTCGATTTTGTGGCGGATGCGCTCGACCACATCGCGCACAAGCCGAACCTCAACGGCAAGACCTTCCACCTCACCGACCCCGACACGCGCCGCGCGAGTGACGCGCTCAACACCTTCGCGAAGGTCGCGAAGGCACCGCACTTCTCGCTGACGGTCAATACGGGCTCGCTGGGCACGGTTCCCAAGGGGGCCGCTGCCGCCCTGATGTCGCTGCCTGGCGCCCGCCAGACACGCAAGGCGCTGATGGGCGAAGTCGGCATTCCCGACGAGGTGATCGACTACATCGACCTTCCGACCCGCTTCGATACGACCAACACCGACGCGGCGCTGGCGGGCTCAGGGATCGAGGTGCCACCGCTCGAGAACTATGCGGCGCTGCTCTGGGACTACTGGGAGCACAACCTCGACCCCGACCTTGCACGGTTGCCGACCACGCGCGGCGCACTGGCCGGCAAGACCGTGCTGATCACCGGCGCGTCGAGCGGCATCGGCCG
The DNA here is from genome assembly GCA_003137075.1 of Solirubrobacterales bacterium. Taxonomy (GTDB): domain Bacteria; phylum Actinomycetota; class Thermoleophilia; order Solirubrobacterales; family Solirubrobacteraceae; genus Palsa-465. The sequence goes on from PLES01000078.1 coordinate 17,710, forward strand.
CGCGACCGCGATCCGGATCGCGGCGGCCGGCGGCATCCCGCTGTTGGTGGCGCGAGGGGTCGACAAGCTCGAGGACACCAAGCAGGAGATAGAGCTCGCGGGCGGCACCGCCTACAGCTACGCGGCCGACATCTCGGACCTCGACGCGGTCGCCGAGCTGGTCGACACGGTGCTCGCTGAGCACGAGACGATCGACATCCTGATCAACAACGCGGGACGCTCGATCCGACGCTCGATCGCGCTCTCCTACGACCGCTTCCATGACTTCGAGCGCACGATCCAGCTCAACTACCTGGGCACTATCCGCCTAACGATGGGCCTGCTCCCGCTGATGCGTGAGCGCCACTCCGGCCATGTGATCAACATCTCGTCGATCGGCGTGCAGACCAACCCGCCGCGATTCTCCGCCTACGTCGCCTCCAAGTCGGCGCTCGATGCGTGGACCCGGGTCGTCAGCTCCGAGTGCATCGCCGACAACGTGCACTTCACGACCGTGCACATGCCGCTGGTGAAGACGCCGATGATCGCCCCCACGAAGATGTATGACCGCTTCCCGACGATCACGCCGGACGAGGCCGCCGACATCATCATCGACGCGATCCGCACGCGTCCGAAGGTCGTCAGCACCAAGCTCGGCACCTTCGGGGAGGTCAGCTACGCGCTCGCGCCCAAACTGATAGATCAGATCCTCGGCGCCGCCTACAAGATCTTCCCCGACTCGGCCGCCGCCAAGGGCCAGGTCGATCCGGGCGAGCACGCCTCGCGTGAGCAGGCGCTGTTCGCGCGCCTCCTGCGCGGCACGCACTGGTAATCACCAGTCGAGCAGCAGCCCTTCGCGGAGCCCGGCACCGCCGACTGTGAGCGCCATGCCGAACAGCGAGACGACCTCCATCAGGATCAGAATGCCCGCAGGCAGCAGCCGCACACGCTGCACATCGAGCCCGTGCTGCTCGGCGACCTCAGCCGCCGGCAGCCGCTGCAGCAGCTCCAGCGTCAGCTCGAGCGGGCCCTGGTCAAGCAGCGGGCCGACGATCCTGGTCAGCGACGCGGCACTGCCACCGACCGCCACGGCCCGCCCCACGGGCGGCGGCTCGAGCCCGGCGAAGGCGTCGTGCACGCGCGCGCTTGCGCGTGCACATTCATCGGCTGACGGCGGGTCGGAAAGGATCTCCGAGCGCAGCAGGTCGCTCGAGCCGATCGCAACCGAACGGCACCAGCCGACCTGATCCGGCGGCGAGCCGACCACCAGCTCGCACGAGCCGCCGCCGACATCGACCACGCCGAGCGAGCTGTCAGGCAACAGCTGGTTGCTCTGGCGGCAGCCCCAGGCGGCGCCGATGAAGGCGAGCCGGCCCTCATCGTCACCGCTTAGCACCGTGACCACGAGTCCGTCGCAGGCGTGCTGGATCTGGCTGACCAGCGCCTGACCGTTGGCGGCACGCCGCACTCCCGCGGTCGCCACACAGCGGACCTCCGTCACCCCCATGCGCCGGGCGCTGGCCAGCTGGCCAGCGACCGCAGCCGCCACCTCGTCAAGCTTGGCCGCCGGGATCGTGCCCTCGGTGTCCAGCGAGCGGCCGATCTGCGTAAAGGCTCGCTCCTGGTGGACCTCGGTCAGCGTCTCGTTGACGCAGTCGGCAACCAGCAGCCGCGTGGTATTGGAGCCGATATCGATACAGGCGCGGCGCATCGCCGCCCTAGGCTAACCGGCGGGGCTTGGTTCGGCCGCCAGAGTACTCGGCGCAGTGGCCTTTCGGGCCTGCGGGACCAGCAGCCCGGCGAATACGCAGACGATCAGAAAGCCGGTCGCCATCCAGTAGCTGTCGGTGAAGCCACTGAGCGCCGGCATCCCGTGCACGACGTTGTCGGCGATGAAGGTCGCCGAGATCTGACCGCCGAGCGCGCCACCGAGCGTGCGCATCACCGTGTTCATGCCAGAGGCGACGCCGGTCTGGTGAGCCGGCACGGCCCCGACTATGAGGTTGCCGAGTGCCGAGAACGCTAGGCCGATGCCGATGCCGAGCAGTGCCGTGCAGATCAGCATGTCGTACGGGTGCGCATGCTGGATCGCGAACCAGAAGAACGCCAACCCGGTGACGGCACTGCCGGTGACCAAAGCATGCTTTGAGCCGAAGCGACGGGCGATCTTGCCGGTCACGCTGCCGAGCAGACCCATGCCTGCGGCCGACGGCAGCAGGTAGAGACTCGCGTCAAGCACCGAGGAGCCGAAGCCGAACCCGGTGCTCTTGGGGAGCTGCGCGAACTCAGGGAAGATGATGAAGGACGAGTACATGCCGGCGCCGAGCAGGAAGGCCGCGAGGTTCGTGGTCCAGACGCCTCGGATGCGCATCATCGTCATGTCGACCAGCGGGTTGTCACTGCGAGCCTCGTATGTGACCCAGGCGGCGATCCCGATCAAGCCGGCGACGATCAGTCCGAGCGCCTTGGGGCTGCCCCAGCCCCAGACCGACGTCTGGGCGATGCCGACCAGCAGCAGCGTCATGCCGAGGCTCATGATGA
>PLES01000078.1:20343-64738 GCA_003137075.1 Solirubrobacterales bacterium
CCGCCGGCCACGCCCTGGATCACACGCGCAAAGATCAGCATTCCGAGCGAGCCCGAGACGGCGGCCAGCAGCGTGCCGAAGGCCAGGGTAAGCAACGTCCAGAGCAGCACGCGCTCCTTGCCGTACATATCGCCGAGGCGCCCGATCACAGATGTGCCGACCGAGGCTGAGACAAGGAAAGCGGTCAGCAGCCAGGCGGTGCCGGTCTCCGAGGCGTGCAAAGCGTGCTGGAAAGTCGGCAGCGCCGGGATCACGGCGGACGAGAGCACGGCGTAGGCGACGCCGGCGCTGCATAGCACCGCCAGGATCACGTTGGGATGGACGTCGTGCGTGCGCTCGGGCGCGTGTGGGTGGTGCCCGGGATGGGCAGGAACGCCGGACGCTTCGGTGCCGACTGGTGGCTGGTCTGTAGGCATGCTGGTACCTTAGCGGAATGAGCATTCCGGTGTCCGACGACCAGTGGATCGAAGGCGACCCCGACACCGTGTGGGCGACACTCGGCGCCGACGCCAAGCACGAGCGCATCCTCCGCGCCGCCTGGCGGCTGTTCAACGCGCAGGGCCTCGAGACCCCGATGCCGATGGTCGCCGCTGCCGCCGGCGCCGGTGTCGGCAGCCTCTACCGCCAATTCCCCTCCAAACACGATCTGCTGGCGGCACTGGTGACGCGTCGGCTGGGGCAGATTGAGCAGGTGACGGAAGCCGCGATGCGTCAGCCCGGCACACGCTGGCAAGCGCTGACCGACATGCTCTGGACGATCGTCGAGCGCCAGCGCGGCGATGAGATTCTCGGGGAGGCCTGGAGCCTGGTCGCCGAGCAGGCTGACGTCGCGCAGGCCACCGAGCGGACCCAGAGCGCGATCGATCGACTGCTCGACGCCGCTCGCGAAGAGGGCTTTGTACGCGCCGATGTCGACACGCTCGACATCCGTCTGGTATTCACCGCGACTCGCGCCGTCGGGCGCGTCTCGCCGGACGCCTGGAAGCGCATGCTCGAGCTGCTGATTGACGGGCTCGCGGCTCGCCCAGGGGTCTAGCGGTTGACAGCGAGCGTCGGCGCAGCCGACGCTCGCGGGCGGTAACCCACCAGCGCCGCAAGGATCTCAGCGAGGCTTGAGCGGAAGAAGTGGTGGCCCTCATCAGGGTCGATGAAGACCTGGCAGCGCGGCAGCGAAGCCGCCAGCTGGAGTGCGTGCTCAACCGGCACCAGCGGGTCCCCCGCGCCATGCCAGAGGTGAACCTCGTTGTAGACCTCGCCGAGCGGGAAGTCCCAGCCGCCCGCATAGGTCAGGTAGTCGTCGACCAGGCCGCCGACGCCGTAGCGGGCGGCATCGAGAAAGCTGTCCGAGGCGGCGGCGCGTTCGTGCCCGCCCGCCAGCCGGCCGCGTTCAGCCGGTGCGGCGTGCGCTGAGATCACGCGGTTGACGAGCCCCGGACGCTGGGCGACCGCCGGCAGCACCGCGTCACCAAGCACACGGCAGAGCGCGGGGCGCTGGGCCAGCAGGCCCAGCGCGAGCCGGACCCGCTTCTGCACCCCGGGTGTGGCGTGCGGCGGGCCAAGTGGCGAGAGTGAGCTGCAGACCGCCACCCGCCCCACGCGTCCCCGCAGCTTGTAGGCCAGTGCCAGTGCATAGGGGCCACCGGCGGAGACGCCAACGACCGAAAAGCGCTTGAGATGGAGTGCGTCGGCCAACTCACCGATGTCATCCGCGAAGTCGAGCACCGTGCGCCCCGGCGATGGGTCGGAGCCGCCGATCCCGGGCCGGCTCGGGGAGATGTAACGCACGCCCAGCGCACGCGTGATCCGCTGCAGATCGATCGTCGCTTCGATCGGGGTCCCGATCGCGCCGTGGCAGTAGATCACGGGCACGCCGTCAGCAGGACCGGTGACCGTGAAAGCGAGTCGACGGCCATCGGCGAGGGTCACCGTTTCGCAGCCGGCAGTGCGTTGTTCGGGCATCAGCATGAGAGCAGAAAATCCCTGCTCAACGCACGGTACGCCGCTAGCCGGATGAAGTTGTGTCGTATTTGAGAAGCCGCGGCGGAAGCTCGAGCAGCAGACCGGTGAGCGCGGCCGCAAACTCGTCGGGCTGCTCGACCATCGGTACGTGGCCGGCATCGGGGAGCCGCACGACCAGGGCGTCGGGACGGGCGTTGATGACTTCATCCAGCGCCCTCAGCGGCACTGTGCGGTCGGCTTCGCCCCAGATCACGCCAAGCGGGGCGGCGACCGATGCCAGCACCGGCCGCAGATCGCTTGAAGTGATCGTCGCCAGCGCCGCTTCGGTCCGGCGCGCGGTCGAGGAGGCCTCGACCAGCTGCCGGGCGAGCGTCGGCGGCAGGCCGCCACCGTCGGCCGCGGTCATCGCGAGCAGCAGCCTGCGCCCCCACGCAACCTCCGTGAGTGAGACGGCTCGGCGTCGCGCCGACAGGGCTGCGTCGGCTGCTGAGGCGAGCAGCCGTGAGATCGGCGCCGGAAACGGCCGCATCCCGGCCGGGGCGACCAGGATCAGGCGGCCGATCAGCCGCGGCCGCAGCGCCGCCAGCGTGATCGCGACGCCACCACCAAGCGAATGCCCGACGAGGTCGATCGGCCCTCGTATTCCATGCCCTGCGAGGCCGCGGGCGATGCGCTCGGCGACCGATTCAAGCTCGAACCCATCGTCCACCGGCTGCGACTGCCCGAACCCGGGAAGATCGAGCGTCACGACGCGACGCGAGTCCGCCAGCGTCGGCACCACCAGGTCCCAGATGTGCCGGTCGGTGGCGATCCCATGCACGAGCACCAGTGGATCGCCGCTGCCGGTCGCTTCGACGCCAAGCCGGGTTGCCATCGCTGGATCGTATAGTTCGTAGGACATGGGACAGCCGTCGCAAGAGTTCGCGATCAGCGCCCGTGAGGAGCGCGATGGAGCGTTTGCGCGCCAGGAGAGTCGCTTTCGCAACTGGGTGACCGCCGACGGATCAAGCGGATTCGCGCCCGAAGCGGGGCGCTACCACCTCTACGTCTGCAGGGCCTGCCCGTGGGCGCACCGCACGATCATCGCGCGCGCGCTGATGGGGCTGGAGGACGTGATCTCAATCTCGTTTGTCGATCCGATCCGGGACGATCGTGGCTGGGCGTTCACTGAGCCCGGGCGCTACGAGGATCCGATCAACGGCTTCAAGTTCCTCTCGGAGGCCTACCTGGCGGTCGATCCCGGCTTCGATGACCGCGTGACCGTGCCGGTGCTGTGGGACCGGCGGCGGGGGACGATCGTGAACAACGAGTCCGCCGAGATCTTCCGGATGCTGCACACCGTCTTCGCGCCGCTGGCGCAACACCCGATCGAGCTCTACCCCGCCGCCCACGCCGCCGAGATCGATGCGCTCAACGCGCGTGTCTACGACCACGTCAACAACGGTGTCTACATGGCCGGCTTCAGCCGCTCGCAACGCGCTTACGAGCACGCCGTGGTGGAGCTGTTCTCGATGCTCGACGAACTTGACGAGCGACTCGCTGACCGGCGCTTCCTGTTCGGCAGAACCCCACTGGAGTCCGATTGGCGGCTGTTCACGACGCTGGTGCGCTTCGACGTCGTCTACCAGATCCACTTCAAGTGCTCGATCCGCAAGATCGCCGAGTACCGCAACCTCTGGCCCTATCTGCGCGACCTCTACCAGTGGCCGGCAGTCAGGGAGACGGTCTCATTCGATGAGATCCGCGATCACTACTACCGGACGCACACCATGCTGAACCCGTTCGGGCTGGTTGCGGTGATGCCGGCGCTCGACTTCGAAGCACCGCATCACCGCGACCAGCTCTGACCGTTCTGGCTGACGTACGCAGCCGGTTGCGGGTCGCGCGTTTTCAGTCCAGCTCCAGCTGATAGATCCAGCCGACCAGGACCTTCGGGCCGGTCGGAGCCCAGCGGATCGAGCCCTGGCCTTCCAGGGTCTTGGTCTTGACGGTCAGCATGATGTGCTGACCGGCTCTTAGCACCGACGGGACGCTACCGCCGCCGTGAACGCTCAGCGTTGCGGGAACGATCTGCCCGCTGTCAGTCAGCACATCGAATGCACGCGCGGAGATCGGGATCGAACCCTTGACATCCGCGAAGGTCACGTAGAACGTCGATGGCACCAGCTTGGCTGACGGCCAGAGTCCGCTCTGGGCGTAGTTAGTGACGTAATCCGGCACCTGCGGCCCAACGGCGGTGACGTCCGCCGAGCCGCTCGCAAGCTGTGCCACAACCGTGTATCCCTGCTGTTCGTCGACGATCGGCTTCGCGGCTGACGCCGCCTCGAGCTTCGGTGCCGCCGGTTTCACGGTGTCCTTCGGCAGCCACGAGGGCAGGCTCCCGTAGGTCAGATCCTGTGCGGGGTAGTGGTGCGTGGGCGCGCCTGGCTGCAGCGCGATCACGAGCGCCGCGGCCAGAGCCAGGGCGGCGATCGCGGAGGCCACGAAAACCCAGCGGGAGCCGGGCCGAAAGGCCCGGCTCCCACGGTTCTCAGACTGGTTTGCCTGAATACTGCTCATCGGCCACCCCTACTTCTTGTGCACCAGGGTCAGTGCCACTGCCGTGTGCTCCTTGACCTCGGTACCCGCCTTGGGTGATGACGAGACGACCAACGTCGAACCCTTGCCGGGCTTGGTCGTCACCTTGCCGAGGTCAAGCCCAGCTGCGCTGAGCTCCTTCTTGGCCTCGTCCAGGCTGTCGCCGACCAGGTACGGAACGACCGCCTTGACCGTTGTGGTCGTGACCGTCGTGGTCTTTGTGATCGTCTGCCCGCCGGTGGTCACCGTCTGGGTTGGTCCGGTCACGGTCGTCGTCGGCCCGGTCACCGTGGTGGTGAGGTCGGACGTGACTCCGGGGACATCGGTGAACACGTCACTGCCGAACGGCGCGAGGCCGGGCTGAGACGCGAATCCGAGGTAGCCGGTGCTGCCGACGCCACCGGAGGTGATCCCGAAGATGTCCTCCAGCGAGCGCAGCAGGCTGTAGTGGTTGTAGTAGGTGTTGCTGACCGTGCCCGGCGAGATGTAAGGGCTGATCAAGACGGCGCCCGAGTCACCACCACCGGTCGTGGCGTCGAACGCGTTGTAGAACGGATCCGATGCACTATCGGTCCCGGTTGTGAGCGTCAGGGTGCCTGTGTAGCCACCGCTGACATCGACCGGGTTGCCCTGGTTGTCCACAAGCGTGAACTGAGCCGTGTCGGCGACTCCGCCTGAGGTACCCGGGTTGGATGCCGTGTCGGAGACGCTGCCGACGTAAACCGTGCCGGAGTAGACGCCGCCGCTGTTGAGTGCCGAATCTGTGTCCACCAGCGTCGGCGCCGTGCCGTTGAACGCCACCGACTCGCCTTCCTGCGCCTCCGTGGCGGTCGTATACGGCACCGTCGCGCCGCCGGAAGCGATCGTCAGGCTCGGCGTCGTCTTCGACGCCCGCATCGTGTTGGCCTGGAAGCCGGGAATACAGGCCCCGTTGGTGCTGGTCGGGGTCGTGAAGTTCACCCAGTTGTCGGTACCGCTGTCAAGCGTCGGCTCCGTGCACGCGACCAGCGCGCCATCGGCCGCGGTCGGGCGATCGATATCAGCGCTGTCACCGGGTCCGGCGGTCAGCACCTGGCCGACCGGCGAAGTCACGATCGTCGCGTTCGGGCCAGTCGGCTCCCAGTTGAGCGAACGGCCGTACAGCGTCTCGCCGGCCTCGTCGTTTAGCAGTGAGCCATAGGCATCAGCCGGCTGCAGCTGCGAGTTGGCCTGGCTGTCGTTCGAGTAGGTGAACGGCGGGTAGGCCTCGTCGTAGTCGACCACGATCAGGCCGTTCTGCTTGAACGCCGGTGATGCCTCGATCTCGGGGATGACGATCGACAGGAACGCGCTCTCCGAGTACGTGCCGCCGGTGTTGTTGATCGATGCGGGAATCGTGCTCGAGGTGTTGTCGGTCGGGTAGGCCGACATCCCCGAGAGGTTGTTTCCCTGGCAGACAGCGTCGTGCCCGTTGCTGCAGTTGTTCGGCACGATGTAGCTGAAGTCAGGCGTCGTGCTGGTGCTCTGCAGGTCCGAGTAGAGCTGGTCGTTGGCTCCGAACAGTGGCACCAGGTCGTCGGCGCACTCGCTGCCACCGGTACCGCCCATGCTCGGCGGCAGCATCGAGTCGAACCACGCCAACGGGTTGTGCTTGGAGACGTACTGGCTGTTCGCGTTGGCGCTGCCGTCGTTGAGGCCGTAGGTGCCGCCTGAGCCGGAGGTCGGCGCGGCCTGGACCGTCGACTCCGGGGCCCCACAGTCGGCGGTGCCGACGTTCTGGCCCGATGCCGGGGCGTTGTCGGCCGGATCCACGTCCTGGGCGTAGACCTTCCAGCTCTTGCCGGCTGAGTCGAGCTGGTTGAAGACTGTCTTGACGCTTGACGGGTACACGCAACCGTTGTCATTCGGCGGGGCGTCCGCGCCCGCGGCCGACATGAACTGGCCGTAGTCCGAGTTGGTCGCCGGCGTGCCGCTCGTGTCGATCGAGCCGCTCATCGCGTTGTACGACGGGCAGTCGTCCTGCGTGTCTGCGAGCGGAGCCTGGCCGCTGACCATCGAGACATAGTTGTCCAGGCTCGAGTGGCCGGTGCCGTAATAGTTCGTGAGCAGTGCGCCCTGCGAAGGCAGCGTCGCCTCGTAGGTGTTCTGCGTGCCCTCGAGCGGAGTGAAGTTCGCGTTGAACGCGTGGTTCTCAAGCACGATCACCCACACGTGACCGATCTGGCCCGAACCGACACCGAGACCATCGTTGGCCGGCGTGCTGTACCCGGCGGGCGCTCCCTGCCAGGCAGAGTTGTATGCGCTTGAAGCGGTCGGCAGGTCGGTGCCTGTCGTAACGGTGCCACCACTTGGCATCGGGATCGTCAGCGTGGATGCCGACGCGGCAACGCTAAAAGAGAGCAGTGCAACCACAGCGACGAACGACGCCGCAATCAGGCTGCGACGCTGTTGCGCGCGGCCACCAGACTTATGGGCCATGGACTTACCACGGCGCGAGAGACTCCTCACGGAGGGATTTCCTTTCCGAAACATCAACTTTAGGAACGAGTGCTCGTGCATCGTCCGCCTGCGCCTCAGGGGCGGTGTGACCTTGCCGTGATCGCCGTGTGTCTTAGATGACATCAACTTGTTTACAAGCTGGCCGCAGGAGCCTCGCGTCGGCGCCCTAGGCTGCGGCGTGATGAGATCCGGCTTGGCAGTCTGCGCGCTCGCGTTGATCAGTACGGCGCTCCTAGCCGGCTGCGGTGGCACGCGACTGCTCGTAACCGCAACCGCGACCACTGAGCACCCCCAGGCGAGCCCCGCGGCAGCGTCCCTGAGCTCAACCGGCGTGAGCGCCACCACCCGTGTCGCGACACGGATCGCTCCGATCGTGCCGGTCGAGCTCTACCAGCCGCTTGCTCAGTACACGGTCTACGTCGACCGCCTGCTGGCGCGTCTGAAACCACAACTCCGGGCACTTCGTTCCGCGGCCCTGGCGAACAAACCGAGCACCGCGAAACGTGACTGGCTCACCGCGCATGTGACCTGGCTGGAGATCGGGCAGGATGACAACGCCTATGGCGCCTTCGGCGAGCTTGGCGAGGAGATTGACGGTCCCGCCAGCGGGCTCGAGGGCACGATCTCCAACCCGCGTTTCACCGGCTTCCACGAGGTTGAGCTCGATCTCTGGCGTAAGCATGACCTTTCCGCCGCCGCCGCCGGCGCCAAGCGGCTCGTCTCGCTGGTCGGCGAGCTCAATCACTCAACTGTCGCCGCCGACCTCCCAACCACGGCGCTCGCGCTCGACGGCTGGGTATTGCGTTGCCACGAGATCCTGGAGGACGCGTTACGCGACTCACTCAGCCAGGACGACGACTACGGCTCCAACAGCGACCTGACCTCGCTCGCCGCCGACGTCACCGCAACCAGGGAGATGCTGATCGTGCTGTCACCACTGCTCGAAGCGCGCGTACCCAGAATCGTCACGCAGGGAAGCCGCGACCTGAGCGCGGTGGACGCCGCAATCCAGTCCGCCGGCGGCCCGCTGACCACACGCAACCTCGCCGAGCTGCCGCTGCGTCAGCGTCAGGCGCTCGATCAGGCGACCGGCGCCGCGCTCGAGGCTCTCGCCCCCGTCTCCGAACTGATGCAGGTTTCGGTGCCCGGGTCATGACACTCGACCGCCGCACGTTCCTGACCCGTGCCGGACTCGGTGCCGCGGCGGCGGGCGCCGCCAGTGCCGGGCTGCTCGGCGGCGCCTCAAATGCCGGTGCCGCGGGCACCGCCAAGGATCAGGTAGGCGCGAACGACCCGCTGCTGGCTGACGCTCCGATCGTGATCCCCAGCGGCGATCCAACGCTCGCGACCGTCGCCTTCCACGGCCAGCACCAGGCCGGGATCACGACGCCGAAGCCGCCGTCCGGGATGTTCGCCTCGTTTGACGTCACCGCCGAGTCACGGGCCGATCTGATCGACACGCTGAAGACGCTGACTGCGACCGCGCGCTTCCTGACCTCGGGTGGAGCCGCCCAGCTCGCCACGACGCTCGCGCCTCCGCCTGACAACGGCACGCTCGGCCCAGACGTCCCCGCCGATGGCCTGACGATCACGGTCGCCTTCGGCAGCACGCTCTTTGACGAGCGCTTCGGGCTCACGGCGCTGAAGCCAAAGCACTTACGGCCGATGCAGCCGTTCCCGAATGACAACCTCGACCCCGCCCAGACCGGCGGCGACGTACTGATTCAACTCTGCGCCGGCAACCCCGACACGACCCTGCACGCGATGCGCCAGATCACGCGTGTGACCCGCGGCGCACTGGCGCTCAACTGGCGGATCGAGGGCTTCGTGCCGCCGCCGCGCCCATCCGGTGTGCCGCGCAACACGTTCGCCTTCAAGGACGGGATCGCCAATCCGAATGTCGGCGATCCCGAGGTCGCGAACCGGCTGCTGTGGGTCACCGACGGGATCGGTGAGCCTGCTTGGACGACCGGCGGCAGCTACCACGTGATCCGCATCATCAAGCAGTTCATCGAGTTCTGGGATCGCGTCTCGATCACCGAGCAGCAGCAGATGATCGGGCGCTTCCGCGCCTCGGGAGCGCCACTCGACGGCACAAACGAGGCCGATATCCCCAACTACAAGGCCGATCCGCTCGGCTACGTGATCCCGCTGAGCGCTCATATCCGCCTCTCTAACCCCCGCACGACGGCCAGCGAGGAGAGCCGCATCTTCCGTCGCGGCTACAACTACGACCGTGGCGTTGACCTCAACGACAACATGGACGTCGGCCTGGTCTTCAACTGCTTCCAGCAGGACCTCGACCGACAGTTCATCGCCAACCAGACGCGTCTGATCGGCGAACCGATGGTCGACTACATCTCACCGGTGGGCGGCGGCTACTTCTTCGCACTGCCGGGCGTGATGGACCAGCACGACTGGTACGCGCGCAAACTCTTCAGCTGAGCGCCGCAGAGCCCCCGCGCTCAGAGCTTGGTCGCGAGTACCTGGTAGACGGTCGCCCAGTTGGTCGTGAAGCCCTGGCGGGCGGCGCGCAGGTAGAGCTTGTACATCCGGGCGCGCTCCTCACCGGCGAGCGCCACGGCCTCGTCGTAGCGGGCCTCGTAGCGCTTGATCCACTCGGTGATGGTCAGCGCGTAGTCAGGGCCGATGCCCTCAACATGCTGCGGGACCAGGCCGGTGCGCTCCATCGCCTTGGCGATCCTTGAGAGCGGCAATGGCACGCCGTCAGGGAAGACGAAGCGCTCGGAGATCGCGCCCTCGTCCTTGGTATCGAAGTCGGCGAGCTTGGCGATGCCGTGGTTGAGCAGGCGGCCGCCGCTGCGCAGCAGGCCGTGCAGCGTGCTCATGTAGAGGTCGATGCGCTCCTCACCCACGTGCTCAACCATGCCGATGCTTGAGATCGCGTCGAATTCCGACTCGGCCACCTCGCGGTAGTCGCAGACGCGGAACACGACCAGCTCGCTGAGACCCTGCTCGGCGGCGCGCTTGGTCGCCTCGTCGACCTGCGGCTGCGAAAGACTGATCCCGAGCACCTTGACCCCGCGCTCGCGCGCGGCGTTCAGCGCCATGCTGCCCCAGCCGCAGCCGACGTCAAGCAGCCGCTCGCCGGGCTGGAGGTCGAGCTTCTTGCAGATCAGGTCGAGCTTGGCCTTCTGGGCCTCTTCCAGGGTGGTGGCACCGTTGCGCCAGTAGGCGCAGCTGTAGGTCATTGACGGGTCCAGAAAGAGCTTGAAGAAGTCGTTGCCGGAGTCGTAGTGGTGGCGCACGGCGCGGCGGTCACGGGCGATCGTGTGACGCTCGCCGCGCAGCCGCAGCTCGGTGGCGGGCGGCGCCGGCGGCAGTGTCAGGCCGTTGGCACGCAGCAGCGCGAGCGCGAGCTTGGCGCCGCTTTTGAGCGTGATCGTCGGCGCTTCGAAGTTGTCGACCACACTGATCGCGCCGTCTATGTCGTCGACCTCGATCAGACCCTGCGCGTAGGCGCGCCCGAGCCCGAGCTCACCCGGCGCCCGCAGCAGTGTCGCGAGCGCCTTGGGCGAACGGACCGAGAAGGTCGGCGCGTCAGGCGAGGTCGCGGGCACGCTGGTTCCATCCCAGAAGGAGACGCTGAAAGGCCGTTCCGGCAGTGCGCGTTCGAGTTCGAGCCGCAATGCGGCGGTGTTCGAGAACGCCATCGGACCTACGCCGCTATGCGCGCTTTGCGCTGACGTCGCTCGTCGGGGATGCGAACTACGTCCCAGACGATTCCGAGCCGCTCGAGAACCTCGATGAACTCGGCGCTGAGATCGAGCTGGCGGGCGTCGGCGCCGTGCCGGTAGGAGGTCGGGAAGGCGTGGTGCGTGTTGTGCCAGGCCTCGCCCCAGGTCGGCACAGCCAGCCAGGCGAGGTTGCGGGACTCGTCACCGGTGTCGTAGTCCTGGTCGCCGAAGAAGTGGCAGAGCGAGTTGATGCTGAAGGTCGCGTGGTGCATCAGGAAGATCCGCAGCGCTCCGCCCCAGAGCAGCGCGCAGAGGCCCCCGGTCACGTTGCCGCTGACAGCGACACCGAGACCGAACGGAAGCGCTAGGCCGAGCGCGACCCAGAGCACGAAGGTGCGATCGACGAACTTCAGCAGCGGATCGGCCAGTAGGTCCTTGGCGTAGCGCTCTTCGTCGGCCACCTCCATGTCACTGAAAACCCAGCCGATGTGGGCGTGCAGGAGGCCTTTGAAGGCGCCCTTGAAGCCGTGGTCTTCGCACGCGTGCGGGCTGTGGGGGTCCCCCGCCTCGTCTGAGAACTGATGGTGCTTGCGGTGGGTCGCGACCCAGTCGATCACCGGACCTTCGGCGGCGGCGGAGCCGAGCGCGGCGAACCCCGCCCGGACCCAGCGGTTGCACTTGAAGCTGCGGTGGGTCAGGAGCCGGTGGAAGCCGACGGTGATGCCCATGCCGATTCCGGCGTAACAGATCGCGAAGATCACGAGGTCCTGCCAGACCAGCAGATGGTCCATCCAGCCCAGGTACATCCCGATCAGAACCAGGATCGGCGGTGCGCCCGTGACCACCGCGCTCGCGAACCGGTCGATGAACGGCATTGAGACAGGGCGGATGTCGCCCTGATCGAGCTGACGCTGCCGTCGGGCCTGCTTCTCAGAGATTTCCGGCGGCGCATCGGCGCCCGGCGCGAGCAGAGCCTCCTCTGCAGGCGCGCTAATTGTCGGTCCCGTCAAGGTCCGTGGATCTTAGAGGTCGGAGCGGAATGATTGTCGTGAGACGGGTTAGGGTTGCCTAAGAGTCCCTTACGAACCGCGGCGTAAGCGTCTGGCCCGGCGCTCGCGCACGCGCCGCTCTTCCTGGTGGTCGGCGTCGTCCTCGAGCGTGTGCGAGGCTCGCGTTGAGACCGTAGGCGCGCCCGAGCCCTGGTGGGAGGCGGCGGCGGTGGCGACATCCTGGGCGTAGGTGAAACGCGCCCGCAGCAGCGAGATGCCGCCCGCCACCAACACCACCAGCATCACGATGAACGTGATCTCCAAACCGCGCGCCTCGCCGGGCGAGACGGCCGGAGGGTGCGTGCCGATCGGCGCCTGCTTCGGCGGCGCGATACCGGCGATCAGGCCCGCAAGGCCGCCGAACAGCACCGGCGCCAGCGCTTGCGCCAGCGACCGCAGCGTCGTTCGCACGCTCTCAGCACGACCCCAGAGACCGGCAGGCATGATGTCGAGCCGAGCGGCGTCGAGCGGCGGGTTGGCGGCCGAGAGCAGCGCCGCGCCGGCGACGTCGAACCAGACCGCTGGGGTCAGATGGTCTGAGACGAAGCCCGGTAGCAGCAGTACGGCGGCGCCGAGATAACAGAGCGCCGGGAACCAGACCCGGGCGTTGAGATAACCGCGCCGCACGATCGCGTCGCTCAGCCAGCCGCTGACCAAGGTGCCGACCAGGGCCCCGCCGACCAGCAGTGCCAGGACGAGCTCCGAGGTCGCGAAACCGACGTGATAGTGCCCACGCACGAACAGCAGCGCGAAGGTCGAGAGACCGGAGAAGAAGAAGTACCCGAAGGCCGAGCTGATGATCATCAACACGTTGGTCGGGATCGAGAGCACGTAACGGATCGAATCCACGAGTGTGAGCGTGCGTGGATCGTCGACCAGAATCAGCGCCGGATCGGGACGCGCGCCGAGCTTCTGTGCGGCGAGCCGGGCGATGTCATCGGTTTCCGTTTCCTGAGTGGGCGGCAGCTCACGGCCATCCCCGGACCAGTCAGCGTGAGCGTTTGCGCGGGCCTCCGCGGCGGCCTGCACCAGGTCGACGGTGCCGCGCTGAAGATGGCTCTGCCCGCCTCGTAAAGGCTCAGGCACCGTGCGGTAGAGCTCGCGTGCCAGGAAGAAACCGGGGATCGCGAGCAGCACGAACGCTGCCCGCCAGCTGATCGCCTGCGCCACGCTGCCGCAGACGATGAAGCCGACAGCGTTGCCGAGCACCTCGCCGCCAAGGATGTACGCGTAGATGCGGGCGCGCTCCTGGGCCGGGAAGTAGTCACCGGTGAGCGACGCGATCGCGGGCCCGGCGGTTGCGACCACCGCGCCGAGCAGCAGCCGCGTCAGCAGCAGCGTGGAGTAACCACCGGCGAAGGCGCTGAGCAGCGAGGCGATGCTCCACAGCACGATGCTGACCGCGAGGATCGGGATCCGCTTCGCGCGGTCCACGAACAGACCGACCGGGATCGTCACGATCGCGCCCACCAGTAGTGATGCCGCGCTCAGCAGGCCGATCTCGGTGACGCTGATCCCCAGCGACTTCTGCAGCGGCTGCGCTATCGCACCGACGGTCGCCAGATCAGCGCCGTTGAGCGCCAGCACCAGCCCGAAGATCACGATCACACGGGCGCGAGCGGTACCGCCGACGCGCCGCACCACCTCGCCGCGCACGAGCAGCCCGCACCAGGCAAGGAAACGCAGGATCGCGCGGGCGATTCTGGCGCCGACGGACTGCTCAGACATTCATTGGGGCGGTCGGCACGGGTCCAGTATGTACGACTGATGTGAGATTTCGCTCTACGTCGGCGGCGCCACTGCAGGTCGTTTGCGGCGGCGTGAAGTCTTGGTGAAAACGCGTGAGGGGCGCGGCGAAGCCGCGCCCCTCACAACTGCTGGATCTGGCTCAGCGCCCGCTGCGAACGCGGCGCTCGATGCGCCAGGCGGTTGGCATCAGCGCCGCTGCGATCAGCGCCTTGACGATGCCGCTGTAAATGAAGACCGTGAACCCGGCGTGGATTGCGGTACCCCATGAAGTCGGCCAGGCGACCTTGAGCCAAGGCACACCGATCACGTAGATCGCGAGCTGACCCAGCGCGAACATCGCGACACCGAGGAACACCTTGCGGTCGGCCCCGTGCTCGGAGGCCCAGCCGATCAGACCCGCGGCAACAATAAATCCAACCAGGTAACCGCCGTCGACGCCCCAGATGACACTGCCCCCGGAAGTGCCACCGGCGTAGATCGGCAGGAACAGGCCGAGGACCATGTAGAGCAGCTGCGAGGCGGCGCCGCGCTTGGTGCCGAGTGCCGATCCGGCGAGTACGACCGCCAGCGTCTGCGCGGTGATCGGTACCGGCGAATCCGGAAGGTGGAAGCTGAACTGGGCTGCCAGAGCAGTCAGGCCGGCCCCACCGAAGATCAGAAGCACGTCGCGGACGCGGTCCCCAGGGATCGCGTCGGCAAGCACCCGGTTGACGGGTGCGTGGGCGCCCGGGAATGCTGGGCTGAGTACGGGATTTGAAAGGTTGCTCATAGGTTCGCGCAGCCTAACANNGGGGGTGGCCAGCGGGCCACCCCCACATAACTCGCGTTGTGCGCGCGCCGGCTACTGCTGCATCAGCCCGCGCAGCAGGCTCGCCGCGCCGGCCCCTTGCACGGCCGACTGGTCGTCGACCTTGGCCTCGGCGGGGTCGATGAACATCGTCTGGATGCCGACGCGACCCGGGCCGGTGAAGCGGTTCCAGGTGAGTTTTTCACCACCGCCGAAAAGGCCCGCGGTGAGGCCGGCGCTGACCGCTTCGAGCGAGACGCTCGGATCCTTGTAGAGCCAGCCACCCGGCTCGACGTCGATCTGCTCGCCGTGGTCGAGCTCGACCTCCATGACGTTGCCGTTGCCATGGATCCAGACGATTGCGTCACCCTCGGTCGCACGAAACTTGTCGATGAAGAGGCCCGAGCCGCCGAGCAGCATGTTGCGGATGCCCTTGACCATCTCGAAGGTGAACTCGAGGTCGTCGGTCGCGGCGACGAACTGGTGCTCGCGCACGTCGATGCCCTCGCCGTGCTTGAGATGGTGGGCGAGCATCTGGCCGGGCGCGTCGCGTGAGAAGGCCACGCGGCCCTGACCGACGGCCTTGGTCACGAAGTACTCGCCACCGGCGATCTTGCGCTTGATCCCGCCCTTCATCTTGCGCAACTCGATCTTCACCTCAGGCAGCTTCCAGAGCAGCACGTGATGCTCGAAGAAGACCGTTGTCCCGGTCAGCTCGACCTGCAACTGCGGCACCAGCTCGCCGCTGATGTGGTAGGTGACGCCCGCCCACGTCTCGTTGTCGGTCTGCGCCGGAACCGGCTTTGGCACGTTCATATTTCCCCCGTTCGAATAGGACCGGCGGGAGCCTATTACGTGCGGCGGCTGGGCGCTGCCGATGTTCGGAGGTATTGAAGAGGCTGTCTCTACGAAGCCAGGATCGCCGTCGCGAGCCGCTCTACCGAGCCTGGCACGAGGTCCATGTACAGGTTCGGCTCGATCGCCTCGAGCTCGAGCAGTACCGGCTCCCCTTCGGGACCCGGGATCATGTCGATGCGCGCGTACAGCGGCGTGCCGAAGCGCTCGGTGATCTGCTCGTGCACGACGTCGGCGAGCGCGAACTCAGCAGGCGTGGCGGTGCTCGCGGAGACGAGGTCCGCGTCGAACATCACCGCCGCCGGGGCGTGCGCGGTATCGGCGAGCGGGGCGATCCCTGCGCTTCGAAGCACAGGCCGCTTGCGCAGCACGTGCGAGCGCATACCTCCGAAGAAGAGCACGGACGTCTCCCCCAGCTCGTCGACACCGGCGAGGTAAGGCTGCACCAGCGCGGTGCGACCGCTCGCGTGGATCACCGCGACCAGCGCCGCCGCTTGGTCGGCCGCCTCCGGTAGAAAGCGGCCGGTGTCGCGCGCGCCGGCCGAGACGTTCGGTTTGACCACGATCTCGCTGTCAAAGGCAGACAGATCGTGACCGGGCTCCAGAAAGGTCGTCGGCGCGACCGGCGCCTGCAGAACGGCTAGGTAGCGCTTGTCGACGTTGAACGCGACAAGCTCGGGGGTGTTCCGCAGCCTCTGCGTCCCAACTGAACGGCACCACTCGACGAACTGATCCACGCGGTGGCTGTAATCCCAGACGGAACGGATCACGACGCGGTCGTAGGCGCTCCAGTCGACGCTCTCGTCGTCCCAGATCCGGAACTCTGCACCGACAATCTTGGCCACGTCAATGTCGTCGGCGCGGCCGTCCGGCCAGATCGCACAGGTTGCAAAGGCGATTCGCATCGAGGCGATGCTAGCTGTGGCTGTGCTCGTGACCGCGCACCGTGTTCCAGCTCTGCCAGGTGATCCGCAGGATCACGAAGGTGATGGCGAGACCGATCAGCGGGTCGGCGACCGGCAGACCGATGGCGACCACTATCGCCGAGGCGATCACAGCCAGCGAGACATACGCATCAGCGGCGGCGTGGTTTCCGTCGGCGACCAGCGCCGGGCTATCGAGGCGGCGTCCCGCGCGCATCCGCACGCGGGCGGCGATGAAGTTGCCGAGGTAACCGACGACGCCCGCCGCAGCCAGCACGCCGAGGTGGGTCGGCGGCGAGCGGTGAATCAGTCGCAGCACCGCCTCGACGCCGGCGACGCAGGCACTGATGAAGATCGCCGCGACCACGAACAGCCCGGCAACGCGTTCAGCGCGCGGCGAACGCAGCAGGAAGGCGATCCCCAGCGGGATCGCTGTGAGCGCGTCGCCGTAGTTGTGGATCAGGTCGGCCAGCAGCGCGACCGAGCCCGTGAGGATGTAGATGACCGTTTGGACGATCGCGGCGATGCCGAGCACAACAAGTGAGATCAGAACCGCTCGTACGCCTTCACGCGAGCGCTTGATCGAATCGTGGATCAGGCCATGGGAATGCTCGTGATCGGCGTGCTCGTGATCGGCGTGGTCGTGGCCCGCGTGGTCGTGCGGGTGAGCCGCCGCTTCCCGGGTCAGCCGCGTCACGGTCAGGCCTCGGTCAGTTCGACCGCAGGCACCGTGCGGCTGCGCCCCAGGCGCAGATGTTCCACGTGTGAGATCGCCTGCTCGAGCAGCTCACCGACGTGATCGTCATAGAGGTCGTAGACGACCTGGCGACCGTCGCGATGTCCGACTACCAACCCAAGGTGTCTGAGCACGCGCAGTTGGTGGGAAACCGCCGACGATTCCATGCCGACAGCCGTCGCCAGCTCGTTAACCGAGCAGGGACCATCGTGCAGCCTTCCGAGAATCCGCAGGCGACTCGGAGTCGCGAGCGCCTGCATCGTCTCCGCCACCGCCTGCGTGAACTCGGCGTCGAGATCAGCGGGATCGTGGCGATTGTGGCCGTGAGCCATGAACAACAGAATAGCTGAACGGCTATTCAGTTATTGTCGGCGAGGCCGGCCGGTTGAGCTCTGCGTTCCGTTGCATTGAGTCAGCTCAGGCCGGGTCGGCCAAGCCCCAGATCCCCGGACCACGATGGTGCTCGTAGATCAACGAGGTCTCGGCATGTGAAACGGCCTCGTGGGTCGTGAGGTGATCGACCACGAACTCGCGTAGGTCCTGGGCATCTACCGCCGCCACCCACACAAGGTAGTCGTTGACACCGGTCAGGTGGAAGACCATCAGCACTCCGGGCAGCTCACGCACCGCCTTATCGAAGGCCTCGATCTGCTCGCGCGCGTGCACCGTCAGGCGAACCGCGATCAGCGCCTGCAGTGGCCGGCCGAGGGCCGCGAGATCGACCTCCGTATGAAAGCCGCGGATCACCCCGCGGCGACGCAGGCCGCGTAGGCGAGCGAGCGCCGTGGACGGCGCTATCCCCACTCCGTCGGCCAGACGCTGGTTCGTGATCCGGCCGTCCCTGGCCAGCAGTTCCAACATCGCGCGATCAACGTGATCGACGGCAGGCTGTGGAAGATTCGGCGGAGACCTCCAGGGACGCGGCATCGGCGCAGAATATCCGATTTGTGCATCCAAATTCGAAGATCCTGCGGTGACTTGACCAAACCCCGCAGAATCGACCAAGATTGAGCGATGAATACCCGAACCCTTGCACCAGTCATCCAGGACTCAATCCTCGACACGATCGGCGACACCCCGCTCGTTCGACTCAGCCGGATCGGCGCAGGACTGCGCCCGCAACTGATCGCAAAGGTCGAGTCTTTCAACCCGGGCGGTTCGATCAAGGATCGCGTCGCGGTCGCACTGATCGAGGCCGCCGAGCGTGACGGCCTGCTCAAGCCAGGCGGCACGATCGTCGAGCCGACCTCCGGCAACACCGGCACCGGCCTCGCTATCGCCGCGCGTCTCAAGGGCTACCGCGTGATCGCGGTGATGCCGGACAAGATGTCAAAGGAGAAGATTGACCTGCTGCGTGCCTACGGTGCGCAGGTGGTGCTGGCGCCGACTGACGTCGCGCCCGATTCGCCGCAGTCCTACTACCGCGTCGCCGACCGGCTGACGACTGAGATTCCTGACGCCTTCCAGCCGAACCAGTACCGCAACAAGGCCAACTCCCAGGCCCACTACGACTCAACGGGGCCCGAGCTCTGGGAGCAGACCGCCGGCCAGATCACGCATCTGATCGCGGGCGTCGGCACCGGAGGCACGATCACCGGAACCGTGCGCTACCTGCGGGAGCGGAACCCCGACCTGAGCGTGATCGGCGTCGATCCCGAGGGCTCGATCTACTCTGGCGGCGAGGAGAACGTGCGCCCCTACCTGATCGAGGGCGTCGGCGAGGACTTCTGGCCGGAGACCTTCGACCCGTCGGTCGTTGACCGCTGGATCGCGGTCTCAGACCGCGACGCGTTCCTGACCACGCGACGCTTGGCGATGACCGAGGGCATCCTCGCGGGCGGCTCCGGTGGCATGGCGGTACATGCGGCGCTGCAGGCCGCGGCCGAGGTCGACGATGCCAACGCGATGATGGTCGTGATCCTTCCGGACGGCGGCCGTTCGTACCTCTCCAAGGTCTACTCCGACAGCTGGATGCGCCAGTACGGATTCCTTGAGCGTGAAACCGATCTGCTGGTCGGCACTGTGCTGGCGCGCAAGAGCGACGCCGGAGAGGTCCCCACGCTCGTCTCCGTGCAGACCGACTTCCGCGTCCGCGATGCGATCGCGCTCCTGCACGAGCATCGGGTCTCCCAGCTACCCGTGGTCAGCTCAAACGACCCGGCGACCGTCGTCGGCGCGATCGGCGAGCGCGGGCTGCTCAAGCACGCCGCCCAGGACCCGGCGATTCTCGGGGTCCAGATCTCTGAGGTGATGGAGCCGCCGTTCCCGGCCGTCTCCGTCGAGGACCCTGTGCGTGACGCCGTTCGCCTGCTCGTCGGTGACCAGCAGGCGCTGATGGTTACCCGTGACGGTCGCCCGGTCGGCGTCGTGACGCGGACCGATCTGCTCGAAGCGCTCGTCTCGTGAGCAACGAGAACGCGGCGCGGCGCGACGGGTTCGGGACCCGCGCGGTTCACGCCGGACTCGATCCGGATCCCGTCTACGGCTCGGTGATCCCGCCGATCCACCAAACCTCGACCTACGCCCAGGCTCGCCCCGGTGAATTCTTCGAGGACTACGACTACGCCCGTTCCGCGAACCCGACCCGGGCGGCCTTGGAGCGCGCCCTGGGAGACCTCGAGAGCGGCACGGCCGTGAGCTTCTCATCGGGACTTGCCGCCGAGCACGCGCTGCTCACGGTCGCCTGCGAGACCGGCTCCCACGTAGTCATGCCCGCCGACCTCTACGGCGGCACCTACCGACTGGTCGACAAGGTGATGAGCCGCTGGGGTCTGCGCTATGACCTGGTCGATCAGACCGACCTGGCCGCGCTGGAGCGTGCAGTGACCGACGAGACCCGCCTGATCTGGGTGGAAACCCCAACGAACCCGCGGCTTTCGGTGGTCGACATCGCGGCAGTCGTGGCCCGCAAACGCAACGCCCTGGTCGCGGTTGACAACACCTTTGCAACGCCCGTCAACCAGGTCCCGATCGAGCTCGGCGCCGACTTCACGGTGCATTCCGCCACCAAGTACCTGGGTGGTCACTCGGACGTGGTCGGAGGCGTCGTCGTGGCACGCGACGAGCAGTGGTATGAGCAGCTGCGCTTCATCCAGAACGCGGGCGGCGCTGTGCCAGGGCCATTCGACTGCTTCCTCGTGCACCGCGGCCTGCGCACCCTGCACCTACGCATGGAGGCCCATGCGCGCAGCGCCGCAGCGGTCGTCGAAATGCTTCGGACAATCCCGGACGTGAGTGAAATCGCCTGGCCCGGGTTCAGCGGCATGGTCAGCTTCCGCCATCCCCGTGCTGCCGAGATCGCCACCGCCACCAGGTTGTTCACGCTCGCCGAGTCGCTCGGTGGCGTCGAGTCACTGATTGAGCTACCGCAGGCGATGACCCACCAGTCGGTCGAAGGCTCAACCGCCGCGGTCCCGGCTGACCTCGTGCGGCTGAGCTGCGGGGTTGAGGATCCTGCGGACTTGGTGGCCGATCTGCACCAGGCCCTGAGCGGCTAGGCGAGCTGCGCAGGGCCGCTAGCTTGCAGCACGCTCTTCGACGCGCCAGACAAACCGCAGTCCGGACCAGTCGTCGTCGATGGCGGCGACTTTGACATCAACCACGCCTAGCGGCAGGGCATGCTCACGCACGACGTTGTCGGTGATGTCGCTTTCATGTCCCCCGGCCCGCCGTGGCCACGCCACCCAGAAGGCTCCGGCGGGATGGATGCGCTTGGCGAGGCCAGGCAGTCGCGCCGGGAGCTGCTCAGCGGCCGTGAAGAATGCGAGGATCACATCGGCCGGGGAAGTCTCCTCGACGTAGGTGACTTCGAGCGAGGAGTCCTCGAGTGCCCACCCATCTGGCGGCGCGTCCAGAGAGACACGTTGCCCGGGCCTAAGCCCGAGCTTGCGGGTCTGTGGGGTGCCTGAATAGCCGGGCATCTATCTCCACCAAGCGGCCATCACGCGCCGCCAATTATCCCAGCAGAGCAGCTCAAGCTCACTGTCGGAGAAGAAGCCTCCCGCTTTTAGTGCTGCCGTCAGGACGGGAAGGCACGACGCGTCGCGCACGGCGTCCGGAACCTTGGCGCCATCGAAGTCAGATCCAAGCGCGACGTGCTCGAGCCCAATCTGAAGCCCTATGTACTCGATGTGTCTCACGAGCTCATGCAGATCGGTGTCGGTCGTATGGGCAAAGTCTCGACGCAGGAACTGAGTTGCGAAGACCACGCCGACCAAGCCGTTCGAATCCTTGACGGCGTCCAGCTGCCGGTCGGTGAGGTTGCGCGACGCCTGCGAGAGCGTGTGGGCGGCGGCGTGACTGACCACGACCGGCCCAAGCTCGGCTCTTGCCACATCCCAGAACCCAGCCTCGTTCATATGCGCGAGGTCGACCAGGATTCCGAGCTCGCTGCAGCGCCGCACGAGCCGGTGGCCGGCTTCGGTGATACCGGGACCGGTGTCGGGACTCGAGGGCGAGATGAACGGCACTCCGTGGCCGAACCGGTTGGGCCGGCTCCAGACGGGGCCGAGCGAGCGCAACCCGGCGGCGTACCAGGTCTCAAGCGCCTCGAGCTCGTCATCAATCGCCTCAGCCCCTTCGAAGTGCAGCACGGCAACGGGAGCTGAGGCGCTGCCGGCGCCTTCGGGGTCGGCGCCTTCGGGAGTTCCCGCCTTCGCGGCGTCGATATCCGCGATCGTCCGCGCGACCGTGATCTGGCCGGCCCGCTCCAACCCGAACAGCCGTCCGGCGGCGGCCAGCACGTACGTGGCCGCTTGCTGATGCGGGATCTCTGGCGGCATGCGCTGTTCGATCACGCCGTCATCCCGGGGAACCATGTCCGAACTGAAATCGTGCGACGGCACGTAGACGGCAAACATTCCGCCTCGCATCCCTCCAGCCGCCATCTTCGGCAGGTCGATGGCGCCGCCGGGGCGACCAGTGGCGATCCCGGCGTGATCGTCACGCGTCAGGGCGTCATTGTGGCCATCGAAGATCGGGATCAAATGCGCATGCGCCATGCGGTGAATCGTACGGTCTTCAAAGCCTCTGGAATCGACCAAAGCGACGGCGTAGGCTAAGGCGATGTGCCGAAACATCCGAACTCTCTACAACTTTGAGCCGCCAGCAACTGATGACGAAGTCGAGGCCGCGGCTCTGCAATACGTACGCAAGATCAGTGGCTTCACCAAGCCGTCCACAGTGAATGAAGCCGCCTTCGAAGCGGCGATCGCCGAGATCAGCGCCGCCTCTGCCCGCCTCCTGAACTCACTGCAAACCACAGCACAGCCCAAGGACCGCGAGGTTGAAGCGGCCAAACGCAAGGCGGCATCAGCAGCGCGCTTCGCCGCGTAGCGCCGCGCTGAGTCTCAGACCTGGGCGGCCCTCTCGGCGCGAACCCGAGAGAACGTCCGCGGCGTGTGGTGTCGTGCCGTGATCAAGCTGGATAGCTGGATGTTTGACACGCCATGACTCGTAAACAGCTCCTCCCGGTCGGCCTTGTGACGCTCGTCGTGCTGGCCGTGCTTTTCGTGTTTGTACTTCCGGTTTGGCTATGGCATCCGCTCGGCGTCTGCAGCGGGACATCAATCCAGATCCGCGATTGCAAGGGCTACAACTTCTGGAGCGGCAGCTTCGCCGATGTTGGCGAGATCACCTTGATCGGTGCGGTGTTCGCCGTGTACCGAAGGCACAACTGCGGCGCGCCGCGTTGTTGGCGCATCGGCAAACACAAGACCGCCGACGGTCTGCATTGCCTGTGCGCGCGTCATCACCCTGATCTACCGGGAGACGGCAGCCCGCTTTCGCTTGAAGAGATCTGGAAGCGCCACTACGAGGCTCAGGTTCGAAAGGGCATCATCTCTGAGACGCCCGCTGGACCCGCCGCGGCGAGTTCGCAGGCCTAGCCTTCGCGGACAGACCCCCTGCTCCGGCCCACTTGTGGACCTTCGCAGGAAGCTGACCAGTGGAGACGGCGGGAATTGAACCCGCGTCCGCGGTCGCGTAAGAGATGGCGTCTACGAGCGTATCCGGCGCTCAAATCTCATTCCGCAGTCGCCTCGCCGGCGGGGTTCTACGGAACCAGCTCCCTGAAAGTCCCTACGGCAGAGGGAACAAATCTGACGTAAGCAAGCCCACTGTTGATCTCGGGACCCTCGCGGTGGGCGCGTGAGGGGCGAGATTGAGTCTCAGCTAGCTGATATTAAGCAGCGAGGCCGAGATCAAAGTTGTGCGAATCCGCACTTATTGTTTCCCAGGTTTTTTACGAGGCCTCCCGGGGCCCTCGACTCGCAACCACCCCCACGATCCGACCACGTCGAAGCCTGTCGTCCCCGGGGGTACGTCTTACGTGATTGTAGCTGTGGGACCTAGCCCTGCCGAGCGCCTGCCGAGCGGCAGGTCCGTCAGCGTCAATTGACGGACCCGTACCTTGGCGCCGCTCATGCGTTCTACGTGTGTATGGGCATTCTGCGCCGGAAGGGGCATCCAGCGGTCCTGTTGCTCGCACTCGTCGCCAGTTCGGCGCTTGTGCTGGGCGGCTGGGCGGGCGCGCAAGCGAGCGCCCGCCAGACGACTACGCGTCACACCACGCGTCAAGGGCTGACCGCGACGCAGACACAAAAGCTGCTGGCGCTGATCGCAGAGACCCGCTCGCAGGCCGCAGCGCATGACGCAGAGGCCGTCAACGGCACTCTTTCAGAGTTCACGGCCTACGTTCGCTCGCTGCAGGCAGCAGGCTCGATCAACGCCGCCACGTCCGCGAGCCTGGTACTCAAGGCACAGATCACCGAGTCGCAGGCCGCCGCACAGTTGCAGACCGATACGCCCACGATCGCGGCCGGCATGTCGGGACCAGCCACGACCCCGGCTCAGGCGACCACACCCCAGGCCCAGGCGCACCCGCCCCAAGCATCTCCCCCGCCCACGACTACAACCGGCACCGCGCCCGCGACAGCAACCGGCGGGCCTGCGACTCCGGAGACGGTCCAGAGCGCGATCCAGTCATGGTGGGCCACTGCGACAGCGGCCGCGCGTGGCGATTCCTCCGGACCCGCTGGATACACGGACCAGCAGGCCGGCCCCGGCCACTCCGGCTACGGGCATGGCCATGGCAGATGGGGACACGGATCAGGCGGCGATGGCAATCCCTGATATGCGCATAGAGCGGTTGGCGGTCGGCGTTGAAGTCGATTCCCGGTACCGGCTCGAAGAGCTGGCCGGAACCGGTGGCATGTCGACCGTCTGGCGTGCACACGATGAGCGGCTCGGCCGCACGGTCGCTATCAAGGTGATGAGTGACGCGCTGGCCGCAGATGCCCTCGCTGTAAAGCGCTTCTCGCGAGAGGCACGTACGCACGCCAACATCAGCCACGCCAACCTCGTACGTGTCTTCGACTACAGCGTCACGGCGTCGAGGCCGTACCTGGTGATGGAGTACGTCGCCGGCGCCACGCTCTCGCAACGGCTCGACCGGGGCGACCTCTCCGGGGCGGATCTGACGCCGCTTGCCCGCGACCTGCTGTCAGCCATCGCCTGCGTGCACGACCACGAGGTTTTGCACCGCGACATCAAGCCCGCGAACGTCCTGATCGACGATGCCGGCCATGGCCGGCTGACTGATTTCGGGATCGCGCACCTGAACGACGCCACCCGGATCACCCGCCCGGGCGATGTGGTCGGAACGCTGCGCTTCCTCTCGCCGGAGGTCATGGCGGGCGGTAAACCCAGCCTGCAGAGCGACCTGTTCGCTTTGGGCGTCACCCTGCGCAGCGCTGCCGAGGGGCTCGTAATCGACGATGAGCTGCGAGAGCTGACCAATTGGCTCACGCAGCCACTGCCCGGTGACAGACCGCCTGATGCCCACAGCGCACTCTGGGTGCTGCAAGCCCCCAGGCCGCCGCTCCAGGCAACGCGTCTACACGATGCGGCGCCTCGGACGGACACAACTCCCGCCGAAGACCCAACGCTGCCGCTTCGAGCTCGGCGCAGATTTACCGCGCGATCGCGCCGACGCGCGGGTGCCCTGGCAGCACTCGCGGCGGTGACTCTCAGCATCGTGGTAATGGTTGCTGAGAGCGGCGGCGGTGGGGGCGGTCGCGGCATCGCCATGGACACCACCCCACATCGCGGAGGCGCCAGCACGGCCACTGACAGCAGCGACGCGACGAAGGCGCCGACGATCAACTCGGACCTGAACGCACTCGCAACCGCCGTCAAGCAAGCCCAGCGCTAAGGCTTGGCCGACACTAGGCGACGGCTTCGAGCTCCTTGATCTGCGCCCGCGCGCCCTCGGCGTCGACGCCGAGCCGCTCGAGCGTCCGCGCAGCGCCTGCTTCCCGGTGGGCCAGCACGCAGTAAAGAATGTCCAAGGCGCTCAAGCGACCCGCCCCACGGGCCGATGCACGTGTCAGCGCGCGCTCCAGGGTGCGTTTCGCCACCGGCGAGATGGCGGCCGATGTCCCATCAGAGCCAAGCGTCGCCTGGGCTGGGCGCACCGCCTCCAGCGTGCGCTCGGTCGTCGGCTCGACGACATCCCGCGTGACCGCAAGCGTCACCCCGAGTCCGTCCAAGAGCTCGCTGGCGTCGTTGTCGCCGCATTGCAGTAAGCCGAGCAACAGGTGCTCGGTACCGACTTCGCCAACGCCGGCGCGGGCTGCCTCCTGACGAGCGATCCGGACCGCGCGCCTTGCGGCGACCGAGACACTCACCTCGGCCCCTGCTGGCCGGTCGGCCTCGGAGACCTCGATCGATTCGACGCTCCGGCTGTGGCGGCGGTGAGCGGCCTGCTTGGAAACGCCCAGCGCTTCACCGATCTCACGCCACGACATGCCCGCGCGCACGGCCTGCGCCGCCAGTTCAAGCTCGAGCGAGTCAAGCTCGCCACGGAGGCTGCTGAGCGCCTGCAACCGGGCGGCGGGATCATCACCGGCGACCACCTGCAGAACCAGGGCTTCGACCTGGGCCGTTCGTTCCATACCCGGTCGAGGTTAGTGCGTGTCCCGCCTGACGCGGGGATCAAGGCACCCAGACGGGTCCGAACAGACCCAAACCGGCTAACGCTGGACTTCGCGCAACTCCCGCTGAACGTCCCGCGCCATGTCTCGGCTCTTGATCGTTTCGCGCTTGTCGTAGAGGTCCTTGCCCCGCGCCAGCGCGATCTCAACCTTCGCACGCGAGCGTTCGCCGGTGAAGTACATCCGCGTCGGCACGAGCGTGAACCCACGCTCCTTGGTCTGCCCAGTGAGCTTCTCTATCTCGGTGCGGTGCAGCAACAGCTTGCGGGTGCGCTCGGGATCGTGGTTGTCCCGCGAGGCGCCGGGATACGGACCGATATAGGCGCCGATCAGCCAGATCTCGCCGTTGCTGATGGTCGCGTACGAATCCTTCAGCTGGGCGTTGCCGTCACGCAGCGACTTGACCTCTGTCCCGGTCAGCACGATGCCGCATTCGTAGCGGTCTATGAGGTTGTACTTGAAGCTCGCGCGGCGATTTGTCGCAACATCGCCCGGCGCCGTCTTCTTCTTGCCCTTCGCCATCTCTCACTCCGAGTCGGTAAGCAGGTCTGCTGGAACCAGATCAACCCTGCCTCGCGGGGCGTCGATCCCATCGACCATCACCATCACACTGTCACCCAAACGTAGTGCGCCGCCGTTGCGTGTGCCGATCAACGCGGTGCCTTGCTCGTTCAGTTCCCACCAATCGTCGCGCATCCGGCGCACGGACATCATGCCCTCGTACTCGCCCTGCTCACCAAAGGCGATGAACGCGCCGGCACCGATCACCCCGACGATCTCACCTTCAAAGACCGTCGGAGTCCCGCTGAACCCCGTGGCACCACTGTCCGAACGCCGTTTTGCGCCGGCCTCGGCGAGCCTGCGTGCGAGCAGAAAGCAACGCGCGATGTCGTCGGCGTCACGCTCGATCGTCATCGCGTAGCGCTCGCGCGCCGAGGTGTGCGGTCCAGCCTGCGTGACCCAGCTCGCCTCCGGCTCGCGCTCATCCCCGGACACGGCCGACAAGAGCGCGCGGTGACAGATCAGGTCCGGATAGCGCCTGATCGGCGACGTGAAGTGGCAGTAGCTGGCGAGCTGCAGGCCGGAGTGGCCACGGTTGCGATCGTCGTAGTAGGCCTGCTTGAGCGAGCGCAGCACGATCCGGTTCAGCGCCCGCGCGCCGCGCCCGTCGCGGGCCGCCATCCAGTCCGCGAGCATCCGCGAGGCCTCGCCGGCGATCTCCCCCGCCAGCTGCGGCGAAAGCCCACCTCTTGGCACCGGCGGCGTCGGCACGCCGAGTGACGCGAGCTGATCGATCATGTGCTCGACGGCCGCCGCCTCGGGGCGCTCGTGCACGCGGTAAAGAGCGGGAATCTTGCGCACCTCGAGGAAGCGCGCGACCTGCTCATTTGCGGCGATCATCAGGTGCTCGATCAGACGGTGGGACTCGGTCTGAGCCACCCGCTCAACCCCGATGATGTTGCCCTTGCGGTCGAACTCGAAGTCGGGCTCCGCAGATTCGAGCACCAGCGCCCCTCCGGCTGAGCGTCGCTGCTCGAGCGCCCGTGCCGCTGCACGAGCGCTGGCCAAGCCTTTGCCCCACTCGCCCTGAGCCCGTTCCAGACCCGCGAACACCTGGTCTACCTGCTCGTAGCTGAGCCGCTTGTCGGAGCGGATCAGTGAGCGGTAGAACGATGCACTGACGACCTCATTGCCGCGGATCAGCATCTCAACTGTGACCGCGAACCGGTCCTGGTCAGGGACCAGCGAGCAGGCGCCGTTCGAAAGCTCCTGCGGCAGCATCGGCTCGACGGCCCCGGGCACGTACACAGAGGTCGCCCGCTTATAGGCCTCCTGGTCAATCGCGTCACGTGGCGTCACGTAGGCGCTGACATCGGCGATGTGTACCCAGATCGCCCAGCCACCGCCATCGGCCTCTTGGGCAGAGATCGCGTCGTCAAAGTCGCGCGCGCTGCTCGGGTCGATCGTGAAGGTCGGCAGCTTGCGCAGGTCGCGGCGCCCGCCGCCAACGCCGATTGGCAGCTCTGAACTGGCAGTCGCGGCGCGCGATACGGGTGCTTCAAACCCACGCGCCAGCCCGCGGTCGAGCATCAGCGCCTCGATCACGTCGCGCGCGACGTCCGGTTTGCCGAGCCGCCGGGTGACCTTTGCACGCGAACCCTGGCTCTTGCGCCCCGAGACCTGCGGCGACACCAGGACCAGGTCTCCCGCGTCGTAGCGGCTGTCGCGGCTCACCGCGAGGCGCGGGCCGGGCCCGAAGAACGGCTCGGCGACCAGGAACTTGCCGCGCTTCTCGATGATCGCAACCCGGGCGGCCGTGGCCGTGTCCTGTCCCGCAGGCGGGCGCGCGGAACCGCCGCGAGCAGACTGGCGGCCCTTATTTGATCTGTTTTGCGAGGGTTTGCTCGGCGACATCGAGCGCCTTGCGGCCCGGGTCTTGGGGGTTGTCGGGCACGTAGATGTTGGGCTCGATGCCCTTACCTTCCTTTACTCCGCCGGCGCCGAGATTCTCGCCGTTCGGAGTGAAGTACTCGCCGACGGTGATGTCGAGCGCGCCACCGCTGCTGAGCTGCTCTATCTCCTGGAAGACGCCCTTGCCGTAAGTGTTGGTACCGATCACCGTGGCGCGGTGATGGTCCTTGAGCGCCCCGGTCACGATCTCCGCCGATGAGGCGGTGCCACGGTCGACCAATACGGCCATCGGGATCTTCGTGGCGATCGCGTTGCCGAGCGCCGTGTAAACCGTCGTCGGCACGTTGCGGCCCCTTGTTGTGACGATCGTGCCGCGCTTGATGAAGATGCTCGCCACCCCGATCGCCTGGGTCACGAAGCCGCCGGGGTTGTCGCGCAGATCGAGGATCAGCCCCTGCGCCCCCTCGCGACTCATCGTCAGCACCTGTGAGCGCAGTTCGGCCGCCGAGTCCTGAGCGAAGATGCTGAGCCCGAGGTATCCGATGCGCTTGCCGTCGTAGTCCAGCAGCTTCGCCGACACGACCGGCACGATCACGTCGGCGCGCTTGATCGTGACGGTCAGTTTGCGCTGGTCGCGCTTGATCGCCAGCCGCACCGTCGTGCCGGCGGCTCCGCTGATCAGTTTGCTGCTCGCGTCGACGCTCAGCCCCCCGAGTTTCTTGCCGTTCGCGGCGGTGATGATGTCGCCGTGCCGCAGGCCCGCCTTCGCGGCCGGCGAGCCCTGGATCACCTCTTCGATCGCGACGCCGCCGTCAACGGTCTCCGCGCCTACGTCGACACCGATGCCGCTCACCTGTGGCGTCAGTACGTTCTCAAACGACCGGTAGAGCGACGGCGGGTAGTAATGCGAGTAGGGGTCGTTGAGACTTGAAACCGCCGCTTGGAGCCCTTGCTGGGTGGCCGTGTTCTCCAGGGCCTTGACGCTCTCCGGCAGGAAATAGTCCTTGCCGATCAGCCCCATCACCTCGTTGGTCAGCTGCTGGTTGGCGCTCTGCGAAACGAAGATGCTGCGCAGCGGCGACGGCAGCCAGCCGGGATGCCCGCCAAACCAGAGGCCGACGGCCAGCAGCCAGACGACTACAGCGGTGAGCTTTAGCTTCCGTGCGGGCGGCTTCGACATCAATCTGAGGGTACCCGGGGGTACCGGCGGCCACGAGCCTGTCTCAGACCCTCAGGAACCGGCGCAGTGACATCCCCGAGCCGAGCGCCGAGACGCACACGCCGGAGAGCACCAGCACCAGCACCAGCGAGATGAAGGAGATCGTGCGTGGCGCGGCGATCAGCGTCCAGTTGCTCGCGAGCGGATCGAGCAGCGCCAGCTTCGTGACCCCGAGCACGACAATCGCCCCCACGGCGCCGAGCGCGCCGACGATCGTTCCCTCGATCACAAATGGCCAGCGGATGAACCAGTCGGTCGCGCCAACGAGCTTCATGACCTCGATCTCACGCCTACGAGCGAACAGTGAGAGCCTGATCGTGTTGCCGATCAGCAGCACCGAAGCGATCGTCAGCAAAGCCGCCAGCAGTGCCGCGGTGATCGTCACGAAGCGTGTGACCGTCAGCAGCTTCTGGGTGTCGTCAGTGTGGTTTGAGACCGTCGCGATATCGCGGTCGAGTTTCGCGTGACCGTCGCTCTTGTTGCCCACCCCGAGGATCGCCTGACGAATCGGAAGCGCGTCGTTGGCGTTGGTCGGATAGATGTGGAAAGTGTCCGGCAGCGGATTGCTGGAAAGCAGCGCGTAGGCGGCGGGGTCCTGCTTCTTAGCCGCCGCGAGGGCCTGTGCCTTGGACTCGAACACAACCTTCTGGACATTCGGCAGCGCCTTGAGTTCCGCCAGGATGCGGGCGTCATCGGCGGGCGTCGCCCGTTCCTTGGCGTAGACCTCGACCTCAACGCGGGCGCGAACGCTGTCAGCGGCGCCGCGGGTCGCCTGCACGATCGGGATGAACACGCCAACGACGATCAACGTCACCGTGACCGTTGCGAGCGCGGCGAAGCTGGGGGCCGCGTTGCGGCGCATCGCCCGCATCGACTCGCGCAGGAAGAACGCGAAGTTGAAGTTGGCCTTGACGTTGGGCTTCATCTGGTTCAGATCCCGTCAGGACGATCGTCGCCGGTGCGCAGCCGGCTGACAAATTCACGCGTGGACTCATCACGCTGGTAGAGGCCGGTGGCCTCGTCACGCACGATCCGGCCCTGGGACAGCTCAAGCACGCGGCGGCGCATCTTGTCCACCATCGCGTGGTCATGGGTCGCGACAAGCACGGTCGTGCCGGTGCGATTGATCCGGTAGAGCAGCCGCATGATGTCGATGCTGGTCTCGGGATCGAGGTTGCCGGTCGGCTCGTCAGCCAGCAGCAGCGGCGGGTGGTTGACGAACGCCCGCGCGATTGAGACGCGCTGCTGCTCACCACCGGACAGCTGGTCCGGGTAGTTGTGGAGCTTGGTTGAAAGCCCTGTCAGTCGCAGGACGTCCGGCACCTTCTCACGGATCTCACGGCGTGAGTGGCCGGTCACCTGCAGTGCGTAGGCGACGTTGTCATAGACCGTGCGGTTCGGCAGCAGCTTGAAGTCCTGGAAGACGACGCCGATGTTGCGGCGGTAGAACGGAACCTGCTTGCGGGAGATCGACGAGAGGTCGCGGCCCGCGACGCGGATGACGCCGTCCTGTGGCTCGAGTTCCTTGATCAGCAGCCGCATCACCGTGGACTTACCGGAACCGGTCGACCCGATCATGAATACGAAGTCCGAGCGCTCGATCGCGAAGGTCGCCTGGTCCAAGCCGGCGTGGCCGTTGTCGTAACGCAGCGATACGCCGCGAAACTCGATAACGGCGTTGTTCGGGGCCGATGTGGCTGGCTGATTCGGCATCTGGGAAGGTCGTGAAATGGTGCGGGAGGCGCGGGTGCGAGTGGCGTTCCGGCGGCCGCTGAGCTGTGGTTGCTTTGTAGCCATAGGGTCAGGCCACAGTAGCGGCCGACCCTTAAGCGACGCCAGGGCCCAAGCCCGATGCAACAGGATTTGCAGGGGGTTTTTGACAGCGGTCGCCTGACCGCTGCCGCGCACCAGATTAGCGCCCACGGACGTCGCTAACGTTGAATACCTATGGCTAAGATCGAATCCACGCTTCTGCGCAACGGCCTGCCGCTGCACCGCATCTCCGTCGACGGCACCCGTGCCGTGACCCTCTTGGTTGCGTTTGACGCGGGCGCCCGCACCGAGCGTCCCGAAGAGAACGGCATGGCCCACTTTCTCGAGCACCTGGTGTTCAAGGGCGGCGAGAAGTACAAGACCTACCGTGACGTTAACGAGGCGGCCGAGAACAACGGCGCCGTGCTCAACGCCTACACGAGCCATGACCTTGTCGCCTTCCACATCACGGCACGCTCGACCAAGGGGATCGACGCGGCCGACCTGCTGACCGACTTCGTCGGACGCGCCGCACTCGACCCGGTTGAGCTCGACAAGGAGCGTGGTGTCGTGGTGCAGGAGATCGCTCGCTACAACGACCAGCCCTCCGCCATCGCGGAGCACCTGATCGACGAAGCAGTGTTCGGTGACCACCCGCTCGGACGCCCGGTGCTCGGCCCCGCCCAGCACCTCAGCGAGACCTTCACGCGGGAAGGCATCGTCGCCTTCCGTGAGCGCCAGTGGTCGCCGTCACGCGGCGCCGCGTTTGTAGTCGGAAACCTCGAGGCGGTGGGCTCGGACTCCGAGCTCGACGAGCTGTTCGAGCGCTTCCAGCAGGGAGGCCCGCCTGAGAGCTACGACCCCGCCCCGGCGCATACGCCGCGAGTGCTGGTCACCGAGCGCGACTCCAACCAGTCGCACCTACGGATGTCGTACCGGCCGTCAATCGACCCCTCCGATCCCGCGCAGCGGGCGGCGCTGACGATCTACTCGACGCTGCTCGGNNGAGAGCGGTAAGTGCGTCGAGGCGTTCACCCGCATGGGTGAGATCGTCAACGAGCTGCGTGAGGACGGACCGACCCAGGCAGAGGTTGATCGCGCCCGCTCATATGCCGCCGGCGCCCGCGCGATCGCCTTTGAGAACACCAACGCGATCGCCCGTACCGCGGCCAACCAGGCGATCGTCTACCGCCAGGACATAGACCCCGACGCGGCGATCGCACAGCTTGACGCGGTCACCTTCGATCAGGTGCGCGAGGTTGCCGCCGGCATCTCCAGCGACTACTCGGTGGCCTGCGTCGGCCCTCACAAGACCGAAGAGTTCGAGATCGCCTGAGCTTCGCCCCGGGTCTTGAGCTCCGCTCNNGACCCGGGGCGGCTCTGGGGGACTCTCGCGCAAGAGCCGGCGCAACTCTGGGCACGCGCAGCGGCGCCAACGCCTGCGTTAGCGTGCGTTAGGCTGGGGTTGCCTAGCCGTGAAGACCCTTGTACCCACCGGGTGGAGGGTCCACAATCGTGCCAGTGCAGGCCACCGCACTAAATCGGTCCGAGCTGCGTCGCTACGTCAGCCGGGTACAGGATCGCTGGCGCTTGGACGCGGCCTTCCTGGGCGGCGCCATGGTCGCCGACGAGCATGGCGCGCCGGCGCAGCGTGAGCGCGGCTCCGAGTACCTGGTGGTACTTGTCTCCGACGCGTTCGACGAGATCCCCTGGCTGGAACGGGTCTACGTTGCCGGCTCGCTCTGGGACGGCCACGAGATGGGCGCCCCAGCCGAGGTGCATTGCTACACGCGCGCGGAGTTCGCGCGCAAGAGCAGCTCGATGCCGGTGGTGCATGACGCCGTCTGGCAGGGACTCGACCTGCTCAACGAGAGCTGAGCGGGATCAGCCGATAGCGATCATCCGCTCGATCGGCAGCCGCGCGCGATCTGCGATCTCAGCGGGAACCTTGACCTCGTACTGATGGTCGCGCAGCGCGTCACGCAGTTTGGGCAAGGTGATCATCTTCATGAAGCGGCAGGACGCGGCTTCGTTTGCGGCAATGAAGTCAGTGTCCGGCGCTGCGATCCGCAGCGGATGCAGCATCCCGGTTTCGGTTGCGACGATCGCGGTGCGTCGCGGCGCGCCTGAGGCTTCGCTCTGGTTGGCGTAGGCCATCATGCCCCCGGTCGAGAGCATGTGCACGCCGTCAGCCGAGATATCGCCGGCGGCGACGTACTCCATGACGCTCGTTGAACAACCGCATTCGGGGTGGATCAGGAAGTCCGCGCCCGGATGAGCGTCGCGGACCGCGTTGAGGTCAGCGGGACGGATCCCGGCATGGACGTGGCACTCCCCGTCCCAAACGCTCATCTTGCGCCCAAGCGTCTTCTCCACGTAGGCACCGAGGAACATGTCGGGGCCGAAGAGGATCTGGGTCTCGTCGCCGTGCTCGCGGTAGATGTGCGCGACGACGTCAACCGCGTTGGCCGAGGTCACGCAGTAGTCGGTCTCAGCCTTCACGGCCGCGGTGGTGTTGACGTACATCACGACCACCGCCCCTGGGTGCTGCGCTTTCCAGTCGATCAGCTGCTCGGCGGTGATCGAGTCGGCCAATGAGCAGCCGGCGTCAGGATCGGGGATCAGCACCGACTTCTCCGGCGAGAGGATCGAGGCCGTCTCGGCCATGAAGTGCACACCGCAGAAAACGATCGTGTCGGCGTCCGCGGCCGCTGCCTGGCGGCTGAGGCCGAGCGAGTCGCCCACGTAGTCAGCCACGTCCTGGACTTCGGGCAGCTGGTAGTTGTGCGCGAGGATCACGGCGCCGCGCTCTCGGGCGAGCTCACGGACCTCCTCCCGCAGTGCTGGGATGCTCTCGAGCATCAGCGGGGCCTCGGCGTAGCCGGCCATCGGAAGGTTCATGTCAGAAGTTCGAGCAACAGCGAGAGGTCGAGTGCGGGCGGGCTGTGGGTCAGCGCGCCGACTGAAATGAAGTCTACGCCGGTCTCTGCAACTGCTCGGATCGTCTCCAGCGTGAAGCCGCCGCTGGCCTCAAGTTCGGCGCGTCCCTCCACGTGCGCAACGGCCGCCCGCAGCTGCGCAGGGCTCATGTTGTCGAGCAATATCCGCGGCGCACCGGCGTCGAGCGCCTCGTCGACCTCAGGCAGCGTGCTGCACTCGACTTCCAGTGGCAGACCGGGCGCGTGAGCCATAGCCTTGCGCACCGCGGCGCCGACCCCGCCTGCCAGCGTGCTGTGGTTCTCCTTGATCAGGATCGCGTCGTAGAGACCCACACGATGGTTGGTTCCACCGCCGGCGACCACTGCCTGCTTCTGCAGCAGGCGCATGCCCGGCACGGTTTTGCGGGTGTCGAGGATGCGGACACCGGTGCCCTCGACGGCGCGCACGCAGCGCGCCGTCACCGTCGCCACCCCGGAGAGCTGCTGCAGGAAGTTCAGTGCCGTGCGCTCGGCCGCCAGCAGCGCCACCGCCGAGCCGACCACCTCCAGCACCGGCCCGTTCTCGCGCCAGACGCCCTCGGGCCCGGTCTGCGTTAGGACCGTGTCCGGGTCGACCGCTTTGAAGACCGCGGCGGCCACATCCAAGCCGAAGACCACGCCGGGCGCCTTCTGAGTGATCTCCGCGCGCCCGCGCAGATTCGGGTCGACCGTGGCCTGGCTGGTCACGTCCCCGCTGCCGAGATCTTCCGCTAGCGCGGCGGCCACAAGCTGATCAACGTCCACGTGTTACTCCCCTAGTGTCGTGAGTCATAAATTCGTGTGCACCTCGCGGCGTCTGGACGCACGTGGACCCACCCGTCTCGCGACAGGTACCACCAGTACATGCCTTGCGAAACGTGCGTGCCCACGCCCCCAGCCACTCGCGAGGCTACTACCGGATTTCCGACTCACGCGACTAGATTCCGGTGACTTCGCCGAGCGCTGCCGCGCCGGCGGCGGTCGTCTGCAGCGTGAAGAAGATGGTGTCGCTGCCGATCGGTCCCGGGTCGATGCCGACCCCGGAGGCGGGCAGCCGGTAGCCCTTGGGCAGCGGGTACTGACGCAGGGCCCCGGTGGCCGTCTCGAGCACACCGACCGTGCCCGCACCGGTGCTGGTGTTGGTCTCGTTCAAAAACCAGATGTTGCCGTCCGAACCGGTTGTCATCGCCACCACATCGGTGAGACCGAGCGAGAACGATCTCAGGCGTGCGCCTGAGTGCGGTGAGATCGAACGGATCAGGTCGTTCTCAAAGAGCGGATCCGAGCCCTCCCCCCCAGCTACGAACAGGTCGCCGTTGGCGGCGGTGGTGATCGTGCGTGGCTGCGCGCTCGCCTCGCCGGCGACGACGTGACCGCCGAAATCTCCATAGGGGCCGGCGAAGCTGTTCTTGGCGGGGTTGAAACTCGCCAATTCACCGACGTCGTCGGTGAACCAGACCCGCCCGCCGCCCTGGCCGATCGCGTCGACCTGGCCGCCGTCGAACTTGGTCGGCACCGGCAGCGCAGTGCAGGACGCTTGCGGTTGCGTGTCGATCGCACAGCGATCGATGAAGCCCGAGTTGTTGGTCATCTCGAGCGTGTTGTCGGGACCGGCGGTCATGTCTGTGAGCGCGCCGGAGAGCGTCGCGACTTCCTGAGTGTGACCGCTGGGCGAGATCGCGTAGAGCGGTGCAACCGCGGCCGAGTAGTTGAGTACCCATACATAGCCGTCGGCGTCAACGCTGCCGTAGGTGGGAAGCAGACTGGTCTGGCCGGCTGGGGCGGGCCCCGGAGGCAGCAGGCTGGTGGCGAGGGTAGCGACCTTGCGCCCGGCGGTGACCGAGAGCACCTCGGCCTCAAGCCCCGAGGTAACGACCACCCAATCCTGGGTTGAGTTGACCGTCTCGGTCACGAACTTGGTCCGCTTCTCCCGCTTCTTGACCTTCTTCTTCTTCTTCTTGCCCTTGTGTTTGACGGTGACCGTGACGGTCACCGTCACCATGTACGTGACCTTCACGCGGGCACGATGGCTCGGTCCGGTGCTGATCGCCGGCGTGACCCGCATTCCCGTGAAGCCGGGCACGCGGAGCGTGAAGGCGCGGACCTTGACTCCCGGCACTGGCTGGGCAGATGCAGCGCCGGGAGCGGCGCAGAGAGCGATTGAGGCCAGCAACGCAGCGGTAACAAGCGTGTGGCGGAGCCGACGCCTGGTCGTGAGGTGTGCACTGCTGGTCACGCCGGCTAGCTTCACTTAGGCGAGTGTAGTAAAGCGAAAAGCGGCAATTTGGAGGATCAATCCAAGAGCGCCGCTAACCTGGGTTTCATGCCGGTCAACGCCAGCGCTCGTTCGCGCCGCCTGACGCTCCGACAAACACTCCGCTCACTTTGTCTCGTCGCCGGGTCTCTCGGAGTGTTGCTGATGCCAGCTGTCGCCTCCGCGTCACCGGTCGTCCCGAGCCGGCCCGTATCGGCCGCCAACGTCACCACGACGCTGGTCCGAGCAGTGCCGACATCCTTCCTGGGCTTCTCGATGAACGTCGAAGAGATGGAGGACTTCACCAACCCGCCGGAAGGCACCGCCTTCGCGGCGATCCTCAACAACATTCTCAATACGAACGGGAACGGCCCGTTCGTGCTGCGTCTCGGCGGGACCTATGTCGACTCCTCCTACTGGAACGGTGACGAGAGCCTGGTGTTGCCGCAATACCAGGCGAATCCGGCCTTCTCGGTCTACCTCAACCAGACTTGGATGGATTCGCTCGCTGACGTTGTCCAGCAGACCGGCAGCAAGGTGATCCTCAACGTCAACGCGGTCGCCCACTCGCCGCAGATGGCGTC
Organism: Solirubrobacterales bacterium; assembly: GCA_003137075.1. GTDB lineage: Bacteria > Actinomycetota > Thermoleophilia > Solirubrobacterales > Solirubrobacteraceae > Palsa-465. The sequence continues at coordinate 57,326 of PLES01000078.1, forward strand.
CGACTTCATCGAGGACGCCGAGAACACGTTGCCAGCCAACAGCCTGATGGCCGTGGCGATCGGGAACGAGCCCGACGACTACAACGCATCGATAATCCCGGTTGCCCGAAACGCGGCCTGGGCGCGCGGGCTCACCCCGGCCACATTCGCGTCGATCTTCGGAACCTACGCGCGGGTGCTGAAGCGCACCGCTGCGGGGATCCCGCTCGCGGGGCCGGAGTCGACCGGCGGCGAATCCAACTGGACCTCTGTGCTGCTGCAGCATGACGCCCCGCAGGTGGGGCTCGTAACGAGTCACATCTATCCGCTCACGGCGTGTGCCGCTCCGGGCACCGCGACTTACCCAACCGTCTTCAAGTACCTGCAGAACTCGCTCTATCAGGAGACCACTGACGGCCTCAGCAGTTTGATGACGCTCGCCAACAACCTCAACCTTCCGTACCGGCTGACCGAGCTTGGTTCAGGCACCTGCGGCGGCGTAAACGGCGTCAACAACAGCTTCGCGACGAGCCTCTGGGTGCTCAACCAGCTGTTCTCGTTCATGTACGCCGGGCTCGACGGAGTCAACGTGCATCTGCGCGCGGACACTCCGAACACCGCGATCGTGCAGAACCCGGCGCTCCCCAGCGGGCTGCAGCCCGAGCCGCTGCTCTACGGGCTCGCGGCCTTCGCCAACGCGCTGGAACCGAATGACGTGCTCACGCAGGTCAGCGGGCAGCTGCAGCCCAACGTCAGCGTCTGGTCGGTGTACGGCAGTGAGGGCTGGCACCTGGTGCTGGTCAACGGCAGCTCGAGTTCGCAGCTGGTGAACCTGACCGTGCCTGCTACCGGCACGATGACCGTCACGCCGCTCTCAGCGCCGGCGCCATGGTCAGGCCAAGTGACCTTCGGCGGCCAGACGATCACCCCTCAGGGCACCTGGTCGGGCGCGCTTGACAGCTCCGAGGTGCAACCATCGAACGGTGTTTACCCGGTGGTACTTCCGCCGGCGAGCGCGGTAGTGGCCGATGTCGGCGCCACACCTGGCACCACCGTCAGCCCAGCGATCGAGCGCCGCACGACCACGCGGAAGCGGGCATCCAAGCAGAAGCTGGGCGAGCGGGCCGCTAAGCGACGAGTACGCGCAAAGTCGTAAAGCTCGGGTCGGCAGCCCCGTGCAGCCGAGCCCCGGCGCTGGTCAGGGCGCGCAGGTAGGTGATCACCTCAGCGGTGACGCGCTCTCCCGGCAGCAGCGTCGGGACGCCGGGCGGGTATCCGGCAACCGCCTCGGTTGAGATGCGTCCAACCGCCTCGTCCACCGGCACCGCCTCACTCTCGCCGAGGAAGGCGTCACGCGGCGCCACGGCCGTGTCGTGACCAAGCGCCACCGGCGGTTCGGTCAGCGCGTTGCGTGTCGCTGAAGCATCGGCTGAGTGCGGTCCAGACGCCGAGACGGTGCGCTTTACGGTCTCCGCCAGATCGTGCGCGAAGCGCTCGAGCGCCTCGACAGGCTGGCCGATACCGAGCACCAGCACGACCGTGGCGTGAGTCGCCAGCTCAACATGGATGTCGTAGCTGGCGCGCAACGCCGAGGAGACCTGATAACCGCTCAGGCCGGTGCCGCGCACGTCGATCACCAGGCGCAGCGGGTCCCAGGCGGCGATCCCCGGCCGGCCGATGAACTGCTCACCGACGACCTCACAGCCCGGAATAGCACTGATCGCCGCGCGTGCCTGCGCGGCGGCGTGGATCGTGTGGTCGAGCAGCAGCTCGCCATGCACCGCCAGCTGGCGCCTGGCTGCGTCGAGTGACGCCATCAGCAGTGAGCTGGGGCTGGTCGAGCGGACCAGCCGCACGGCGCGACCCACGGCCGCCTGGTCGACGCGGCCACTGCCGGAGACGAGCAGCATCGCCGACTGGGTGAGGCTGCCTACGATCTTGTGCGTCGAAGCCAGCATCGCGTCGGCGCCGAGCGCGAGCGGGGACTGCGGCAGCGCGTCATGGAAGCCGAAGTGCGCGCCCCAAGCGCAGTCAACGACCAGCGGCGCGCCGGCCGCGTGCGCCACCTCGGCGCATCCGGCGATGTCGGTTGCCATGCCGTAGTAGGTCGGCGAGACGATGAACACGGCCTCGACTCCGCCCTCGACGCGGCTCAGCGCGGTCTCAAGCGCAGCCGGCTCGACTCCGTGGGCCATGCCGAGCTCGGGGTCGTACTCGGGCGCGACGAAGCTCGGCAGCCCGCCGGAGAGCACCAGCCCGTCGATCACGCTGGCGTGCGAGTTGCGCTGCATCAGCACGCGCTTGCCCGGTCCCGCCAGTGCCAAGCAGAGCGCATGGTTGCCCTGGCTGGCCCCGTTGGTAAGGAACCAGCAGTGATCGGCGCCGTAGGCGTCGGCCGCGAGCGCCTCGGCGCGTTCGTACGGGGTCGGTGAGGGACCGATGTCGATTCCCTCGATGTCCTGAGGGACGTCGAGCAGCAGTGCACTGTCGCCCAGCGCACTCCTCAATCCAGGATCTGCGCCGGCGCCGCCCTTGTGCCCCGGCACATGGAAGCGCGTCGAGCCGCGCAGTCCGTAGGCGGTGACGGCCTCCAGGTAGGGCGCGGTCGGTTGCTGCGCCAGCGGCTGCTCGGCACCGGAACCGCTAGTTGGCATTTGCGGCCTTCAGCAGATATGCGCGCACAAAGCCGTCAAGGTCGCCGTCGAGCACGCGGTTGGCGTCGCCCATCTCAAAATCGGTGCGGTGATCCTTGACCATCGTGTANNGGGTGCAACACGTAGGAGCGGATCTGCGAGCCGAAGTTGACGTCCTGGGCCTGCCCTTTCTCACGCGCGATCTCTTCGCGGCGCTCGCGCTCGGCCCGTTCGGCGAGCTTTGAGCGCAGCATCTTCATCGCCTCGGCGCGGTTCGATGACTGCGAGCGCTCGTTCTGGCATTGCACTACAACGCCGGAGGGCCGGTGCGTGATGCGGACGGCCGAGTCGGTCTTGTTGACGTGCTGGCCACCGGCCCCGCTGGCGCGGTAGGTATCGACCTGGAGGTCGTCGTCATCGATCTCCACCTCCCCCACGTCTTCAACCACGGGCGAGACCTCGACCCCGGCGAAACTCGTCTGACGACGGTTGGCTGAGTCAAACGGCGAGAGCCGTACCAGCCTATGCACGCCCTTCTCGCTGCCATAGAGGCCGTAGGCGTTCTCACCCTTGACCAGGAAGGTGGCCGATTTGATCCCGGCTTCCTCCCCCGGCGACGCTTCGAGCAGCTCAACTCCGAAGCCGCGGCGCTCGGCCCAGCGCATCTCCATGCGCAGCACCATCTCCGCCCAGTCCTGCGCATCGGTGCCGCCGGCCCCGGAGTTGACGGTCACGAACGCGTCACCGGCGTCATACCGTCCTGCGAACAGCCGCTGCTCCTCGAGTGCCTCGAGCCGCTGCTGTACAGCGCTGACCTGCTCCTCGAGCTCGCCGGAGAGCGACGAGTCTTCCTCAGCCATCTCGGCGAGCGCGTCGAGGTCGGCGACATCGCTCTCTAGCGAGCGAAAAACCTCAAACCTGCGACTGGCGCGCGCATGCTCAGCGCTGATCTTCGCGGCCTGGTCCTGGTTGTCCCAGAAGCCCGGCTCGCCCATCTGCGTTTCGAGCGCGGCGGCGCGCTCACTCAGTGAAGCCGGGTCAAAGATAGTCCGAGAGCAGTTTTAGCTGCTCACGGATGGCTGCGAGGCGCTGCGACAGCGGCTCTGGCGGTACTGACGGCATCGGCGGCAACCCTAGCAGCGCCGTTCACATTCAAGCCTCCGGAGCGAGCCATGCCACCGTTTATTCTGGGCCGATGAGCGAAATCACAGACGAGGGTGTGCAGAGCCTGCTGGCCGCCCCCAACCACGCCGTACTGTCTTCATACAACCCCGACGGAACGATCCTCAGCACAGTCGTCTGGATCGATTACGTCGACGGCGAACTGGCCGTCAACAGCGCGGTCGGCCGCCAGTGGCCGTCCAACCTCGATCGCGATCCGCGCGTCAGCATCGTCGTCCTGGATCAGGCGAACCCGTACCACTTCGCCGAGATCCGCGGCACCGCCACGGGCGCGATCGAAGGCGCACGCGAGCACATCGACGCGCTTTCCCACAAGTACATCGGCAAGGACTATCCGTGGCTCGGCCCCGGTGAGCAGCGCAAGAAGTTCGTGGTCGCGCCGGCGAAGGTCCGCTACATCAAGCAGTAGCGCCTCGGCAGCTGCACGGGGTCACCAGCAAGCGCGGCTCAGCCGCTGCCCGGCTGGTCCCCGTGCTCGTAACGGCGCTCCGCGGCTCTCACCTGCTGCTCAGCGTGACGCTCACGCCGCCGCGATGACGAGTCAAGCTCGGCCTCAACCTTGTCGAGGTCGGGGTTTGGTCCGTAGAGCGCCCAGCCGTTTTTGACGAGTGCCAGCAGCGTGAAAACGACTATCAGCCCCGGCCAGAATGTGCCTTCGCCCGCGACCGCCCAGATGCAGACGCAGACCGCGAAGGTCCCCATTCCGCCACAGGACTCCTGCAACACGCGCCGCTGCAGCTCCCGCCGCCTCGCAGCGAACTGCGCCCGGACCTCGAGCTGGGCCGCCGGCAGCGCCGGCAGGTCAGCGAGCACAGGCCTGAGTTCCGACTCAGTCCGAGCCGCGTAGACCTGGTCAAGGCGTTCGTCGAACTCGACATCGTCAAGCCGCCCCGCCGCGTAATGCGCGCTGAGCGCCGCCCCGGCCTGTTCACGGTCGTGATCGGATACGCGAAGGTCGGGCAGCTCGGACATTGCTGCCCGCAGAGACTATTGGGTCCGTCCGAGGGGCCCACAGCCGTGGACGGGTTTCAGCTAGGCGTCAGGCGCCGTGACAGCGCTTGTACTTCTTGCCCGACCCGCACCAGCACGGGTCGTTACGCCCAGGCGCGTTCTCGTCGACATGACGCTGCTCCACGGCTGCCGGTGCTGCGGCCGCCCCGGGCACCTGCTCATAGCCCTGCGCTTCGGCGCCCATCGCACCAGCTGCCGCGGCGGCGAGCGCCTGTGCGCCGGTCGCCACGGTGCCTCCGGAGTAGCTGACACGGCCGCCGCCCGTTGCCGAGCTTGAGGCCTGGCTCGCGGTGTGGGTCGGGATCGCAGGCGGCGCGTCGGGCGCCTCCTGCAACTCAACCTGCACGTGATAGATCATGCGCGCGAAGCCCGACCAGACAAGATTCATGAGGTCGCCGAACAGCGCGAACGCCTCGTTCTTGTAGGCGACCAGCGGGTCGAGCTGCGCGACCCCGCGCAGATGGATACCGCCCTGCAGGTAGTCCATATCGTGCAGGTGCTCCTGCCAGTACTGATCGATCGTCTGCAGCAGCAGGAAGCGCTCGAGCGAACGCATCAGATCTTCTCCGAGTTCCTGCTCGCGCTGCTCGTACTGGGCGAGCGCCTCTTCCTGGATGGCCTCCGCCAGGTCCTCGCGATCCACCCGGTTGGGGTCGACGCCGAGGATCTCGTCGCTCGGGCGGAAGATTGCGCTGACCTGCGTCAGCAGGCCGTCGACGTCCCAGTCCTCGACGAAGTCGCCGGCCGTGTACTCGGCGACAAGCCGGTCGATCAGCTGCACGATCTCCTCACGGGCGACATCGCCCATGTCGCGGCCCTCGAGGATCTCATCGCGGTAGCGGTAGATCACCTCGCGCTGCTGGTTGAGCACGTCGTCGTACTCGAGCACATGCTTGCGGGAGAGGAAGTGCTGCTCCTCCACCTTGCGCTGTGCCTTCTCAATCTGCTTGGAGAGCATGCCGGCCTCGATCGGCTCCTCGTAGCCCTCTTCATCGACCGCGCCGAGGCGGTCGAGGATGCGGTAGATCCGGTCACCCGCGAACAGGCGCACGAGGTCATCCTCAGCTGACAGGAAGAAGCGCGATTCACCCGGGTCACCCTGACGTCCGGCACGGCCGCGCAGCTGATTGTCGATCCGGCGGGACTCGTGGCGCTCGGTACCGATGATGTACAGGCCACCGGTCTCCATCACCTCAAGGCGCGCGGCTTCAACGCGGCGCTCGATCTCCGGCAGCAGCTTGTCGTAGTGCTCCTGGTAGTCGGGAGACTCAGGGGTCAGGCCGAGCTTCGCCAGCTCAAGACCGGTCAGGTGTTCAGCGTTGCCGCCGAGCTTGATGTCGACGCCGCGTCCGGCCATGTTGGTGGCGATCGTGACGGCGCCAGGCGCGCCGGCCTCGGCCACAACCTCGCCCTCCATCGCCGCGAACTCGGGCTTGGCGTTTAGCACGGCGTGCGGGATGCCCTTCTGTTTCAGCTGCTCGGAGAGCAGCTCCGAAACCTCAACCGAGATCGTGCCGACGAGTACGGGCTGGCCCTTCGCATGGCGCGACCCGATCTCCCGGACCACAGCGCTCCACTTGCCATCCTTGGTCTTGTAGACCTGATCGTTGTGGTCGTCGCGGATCATCTTGGCGTTGGTCGGGATCTGAACGACCGGCAGCTCATAGATCTTCATGAACTCGGTGGCTTCGGTCAGCGCCGTACCGGTCATGCCGGCGAGCTTGTCGTACTTGCGGAAGTAGTTCTGCAGGGTCACCGAGGCAAGCGTCTGGTTCTCCTCCTGGACGCGCACGCCTTCCTTGGCCTCTACCGCCTGGTGCAGGCCCTCTGACCAGCGCCGGCCTTCAAGGATGCGGCCGGTGTGCTCGTCGATGATCATCACCTCGCCGTCGACCACGGCGTAGTCGACGTCGCGCTTCTTCAGCGCCTCGGCCTTCAGCGCCTGGTAGAGGTGGTTGACCAGCGGCCCGTTCTCGGCCCGGTAGAGGTGATCGATACCAAGGAACTTCTCGGCCTTGGCGACACCCTGCTCGGTTACGGAGACGGTCTCGTACTTCTCGTCGAACTCGAAGTCGAAGTCCGCGAGGAACTCCTTCTTGCTGCGCGGATCCATGCCTTCCGGGGTCTTGCCGGCCACCATCTGCGGCGCCAGTTTCGCGAACTTCACGTAGAGATCAGCCGCCTGTTCGGGCGCGCCCGAGATGATCAGCGGGGTACGCGCTTCGTCAATCAGGATGTTGTCCACCTCGTCGACGCAGGCGAACGCGTGGTAAGCAGAGCCGCCTGCCTCGGGCTTCGGACGGCCGCCGTTCTGGACCTTTTCGTCGAGCGTCGTGGCCATGTTGTCGCGCAGATAGTCAAACCCGAACTCGGAGTTGGTTCCGTAGGTGACGTCCGCCGCGTAGGCCTCGCGCTTCTCCTCGTATGGCTGCATGTTGTGCAGGATCCCCACGGTCACGCCGAGCAGGTCGTAGAGCGGCTTCATCCAGAGCGCGTCACGCCGCGCCAGGTAATCATTGACGGTGACGATGTGAACGCCGCGGCCCGCGAGCGTGTTCAAAACGACCGCGGTGGTCGCCGTCAGCGTCTTGCCCTCGCCGGTCTTCAT
>PLES01000140.1 GCA_003137075.1 Solirubrobacterales bacterium
ACGCGGCAGAGCGCAACGGCGAGATCATCGGCAGTGACGGCGCCGGCGAGCGGCAGCAGCGGGCGGCCCTCGTGGTCCTGCTTGCCGAGCACCAGCGGCGGGCTCGCGTCGCGGTAGAGCGCTTCCTTCAGGCGCGCCTCGACGAACGGGAGCTTGTCCTCAACCACCAGCACGGTGTAGAGGCCGTCTGAGAGTTCACGCAGTTCGGCCTCGGCCAGCGGCCACGGCATCGAGATCTGCACGAGGCGCACCCCGATCGACTCGAGGTCGCGCTCATCGAGCTTGAGGTCCGCGAGCGCACGCTGAACCGCCTGGTAACCGATCCCAGACGCGAAGATCCCGATCCGCGGACGGCGCGGCTCGAACGTGATTCGGTTGAGGCGCGCCAGGCGCGAGTACTCGTAGACGCGATCAAGGCGTTCGGTGAACAGGTCGTGCTCGGCGACAAGGTTGAACGGCGGCAGCAGCACCGGCGGCTCGTGCTCGGCGCGGGTCGCGAGCAGCGGGATCGCGTCGAGTGAGCTTCCGACCTCAACCACCTCGGCGGCGTCGGCGATATCAGCCAGCACCTTGATCCCGGCCCAGGTGCCGGAGTGGCGTGAAAGCGCGACCGCGTGCAGGCCGAGGGTCAGGATGTCGGAGACCGAGCCCGGCGCGAACAGCGGCAGCACGAGGCTTCGGGCCATCGGCTCGCAGCCGCTCGGCACCGTCGAGGACTTGCTGCTCGGATCGTCGCCGATCAGGGCTACGAATNNGGGCTACGGCACCGCCCAGCGGGGCGGTGCCGGTCAGATTGCTGTGGCGAATCGCGTCGGCCGCCCGGTCAAGACCTGGGCTCTTGCCGTACCAGAAGGCGGCAATCCCGTCCTTGGAGCGGCCCTCGAGCTGCCCGATCAGCTGCGTGCCACTGACGGCGGTCGCGGCGAGCTCCTCGTTGAGCCCCGGATGGAAAACGACGCCGGCCGGGTCAAGGAACTTCCTGGCGCGGACCAGTTCCTGGTCGAGCCCGCCGAGCGGCGAGCCCTGATAGCCGGTGATGAAGACTCCGGTGTTGTGTCCGCGGCGCTGATCCAAACGCCTGACGTCCAGCATCAGGCGCACGAGCGCTTGAATCCCACCGAGCATCACCGGCCCAGACTCGGCCGTGTACTTGTGGTCGAGAGTCAAGTCGGAGCGGATCGGCGTATGAGTGCTCACGTGTGAAGAACCTCGCGGGTGTGGTGGACGTCCCTGACCTCTCGCGCCTGCGCCAGCATACGGCTAACGCGGGTCACGGCGACGGTCAAAGGAGTCTCTCCGGAACTTTGCGCCTCGTCCAGCAAATCTTGCACACGACCCCCTATCTGGGCGATGTCGGCGCGCAGTCGGGCCTGATCGTGTTTGACGCGCAGGGCGTGGATGTGGATCACACCACCGGCATTGGCAATGAAATCGGGCACATAGGTGATGCCGCGCCGCGCCAGGAGGTAAGCCTCAGTGTCATCCGAGAGCGTGTCGTTGGCGGCCGGGACGATGATCCGGCAGTTGAGCTCGTCGAGCGTGGCCGGGGATACGACCCGCGCGACTGCGCATGGCGCGAACACGTCGCAATGCGTCCCGATCACCTCTGAGGGCGCGACCGTACGACCGCCAACGGCATGCGCCACTTCGGCGGCGCGGGAGGCGTTGACGTCGGCCACGACGATCTGGGCGCCGTCAGCGGCCAGGTCATGCGCGAGCGCGGCACCGACGTGGCCGGCGCCCTGGATCAGCACGCGGAGCCCGTCCAGGTCGTCGCGTTCGTCGACGTGCGCGACCGCGGCGCGAATGCCTGCCGCCACCCCTAGCGCCGTCCACGGCGAGGGATCCTCAGTCGAGCAGGAGACCTCTGCGCCGGACCGGCCGGCGATCGCGAGATCCTCGGTGCTCGTGCCCATGTCGACCCCAGGTAGGTAGGCCCCGCCGGTCCTCAGGATGAACTCGCCGAAGCGGCGCATCAGGGCGGCACGGTCGACGCTCGGCTCGGGCGCCAGGATCACCGACTTGGCGCCGCCATAGGGCAGCCCGGCGGACGCGTTCTTGAGGGTCATTGCCGCGCTCAGACGCTGCGCCTCGACCACCGCCGCCCGCTCGTTCGGGTACGCCACGCAGCGCACTCCGCCGAGCCCTGGCCCGAGTGTGGTGTCGTCGATCGCGATGACGGCGCGCAACCCGACCTCATCGTCGCGACACAGCACCAGCTGCTCGCTGCCAAACCAACCCTGCTCTCCCGCTTCAGACATCGCTGCTCCTCCTGATGAATGCAGATTTTGGTAGCAAAGATCGAACCGGGCCTTCACGCAACTCATCCGCAGCGATCCGGCCGCAGACGCATGCTTTAGGAGGTTTGCCGGCGGTTCTGCGCGCTTTTCTTGCGCGTATCTCGGTATTGCCGCTAGTCTCAGCAGCATGGCCGGCGAGTTGAAACTCGATGAGACAGACCGACGGATCCTGGAGCTGCTCAGTGACGACGCCCGTCGCACGATCGCTGATATCGCGGCACGTGTGAATCTCTCCCCGGCGCCGGTCAAGCGCCGGATCGACCGGCTCCAGCAGATCGGCGTGATCGCCGGCTATACGGTCGTGCTCGATCACGCGATGATCGGGCCCTCGATCGACGCCTTCACTGAGCTGCGTTTCGCCGGCGATACCGATATCGATGAGATTCTGCGTGAGGTCAAGGAGATCCCGGAGATCCACGAGGTCTTCACGATGGCCGGCGACCCCGACGCGCTGCTGCGGATCCGCGTCGATGACGTTGAGCACCTGCGCGAGGTCGTCAACCGCCTGCGGCGCACCGGACGCGTGACCGGCACCAAGACGCTGATGGTGCTCGACCGCTGGACCCGCCCCAGCGCCGGGTAGCTGTAGCGCCGCCAAGACTCAAGCCAGCCAGCTAGCTCTCCCCTTGCGCAAGCTCGGCGACGGCCTGCCATTCGTGCCAGGTCTTGAGCCTGCCCTCGTAGTCGGCCTCGGCCATGCCAAGCGGGGCCGTGCCCAGGAAGCAGCGCAGCGGCGGCGGGTCAGCGTCGACCAGCTTCATAACTGCGGCTGCCGATGCCTGCGGGTCGCCGCGTCGCTGGGAGTCGCGCTGTGCCTGCCGCTCCGCCCAAACCGCCTTGTAGGGCTCGAGCTGCTCGGAGCGTCGCGCCGAGGCGTCGGCCCAATCGGTGGCGAAGCCACCGGGCTCAATCAGTGTCACGTGCACGCCGAAGTCTTTGACCTCAATTGCGAGCGCCTGGCTGAAGCCCTCAAGCGCCCACTTCGAGGCGTGATAGATCCCAACTCCCCTGAACGCGGTGATGCCGCCGATCGAGGAGACCTGCAGAAAGTGCCCGTGTCCCTGGGCTCGCAGGTACGGAAGTGCGGCCTGCGTGACCCAAAGCGCCCCGAAGACGTTCGTCTCGAGCTGATCACGAGCGTCCTGCTCGCTGATTTCCTCAATCATGCCGAAGTGCCCATAGCCGGCGTTGTTGACGACGATGTCGAGCCCGTCAAAGTGCTCGCTGGCCTGCTTGACGGTCGCAAACGCGGCCTCTCGATCTGTCACGTCGAGCGCCAGCGCCAGGAAGGTGTCGGGGTATTGCTCGGTGAGGTCATCGAGCGTGCTGGGGTTGCGGGCCGTTCCGACCACGCGGTCGCCGCGGGCAAGTGCCGCGACGGCCCATTCGCGCCCGAATCCGCGCGAGGTACCTGTGATGAACCATGTTCGTGAAGCCATGAGTCAATCTTAGGTAGTCGGCATCGTCGGCAGATAGCCTGCAGCCATGACCGAGCGCCTGTTTTTCACCGAGTCTGACGACGCCAACGTGCTGATCGGCTCTGATCCGATGGCACTGCTGATCGGGTTTGTGCTGGATCAGCAGGTGACGGTGCAGAAGGCCTTCAGCGGGCCGCTCGTGATCCGGGCACGGCTCGGCTCACTGGACGCCGCGACGCTCGCCACGGCAGATCTCGACGCCGTTTTCCGCGAAAAGCCCGCCGTCCATCGCTTCCCCGGCGCGATGGCACAGCGCGTCAGCGAACTTGCGGCGGTGGTGCGAGACGAGTACGGCGGCGACGCGAGCCGGATCTGGTCAGAGGCATCCAACGCTGAGGACCTACGCGCCCGCCTGGCTGCGCTGCCGGGCTTCGGTGAAATGAAGATCAAATCACTCAGCGCCGTCCTGGCCAGGCGCTTTGGTATCAGCGTCGCCGAGGGCCTCGTACCGGATCATCCGACCTTGGGTGACGTCAGCTCGCTGGAGACGCTGCACGAGTACCAGGCCGGCAAGCGTGCGCATAAGGCCGCGATGCGAGCCGCAAAGACCTAGACACAACCGACTACAACCGACGCGCCCGTCCAGAGCCTGGGTTAAATTGGCTTGATCGGGACACACAGGTCTCGGGGCGACTGCGGTTGCGAACAAAGACCACTCTGGGGGCTGGGCATGACACGAAGGATCGCGGCATTGGCCGCTGTAGTTGCGGGTGTGAGCGTCTGTGCAGGACCGGCGGCCGCCAGCACGGCACCATCGAAGGCGACGCAGCTGTGCAGCAAAGTGAGCGCCTCATCGGTCTCATCGATCATTGGGCGCACGGTTCCGGCGGCGGCCGGAACGATCCTCAACGAGAAGGCATCCAAGGAGAACGACGACATCGCCTTCTCGGTGCTGAACTGCGCCTACGGCTCAGAGACCACCATCGCGGCCATCAAGAAGACGGTCGACGTGTCGCTTGAGACGCTCTCGCGATCGCTGACGGCTGCGGACTTTAAGAAGCTCGTTGACCAGGAGCACGCGTTGTCTGGAGTCGGCGTGAAGGTCGTGCCGTACCCCAGTCTCGGGAGCGAGGCGTACCTCGTGACGGTGAAGGAGGCCGGGCTCGACTTGGAGAGTCTCGCCGTGGAGTCAGGGACGAAGGTGTACGGAGCGACCGCTGAGAGCGGACTCTCTACCTCGAAGCTCGCGAGCCTCGTGAAGCTCGCCGCGAAGCTCTGAAATGAGCTGGTCGTTCTCGCGACGCCTCGCGTCGCGAGAACGACCGCTGTTCAGCTGAGTGACCTCGGGCGCGGTGCCCGAGGCCAGCCGCTGGCGGCTTCTCAGGAGGCGCAGACCGCCTCTGCGAAGAAGTCCGCCGTCGCACCAGAGTTGTCGTCGGTGATGCTCACCGCCCACGCGTTGGTCCCTGAAGGACCGTCGGTCGACACGGTCGCGTCGATCGGCGGAGTCGAGCCGCCGCGGAACCCGCCCCCGATCACAGTGTCTCCAGCCGGGCATGTCGCCGTGGCCTCGACCGTCTGATCCGCCGGAAATGCCGGGATCGTTGTGTCGGCGGAGCTGACCGTGGTCACGTTCGAAGCGCTGAACGCTCCGGCGACTCCGGGCGTTCCAGCCGCACCGGCTACACCGGCCGGACCGGTCGCGCCGCGTGGACCTGCCTTCTCAAGCTGCTTGATCACGGCGGGCGCGATCTGGTGCTTCGAAGTGAAACGGAGCAATGCAAGGGCGGCAAGAATGCCCTCACCCGTCAGCATTCCTCGTCAGCCGAGCAGCTCGGACCAGCGCTCGCGATTGAGGTCGATGTAGTCGGCGGCCCCACCCCAGTAGGTGCCATGGCCCTCTGAATGCAGGCGCGCCCACGGCTGTTCGCCGGTCACGGAAGCTCGCGTCAGGAGGTCAGACATCGCCCGCGCGCGCCGGGCGGCATGAGCGGGTAGCTCTCTGCGTTGCTGTTCGCTGAGCCGGTAGGCATCAGCGAATTGCCGCAGGCGGGCGCCGTCGGCGACTGGATCGCCACCCGCTGCCAGCGGAACGAAACTCTGGGCGGCGTAGCCCAGGTCCCAAAGCCTCGAGCTCGGCCCGGCGCCATCCCAGTCGATGAACACCCAGTGCTCTTCGTTCATGACCAGGTTCCAAGGAGCGAGGTCGTAGTGACCAATCAGTTCCGGCGCATCCGCAGGCATCAGAACCTGCCAGACCTCGCCAGCCGGCGGATCAAATCCCTCGAGTGCGTCATGAAGCTCGCGGATCAGGCCTGCGACACGGGTGAGCTCCGGCGTCGTCAGCGGACGCGCACGCTCATGCGCGGTGAGCCCGGGCACGTATTCGAGCACCTGCCGGCCCTGCTCGTCGCGACCGTAGTGGCGCGGCGCACCGTTGAAGCCCACCTCACGTAGGTGCGCCAACAGCGCTTCGACTGCCGGCGTCGCCGGCGTGACCGGTTTACGCACCGTCGCGCCGATCCGTACGACCTGGGCTGCGACGTTCCCTCCGGCGAGGACCTCTTCTTGATCCATAACTTTGGAGAGCGGGCGACGGGAATCGAACCCGCCCTAAAAGCTTGGAAGGCTTTTGTGCAACCACAACACTTCGCCCGCAGCATGCTGAAGTTTAGAGCTTTACCGCCACCCAATGGTCCGGCCACCGGGTCCCACCCGGACATGCCGAATACAATGGCCCGACCGAAGGGGAGTAGCACAATTGGTAGTGCACCGGTCTCCAAAACCGGGGGTTGCAGGTTCGAGTCCTGTCTCCCCTGCTTCGGAAGTCCCTTAGACAAAGGGATTTCAGGCTCTCAAGGCAACTGATTTGGTGGGATTCAGGCGAGGGAGTAGCACCAGGGAGTAGCAAACGGCTCCCGATTCGCTCGTCGTGGCAGCGAGACCGTGTCACGAGCGGTCACAATGAGATGGTGGCGTCAGTCTTGGTCAAGCTGCCGGGTGGCGAGGGCATCATTCGTCAGGCGGACGGCGAGATCGCGCTGACCCACGACGTGAGCTTGGAGCGCGGTCAGACGGTCCAGCCGTGGGACATTTACACGCCGATCCGGCTCGGGCTGGGCGACGAGCGGATGCTTTTCGGGGGCCTGCTCCCTACGGGGGCGGTGAGCGTCGAGGCCGTAGAGGCGACTGGAGTTCGCAAGGCGGCCATGGTCGGTGACGGTGTGTACGCGGTTATCTTCGAAGACGGTGAGCACGGCGATCCGGTGCTGGGCTACCGCGATGCGGAGGGCGCGTTCGTTCACCGGCCGATGCCCGGCGAGTACGCGCATGAGCCAGTCACAGATGCCGAGGAACCATGCCCGCTCTGCGGGCAGATCGAGTACGAGCTTTACTTCGTGACCGAGGAGTGGCGGGCCGGGCGCGGTATGAAGGGCACCGACTCATTCGAGCCTCATCCACTGATCGTCTGTCGTGTGTGCGGGCACCAGGAGCACGTCGGAGGGATCATGCGAGCCCGGGGTCCCGAGCCCGGTGAGGAGGACCCGGCGGCGCGAGCAGCAAGGCTCGCGCGTGTCCGTGCAGAGCGGGCCGTTCAGCGCTGGTACGCGGACAAGATGACGCTCTTGGGCGTCACGTTCCCCATCTACGCAGCCGAGGGGTGGCCCGCATGGATCAACGGGAGCGGATCACACAACAGCGATCTCACGAGCCTCGCCGTTGCCCAGGGAGAGACGCTGCCCGACTCCCAGCCCGCGGCGCGACCGCGGATCGAGATCACCACCTCAATCGCGCCCCGTCAGCCAGGCGAGATCACGATCGCTCGTGAGGCGTTCGCCGCACGGATCGAGGCTGACGGCAGGCACGAGCTCACAGACGGCCTCTCCGATGCTGCCGTGACCCTGTGGTTTCGCGCCGGTCGCCGCCGACGTGCCGCCGGGGCGCACGAGGCTCCGGTCGGCGAAACCCAGATCATGATCGACGGCACACTCGAGCCTTTCGTCATGGTCGGCAGCTCAGATGCTCACTGGGTCGCGGTACGACGCCACCACGACCTCACCGTCACGATCACGGCGCGCGACATGGACCCCGTATCGCTCGACGTCGAGCCGATCGCAGATCCGAATGGCCGCCTGCTCGGCCCCGAACCCGTCGAACCGTGAACCTGTCGCGATCTGCCTGACGCCGACACGGTCGCCGAGTGACACTCCGTCGCCGCTGCAATTGTGAGCTCGGCGCCCATCAGGCGAGCGCTTGCCGGGGAGGGCGTCGGAAAATGCGAGCTGGAGCCGGAAGGCAGTAACCCGCGGGAGTCGAAAGACACGTCGGCGGCGGGTTGAAGTGCCCCCGGTGTCAGGTGGTGTTGGCTATTGAGTGGTTGTGGAGCTTCAGGAGGTTGTGGGTTGCTGTGATGAGCCGCCACTCTGACTGTGCGGCTGCTCTGCCTCTTCGCATGAAGGTGTCGATCCGGCGGTTGTGTTTGATCTGTCCGTAAACGGGTTCGATCGTGCTCTTGCGCAGTTTGTAGAGCTCGTGACCGGTCTCGGTTTTGAGTCTCTGGCGCATCACCTCGTAGAGCCCGTTCTCCCACCCGGGTCGGTTCCCGTCCCGTAACCCGCCGTCCGGTGAGACGAGCACATCGAGCCCACGCTCACAGGCCTGCTCGATCTGCCGGGTGTGCCAGTAGCCGGCATCGGCTAGCACCGCTCCAGGGGGTTCGGTCACACCGTGCCGGTGAAGGTGTTCCAGGGCACTGTTCAAGACGGGTTCCAGGTGCCCGAAGTCGCCGGCGTCAACGGTGATCTGTGCGGCAACGATGACTTGATGCTCGTTCACTGCGGCCTGCGCGTTATAGGCCTGGCGGGACGGTGTCCCCTTCGTCCGCATCACCCTGGAGTCCGGGTCCGAAAGGTTGATCGTCCCCTCAGGCTCCAAGGGTGCTGTGAACGGTTTGCTGTTGCCCTTCATGACCCGACCCTTGGTGTCCCGTGAGGTTGCACGCCAGTGCTCATACGCGTCGTTGGCTGCAAGCTCGACCCGGTGGTTCTCCTCAAAACGATCGAGCGCAGCCAGCAGCCGGTCATCGCGGTCACGCGCAATCGGCTGCGCCTGGCGCTCACGACGGGCCTCCAGTTCCTGGCGGGCGACACGGAACCACTCACGCCGCCCACCGCGACGCAGCGCGGGCCGGTCAAGAACCGCCGACTCCAGATCCATCTGAAACTTCTCCGGTTCCGGCTCATCATCGGTCTGGCGGTCCTTGCGTTCAGCCAGACGTCGCTTCGCATCCTCAAGCGCCTGCTTGCGGCCCTCCGGTGTGCGCAGCTGCTCCGGCAGCTCATCACCACGCAAATCGCCGTAAAGCTCATCCTCGAGACGATCGGTCTCCTCCGCCTCACGCAAGATCTCGATCACAAGACCCCGGTAGGAGCGGTTCTGATCCATCGACGCGTTCGCTTTGATCTTCGTCCCATCGATCACGATCACCCCAACCGACACCAAACCCGCCTCACGACACAGCCCCAGCACGTCGTCGAACAACTCAGCGATATCCGCCTCGTGCCGGCGGCGGAACTCCGCGATCGTCGAGTGATCCGGGGTCCGCATCCCGGTGATCACCTTGAACGCGACGTCCTCCCAGCACGAGCGCTCAATCCCCCTCGAGGACCGGTTCCCACGCGAATACGCGTAAAGCAAAAGCGCCACCAACACCTGCGGGTCAAACGGCGGACGCCCAGCGCCACCCATCCGATACGCAGCATTGAAACGCGACAAATCCATCTGCTCAACAGCCCCGAGCACCGTCCAAACCAGGTGATCGGTGGGCAGCCACTCCGTCAACGACGGCGGCATCAACAACAACTGATCACGATCACAACCGACGAATTCTTTGGCCATGCAGAAAGTGTCTTAAACGCGGCAGACAACACCGATATTCCGACAGCCTCCCGCTGAAGCCGTAGCAACCGAAGCAACACTAACTGGGCAACGTGGGCCGACTCGGCCTCGTCGCCAGGCCACGTCGAGAAGGTAGNNTGAGCGAATAGCCCAGCCGAGCAATACGTTCACGCGACGATCATGAACCACACTGTGCCCGGTTGGAAGATTGGTCTCGGCTCGTCGTCTGTGTCAGGAAGCGAGGGCGTTGGCGGCCGCGATCAGCACGTCGTCAATCGGCGACTGTGGAGTCGTGCTGCTCTCGGCGCCTTTCTCTCTCGAGGTGCTCGTAGGTGTAGTCGAACGTTGTGCGTGTGATTGCGTAGGCGAGTTCGTACTCGCGCTGATCCGGCTCGGGCCCTGGCTCACGGGCGCTTCGTCCTGGATGGGCAGCGCGGTTGCGGACGTTTCTTACGAAGTCGAGCATCTCTTTGATCTCCGCACGCGAGACTGTGCCCTGCC
>PLES01000169.1 GCA_003137075.1 Solirubrobacterales bacterium
CAGTCCGAGGCGCTCTCGATCGCCGACCGCGTTGGTGTCATGAACGCCGGGCGGCTCGAGCAGATCGATACTCCGGAGAACGTCTACCGGCAGCCGGCGACCGCGTTCGTCGCCGAATTCGTCGGCGCCATGAACCGGATTTCCGGCCGTATCGGCGACGGCGACCAGATCCAGGTGCTGAGTCAGCGGCTGACGATGCGCAACCCCGACGGGCGTCCCTCCGGCACGGCTGTGCACGCGCTGGTGCGGCCCGAGGCTGTCTCCGCGGTGCCCGACCCCGCCGGGTCGGGCGAGGTGATCGAGCGCACGTTCCTGGGTGCGTCGATGCGGATGTCGGTGAAGCTCGACGACGGCCAGCTGGTACTGGTGGAAGCGCCGAGCCACGCCGAGGAGGTCGGGGTCGGGGAGCGCGTCGGCCTCACGATTCTCTCTGACTCGGTGACGGTGGCCGCCGCCTAGCAGGACCTTGTTGAGGCGCGGCTCGCCGGGCCGCCGCCACTGAAGATCGTGAGCACCTAGCCGGGTAGGTGTCCGGGAGCCGCCGGGCGCAACCTTCACATCGGCTCCCACTGGTCCCTTAGACTCACGCCTCTGACTTCACCGACGGACACCAAGACGCTGATCGAAACGGCGATCCAACGCTTCCTTGAGGAGGTGCCGGGTCTCGCGCCGCTCCCGCTCGTCGTCGGACTTGAGCTCCACGGCCGCGGCGATGTTCAGCTCTATCGCGTGGAGATGCCTGCTCGCGAGGTGACCAAGACGATCCCTTCCGACGCGAAGGTAACGCTGGAGATTCGCCGTGATCGCTTCAACGAGCTTGCGGTCAAGGGCCACCTGGCCGACTGGCGCCTGGCCTTCGAGCACGGTGACGCGAAGGCGACCGGCGTAGAGCAGTACCTCAAGTTGATCTTGAAGGTTGTGGAGGCGCAGGAAGAGCGTTCGCGCACCCGCCGTCCGAAGCATCACTGACCGTCGCGCAAGCAACCAGCTCGGTGTGAGCGCGGGCGAGGGGCGGTGCTCACGCACCGCCCCTCGCCCGCGACCAATATCTGTCGGAGCTCGATCCCTAGCTGAGCGCGAACTGTCCGACGAGCTTCTCCAGCTCATCGGCGGTGGCGGCAAGCTGCTGTGCGCTGGCCGCGATCTCCTCAGTCGAGGCACTCGTCTGCTCGGTGCTTGCAGAGACCTCTTCACTGGAGGCGCTGGAGGACTCCGCGACCTGGGCGACCAGCAGCAGCGTGTCCCGCATCTGCTCGCCGCTGGTCTCGATCTGACGGATCGCCGCGGCGATCTGCTCCACGCGCTCGGTCACGTCATCGACGCTGTCGCCGATCTGCACGAAGGCGTCACGCGCCTGTTCGACGGTGTCAACTCCACCCTCGGTTTGGGCGGCGCCGGCTTCGACGGCCTGGACCGTACGTTGGGTCTCCTTCTGGATCTCCTCGATCAGCTGACGAATGCTGGCGGCCGCCTGCTCGGACTCCTCGGCCAGGTGGCGGACCTCTTCGGCAACGACCGCGAAGCCGCGGCCCTGCTCGCCGGCGCGAGCCGCCTCGATCGCTGCGTTCAGCGCCAACAGGTTCGTCTGCGAGGCGATTCCGGTGATGGTCGCGACGATCCCACCGATCTGATCGCTCTTCGCACCCAGGGCCTTGATCGCTGCCGTGGTTTCGACGCTCGAATCGCGCACGGCCCGCATGGCCGTGCTTGCCTGCTCGGCGGCGCTGACGCCGTTGCGCGCAAGGTCACGGGCTTCAACAGCCGCAGTGGCGGTCTCGCCGGCAGTCTGCGCCGAAAGCCGTGTGGCGTCGTTCAGCTCGCTGAAGGCGGCACGCGCTTGCTCCAGCGCGCGGACCTGCTGCTCGGCGCCGTTTGCCACCCTGTTCATTGCGCCCGCGATCTCCTGGACCGCCCGTCCGGTCTCTTCTGAGGTGACGGCCATCTCGCTCGACGCTGAGGCGACCATCTCCGAACTCTGTGAGATCTCGGCGATCGTGGCGGCGAGCTTGCGCTGCATTGAGATGAAGGCGTGCGACAGTGCGTCCAGATCCGAGCGCGGTTCGAGCTGCACGCCTATGTGCCCGTCGGCAAATTCGGCGAACGTAGCGGCGAGCCGCTTTTGAGCCTCTATCGCGTCGTTGAAGCTGCGGGCGACGGTGCTGATCTCATCGCGGCCGCTGGCGTCGAGGTCGATCTCCACGTCGCCGAGCGCGAACCGTTCGGCAGCCTCGGTGAGCTTGCCCAAGGGCGTCGTGATCGAACGGATGATCAGGAAACTCAGACCGCCGGCCAACAGCAGCGCCAGGATTGCGATGGTCAGGAGCAGCGTCTTGCCGCTGCTGACTGACGAGCTGATTGAGTTGTTGTGGCTGTTGAAGCTCTGCTGAACCAGCGGCTCAATCTTGTTGAACGCTGCCTGCGTGCCGTTGGACGACTTGAGGTTCCCGATCGTCATCGCCTGCACGGCCTCGCTGATCTCCCCCGAGAGTACGTCTGAGCGAACCTGTGCAGTGAAGCTGCTGTAGGCGGCGAAATTCGTCGCCAGCTCGTGCACGGCGCTGATGAGTTCGGGTGACGACGGGTAGTGGGCGATTTGCGCAATCGCCTGCCTGGCCGTCGCCTCGCCCTGCAGCACCTGCCGCCACGTCGTGTTCAGCAGACCCTGATCTGATGGGTCCGAAAGAAGGGCGATTGCCACGTACATGTTTGATTGGTCGTCCTGCGTGAGCCAGGCTTCATAGGCGTTGTGGACGACCGTCAGCTGTGCGCTGCTATCGGCGGCTTGGCTCTTGCTCGATGTGATCGAGGAGAAGCTCGAGAAGCTGACCACCACGAGGATCACGCAGACGGCAACGAGCGCCGCCGTCAGAGCGATCAAACGCCTACGGATAGTCAGGTTCGTCAGCAAGGTGGTGGGGCGCAGTGTTCTCATATGCGCCACTCTTCGACGCTTCGCGCCGAATCCTTGAGACATACGCAACGAGTGACGAGCAGAGTTGCAAGAGCTCGCTGACTACGAGTCGGCCTTGCTCCGCCTAATAACCCTGAGGCTAAGCGTGAAGCTCGGTGGCGAGCGACTCAGCTGCGGTCAGCTGCGCGTCGACCAGCGCCAAGCCGGCATCCCAGAAGCCTGGGTCTGCAAGATCGATACCGACGATCGCGCCGAGCTGCTCCGGAGCGAGCGAACCGCCGGCCGAGAGCATCTCGATGTACTTCGGGACGAACGACGGTCCGACCTGTTTGTAGCGCCCGAATACGGAGAGCGCGAGCAACTGCCCGTATGCATACGCGTAGACGTAGCCGGGGCTGTTGATGAAGTGAGGGATGTAGGACCACCAACCGTGGTAGCCCTCAGTGATCTCGATGGCGTCGCCGAACATCTCTGTCTGACTCTCGACCCAGGCGTCTTTGAAGTCGTCGACCGACAGCTCGCCCTGCGCGCGCCGGCGCGTGTGTACCAGATGCTCAAAGTGGTTCATCGCGATCTGTCGGAAGACCGTCGCGACCATGCCGTCGATCTGGTCGGCAAGCAGCGCCAAGCGCTCCGCGCCGCCCGGCGTCGCATCGAGCAGCCGCTCGAACACCAGCGTCTCACCGAACACCGAGGCCGTCTCCGCGACCGTCAGCCCCGTGGTCTGATGGAAGATCCCGCGCGGCTGCGCCAGCGCCGAATGCAGACCGTGGCCGAGCTCGTGCGCGACCGTCAGCACGTCGCGGCGCTTGGCGGTGTAGTTGAGCATCACATACGGGTGCACGCTCGGCACGGTGTAGGCGCAGAAGGCGCCGCCGCGCTTGTGCTCCCGTACCGGCGCATCGATCCAGTTCTCCTCAAAGAAGCGCCGCGTGACGGCTCCGGCCTGAGGTGAGAACTGCTCGTATGTGTCGAGCACCAGGTCGCGTGCGTCGGCGTATGAGAACGAAGTCTCCGCGGTGCTGAGCGGCGCGCTGCGGTCATAGTCGGCGAGCTTCTCAACCCCGAGCAGGCGCGCCTTCAGGCGGTACCAGCGCTGCGGGATGTCGTAGCGCCCGTGCACTGCCGTGATCAAAGCCATGACCGACTCGTCAGAGGCCTCGTTCGAAAGGTTCCGTGACGCCAGCCAATGCGGATAGTTCCGCAGCCGGTCATCTACAGACTTGTCGTAGACCAGCGTGTTGTAGATGAACGCGCGTGTGCGCATGCCCGGCTCGAGCGCCTCAGTCACTGCCTCGGCGCTGCGCCGCCGCAGCTCGCGATCAGATGACAGCAGGTTGCTTAGCGCCAGCTCCAGCGAGACCTGCTCACCGTCGAGCGTCGCCTTGACCGCCGAGATCTGCTCCCCGAAGAGTCGCGCCCACGCGCCCTCGCTCGCGAGGCTCTTCTCGGCCATGATCTTCTCTTCAGGCTCGCTCAACAGGTGCGGCCGGTAGCGGCGCGAGCTGCGCAGATGGTGCGCGCAAAACTCAAGGCCCTCGCCAGCCAGCAGCCGATCGGCCTGCTCGTCTTCAAGTGCCGCCCACTCGAGGTCGAAGAACAGCAGCTGGGTCTCCATCACCGTGACGCGCTCCTGCATCCTCTGCAGCTGTGCGCCGCGAGCGGGGTCCGCGGTATCAGTGGCGAATCGCAGCGACGCGTATGAGCCGGCCTTGCCCGCCAGATCACCGATCGCCGCCAGCTCCAGCATCGCCTCGCGCAGACCGGCCGAGTCGAGTTCCGCAACCTTGCCGGCGTGACGCTGCGCGAACACTCCCGCGCGCTCGATCGCCTCGTCGAGCAGCCGGTCGAAGCCGTGGACCTCGTCACCGTCAACCAGCGGCGAGAGATCCCAAGCAGCCTCCAGCAGTTCGGCGTCGGCCATATGTTCAGCAGCGGTCGTCATCGTCGCTCGCAGGTTAGAGACTCGCGACGATCGTGCGCGCCTCGAGCCGACGCGCTATATGAGCCACCAGCTGCAGCCGCTCCTCCGTGATCTGCTCCCAGGTGGTTCTCGCCACCTCGATCTCATGGTCCTGCAGAACCTGCTGCTTGCGGCGGTCACGCTCGAACGACTTCCTGGTGCGGTTGTGCCACTGAAGCCCGTCTATCTCGACCGCGAAACGCGCCTGCGGCCAATACACATCAACCCGAAACCCATGCATCTCGACCTGGGTGCGTGGTGTCGGCAGCCCGGCCTCCCGCATCAATGCCAGGAACCTCTCTTCCGCCTCCGACTCAGTGGCCGTCGAGAAGCGTCTTGCCTCAACCAGCGCCGCGAGCCGGCCATATCCCTGGTGTCCCCGATGACTCGCGGCCATCTCTTTGACCTTCGTAAAGCTCGTGAGCCTTCGAGCCAACGCCTCATCCAACGCCCGTTCCAGTTGCCGCGGCGTCAGCATCGGAGCACTGTCCAACAACGCCCGTTCGGGAACCGTTACCGGTAGTCCCGCGACTGCCCGCACTTGCGCCCGACTCAACGTCCGGCTGCGATGGACTCGGATTCCTCGTTGGCTACGCGACCCACCTCGAAGCACGGTGATGTCAATCGGTTCTCCGGCTACGGCGGTAAGCACGCCCCAGGCCTGCAACGCGCTGACGTGACTTAAAGCGATCTGGCCACCGCAGGCCAGCAACGCTGCGGTTTCCCTGAACATCTTGGGCTCGTTGCCGTAGTTAACGGTGTAGACGCCAGTGTGCACGGTCCTGAGCTGCCGACGTTCGAGCCGGACCTTGATCTGGCCTGCGGTAAGACCCGCGGCGATCAGTTGCTGTCGGTGCATCAGCCCGCATTGGGCCGCCGCCAGCTGAGCAAGGGCGGCATCGGGGCCATTCCCGTGCACAGCCAAAACCCGCCAACCGCCGGCTAGCGTCACGACGCTTGGCGGATCTTGTTTCCTATCCAGCCCAAATCCGTCACGGCCGGCGCTCGCTGGCCCCGTGTGGCGGGTTTTGGTCCCGCGTGCGACCGCCGTTTGCGAGTTGACAACCGTATTGGGTGTCAACTCGCAAACCACCCTGAGGCACCGACGGGTTTGGCGAGTTGACACCCCCGGGGAGCAGCGGCCGGTGCGATCGGGGTGGTCATTGCCCCAGCTTTGCGCGCCTCGCAGCCGAGGTCCAGGAATGTGTCGGGATTGGCACGAAGGTGACACGGAGCGACAGGATGTCCGGCGTCTGGCAGTGGTTTCGGGGCCGGTGGGCCCGCTGGCCCTCCGGCCNNCCGCCGAGCGCTCGCGCCGTGCCGAACAGCCTGGGCGGGCGGGAGTCCGCCGAGCCGAGGAGGCTTAGCCCAGCTCGTGAAGTTCCAGGCGGCGGCTCTCGCCAACCGCCAGTGCCGTGCGACCGCTGAGCAGCGACTCGAGGTCGGAGCCCACCAGCTCGCGCCGCCAGCCGGTCAGCGTCCGGACCTCCGGCTCCGGGCCCGACTGCCTTGCCGCCGCGATGATCTGCTCGAGCTCGCTGCGGGAAGCGATCAGCTCATATGCCAGGCCGGCCTCCATCGCGCGGGCTCGCAGCAGCGCTTCGGCTAGGGCGATCGTGGGCGCGTCGGAGGCGTCGGCGCTGCCCCGGCGCGTCTCACGCGGGATCGGCGGGGNNTGGATGCCGCGGATCTGCCCGAGCGCACCGAGATCCTTGGGGTGGCGCTTAGCCAGCTCAAGCAGCGGCGGGTCCTGGACCACCTGTCCAACCGGGCGGTCCTCGGCGGCCGCGGTGCGCTCGCGCCAGGCGGCGAGCTGGCGCGCCACCGCGCGCGCCTGCGGCTCAAGCTGACTGACGCGCGGGAGTCGCTCCCAGACCGAGTCAGGGTCACGCTCATCGTTCGCCGCCTCCAGACGGCGGCACTCCTCCACGGCCCACTCGAGCCGTCCGGTCTCCCGCAGGCGGCCCTGCAGTTCATCGGTGAGCGCCATCAGGTGCGCCACGTCCTCGGCCGCGTAGCTGAGCTGCTCATCGGTCAGTGGCCGCGCGTCCCAGCGCGTGTAGCTGGCGGTCTTGCCGACCCGCAGCTTCAGCACCGAGCTCAGCAGGTTGCCGTAGCCGGCCTGTGCACTCTCGCCCACGAACCCGGCGGCGATCTGCGTGTCGAAGATGTTGTTGAGCTCGGTGCCCCAAGCGCGGCGCAGGATCGCGACGTCCTGACGGCCGGCATGGAAAATGACTTCGATCTCCGGGTCACCGAGCAACTCGGCCAGCGGTTGCACGTCGATGCTGTGGTCGAGGCCGTCGATCAGGATCGTGCGAATCCCGGTCGGCTCGGAAGCGTCTTCAACCGCCACCTGGCTCAGGCACAGCAACGCTCGGTAGCGGCCCTCCGACATGAACTCCGTGTCGATCCCGAAGCGGCCCGCGGTGCGCGCCAGCGCGGCACACGCGGCGACGTCTGCGGAGCTGGCAAGTGCGTGAACCTCGGTGCTCATGGCCCTTCAACCCTACCGGGGAGGAGGGTTCCGGGCGGCGTCGCCAAGCAACACCTAGTGCGGTGGTAGGATTTGAAACATGATTTTCTCTTCCAAGGCTGAGTACGGCGTGCGCCTGATGGTTGAGCTCGGGCGCCAGCAGCCTGAGCTCCCGGTGAGTCTGAAGGCGATCGCCGACGCTGAGGGCCTGCCGCTCGCGTATCTGGAGCAGGTTGTGGCGCGGCTGCGTAAGGCTGACCTCGTGATGAGTGCCCGTGGCGCCCATGGCGGTTACTGGCTTGCGCGTGACGCCGCGGAGATCACGATGTATGACGTGGTCGGGGCGCTCGAGGGCACGATCGCTCCGATGGAGTGCTTCGTGCACGATCAGATGGAGCGGGTTGTGTGCTCGCATCAGCCGCAGGCTGGAAACGGGCCGTGCGCGACCAAGTTGCTGTGGACGCGAGTGCAGGGCGGGATCGTGCGCTCGCTGCAGACCACGACGCTCGCTGAACTCGTCGAGTTCTCGCGGCGTTCAGAGCGCGAGTCGCAGAGCACCGCGGCTCAGGCCGACGGTGATGCCACACCCGGCGATGACGGCGCCACGTTGGAAATCGTCACCGCATAGAGCGCCGGCTGCGCCCGAGAAACACTTCTGAAAACGCAATTGATCGAGAGCTTGAGAACCTGATGCCAGACCTAGTTATCCGCAACCTCCACGTCCGAGCAGGCGAGAAGGAGATTCTGCGCGGCGTTGACCTCACGGTCGGCGGCGGCGAGATCCACGCGATGATGGGGCCGAACGGTTCTGGCAAGTCGACGCTCGCCAACGTGATCATGGGTCACCCGAACCTCGAGGTGACCGAAGGCGAGATCATCTGGGGCGGCGAGGACATCACCGCGGCCGCCACCGACGAGCGCGCGCGCATGGGGCTGTTCATGGCCTTCCAGCACCCGGTCTCGGTTCCCGGTGTGACCGTCACCAAGTACCTGCGCACCGTGCTCAACGCGCATCGCACCGCCAAGGGCGAGGAGCCGATCCCGCTAAAGGAGTTCCGTGAGACGGTGACCTCGGCGATGGAGATGCTGAGCGTGCCTGAGGAGTTCACTCGCCGGTACCTCAACGAGGGCTTCTCAGGCGGCGAGAAGAAGAAGCTCGAGATCCTGCAGCTCGCGATCCAACGTCCTTCGCTGGCGATCCTTGACGAGACCGACTCCGGCCTCGACATCGACGCGCTACGGATCGTCTCCGAGGGCGTCAACACCGTCTTCGGTGAGCGCGGCAGCGATCTCGGCGTGCTGATCATCACCCACTTCCAGCGGATCCTGCACCTCGTGCAGCCGAGCCATGTCCACGTGCTCTACGAGGGCCGGATTGTGCGCGAGGGCGGTCCGGAGCTGGTTGAGGAGCTTGAAGCCAAGGGCTACGGCTGGGTCACGGACGGGGCAGGGGCCGTAGCCTAATGACCGCTGGTGCCTCACAGATGCGGGATGTAGCCGCTGACTTCCCGATCCTCACGCGTGAGATCAACGGGAAGTCCTTGGTCTATCTCGACTCGGCCGCGACTTCGCAGACGCCGCAGGTGGTCGTCGACGCGCTGGTCCGCTACTACACGGAGACGCGCGCGTCGGTTCACCGTGGGGTCTACCCGCTGATCGAAGAGGCGACTGAACTGTTTGAGGGTGCGCGCGAGCGCATCGCAGGATGGCTCGGTTCGACCGTCGAGGAGACGATCTTCACCAGCAACGCCACCGCCGCGATCAATCTCGTCTCTCACTCCTGGGCGCGTACGAACCTGAATCCGGGTGACACCGTGCTGGTTACCGAGATGGAGCACCACTCGGACCTGGTTCCCTGGCAGTTGGTTTGCCTAGAGCGCGGCGCGACGCTCGAATACATCCCCGTGCTTGACGACTGGCAGCTTGACCTCGACGCCTACGACAGGCTGCTCGAGCGCAAGCCGAAGCTGGTCGGCATCGCCCATATCTCAAACGTGCTCGGCACGATCAACCCGGTCGCCGAGATGACGCGGCGCGCCCACGACGCCGGTGCGGTCGTGGTGATCGACGGCACCCAGGCTGTGCCGCAGATCCAGGTCGACCTGCGTGAGATCGACGCCGACTTCTACGCCTGGACTGGCCACAAGGTCTACGGGCCGACCGGCATCGGCGTGCTGCATGGCCGCCGCGAGCTGCTCGAGGAGATGCCTCCGTTCATCAGCGGTGGGCACATGATCCGCCAGGTCTTCGAAGCCACCTCCACATGGACCGAGCTGCCAGGCAAGTTCGAGGCCGGCACCTCGCAGATCGCCGAAGCGATCGGCCTCGGCGCGGCGGTCGACTACGTCAACGAGCTTGGGATCGATGCGATCCGCGCGCACGAGCTCGCACTCACGGCCGAGCTGCTCGAGCGCTTCGCTGAGTTCCCGGGACTGAAGATCCATGGTCCCGCCGACGCCGCCGACCGCGGCGCGCTGGTCTCGTTCGAGATCGAGGGCGCACACCCGCATGACATCGGCGAGATCCTTGGCCGCGACAACGTCTGCGTGCGCACCGGACACCACTGCGCGCAGACGCTGATGCGCCGGCTCGGGATCGGCTCTTCGGCCCGCGCCTCGTTCGCCGTGCACAACACCTCGGCCGACATCGATCGGCTGATGGACGGACTTGAAAACGTACGACGCGTGATGGCGCTCTGATGGACGACCAGCTCTACCGCGAGTACATCCTCGATCACTACAAGCACCCGCACAATCACGGGTCGCTCGACGACGCCGACATGGAGGCGCACGACCTCAACCCGCTCTGCGGCGATGAGCTCACCTTCCAGCTCGCACTCGACCCCGATGGCAAGGTTGAAAAGGTGGCGTTCGACGGTCATGGCTGTGCGATCTCGCAGGCGTCGGCCTCGATGCTCTCCGACGAGCTCAAGGGCAAGACTCCGCAGGAGCTGCTCGCGATGGATCACACCACGGTGCTTGACCTGCTCGGCATCGAGATCTCGGCGACGCGTATGAAGTGCGCGATGCTCTCCGTAAAGGTCGTCAAGGCTGCCGCGCTCGGCCACGAGGTCGAGTGGGAAGCGGAGGCGATCTGATGACCGAGATCGTTGACATCTGCGCGCTCCGAGATCTGCAGCCCGGAGAGATGCGCCTGGTCGAGCAGGATGGACTTGAGATCGGCGTGTTCAACTGCGCCGGCACGGTCTACGCGATCGAGGATCGCTGCTCGCATGACGACGGGCCGCTGGTCGAGGGCATCCTTGACCAGCAGGCTTGCACGATCGAGTGCCCCCGCCACGGCGCGCTCTTTGACCTTAAGACGGGCAAGCCGTTGACGCTGCCCGCCTATCAGCCGGTGGACACCTTTCCGGTGATCATCGATAACGACATGATCAAGCTGGAGGTGGAATAGATGGCCACTACCGACGCCACGCTAAACAACGAAACCACGCCCGAACTCACCGAGAACGAGAAGCTCGGCCAGATCAACGCCGACTACACGGAGCGCTACGGCTTCCACGACGCCGAGAACTATCTGTACAAGGCACCGAAGGGCATCAACAAGGAGATCGTCGAGAAGATCTCCGAGTTCAAGAGCGAGCCGCAGTGGATGCGCGACTTCCGCCTGAAGGCGCTTGAGCACTTCTTCGCGAAGCCGCAGCCGACCTGGGGCTCGCCGATGCTGGCCGAGGTCGACTACGACGACATCCACTACTTCGTGCGCGCCTCCGAGCGTGCCGAGCGCTCCTGGGACGACGTGCCTGAGGACGTCAAGAACACTTTCGACCGTCTGGGCATCCCCGAGGCCGAGCGCAAGTTCCTGTCCGGCGTCGGCGCCCAGTATGAGTCCGAGGTCGTCTACCACCAGGTCAACAAGGACCTTGAGGCGCAGGGCGTGATCTTCCTCGACATGGACACGGCGTTGCGTGAGCACGAGGACATCGTCAAGCAGTACTTCGCGACGATCATCCCGGCCAACGACAACAAGCTCGCGGCGCTCAACAGCGCCGTCTGGTCGGGCGGCTCGTTCGTTTACGTGCCGCCGGGCGTCAGGGTCGAGATGCCGCTGCAGGCTTACTTCCGCATCAACACCGAGTCGATGGGGCAGTTCGAGCGCACATTGATCATCGCCGATGAGGGCTCCTACGTTCACTACGTGGAGGGCTGCACCGCTCCCACCTACAGCGCCAACTCGCTGCACTCCGCGGTCGTCGAGCTGATCGCCAAGCCGGGCGCACGGATCCGCTACACCACGGTGCAGAACTGGTCGACCAACGTCTTCAACCTGGTCACCAAGCGCGCTGTGGCCGAGACCGACGCGACCGTCGAATGGGTCGACTGCAACCTCGGTTCGAAGCTGACGATGAAGTACCCGTCGGTCTACCTGACCGGCGAGCGCGCTCACGGCGAGATCCTCTCGATCGCGTTCGCGGGCAAGGGCCAGCATCAGGACGCCGGCGGCAAGATCGTGCACGTCGCCCCGAACACGACTTCGAACATCTTCGCGAAGTCGATCTCCAAGGACGGCGGCCGCGGCTCCTACCGCGGTCTGCTGGAGATCGCCAAGGGTGCGCACGGCTCGAAGTCGAAGGTCGTCTGCGACGCGCTGCTGTTGGACGAGTTCTCCCGCTCGGACACCTACCCGACGATCCGCATCGACAACGACGACGTCAACGTCGGCCACGAGGCGACCGTCTCGAAGGTCGGNNGGCTTCATCGAGCCGATCACCAAGGAGCTGCCGATGGAGTACGCGGTCGAGATGAACCGCCTGATCGAGTTGCAGATGGAGGGTTCAATTGGCTAGTGCCACTATCGGTGGTGGCTCGCTGGCCACCACCTCAGAGTTCCCGACCTTCAAGGGCCGTGCGGGCTGGGAGTTCACGGATATCTCCGGGCTTGACCTCGAGAGTTACGAGCTCTCAACGCCTTCCCACCCGGCGCCCGGTGCGGAGCTGCCGGGGTCGCTCTGGGACTTCCCGCTGCTGCCCGAAACAGAAGGCGTCACGGTCAGCGTGAGCGACCAGGAGACGGTCGTCACGGTCGCGCGCGGGGTCAACGCCGGCACGATCCACTTGGCGACCCTCCAGAGCCAGAACAAGACGCTCGTCAACCAGCGCACGCGGATCGTGCTCGACGAGGGCGCGCAGGCCGAGGTCTGGGAGCAGTTCCTCTCCGAAGAGCAACTCGATGGCGTGTTCAACGTCAGCACCGAGCTGGTGGTGGGCGACGGCGCTCACCTGCGCTATGTGTGTGGCCAGGCGCTCTCAGAGAAGAGCTGGATCTTCGGCGCCCAGCAGGCACTGGTCGGGCGCAGCGGTTCGCTCGACTGGGTCGCGCTTGGCTTCGGTTCGCGCTCCGGCCACGTGCTGATGGAGACGCGGCTCGCCGGCGAGGGTGCCGACGCGCGCGTCACCGGCGCTTACGCGACCCACGGCCGCCAGCACATCGACTTCGACACCACGCAGGAGCATGCCGCTCCGCACACCACTTCGGACCTCGCCTTCCGGGGTGTGCTGCAGGGTCGCTCGAGCGCGGTCTGGAAGGGCAACATCATCGTCGACCCGGGTGCGCAGAAGACTGATGCGTTCCAGGACTCGCGCAACCTGCTGCTCTCCAAGCAGGCGCACGCCGACTCGATCCCCGGACTTGAGATCCAGGCCAACGACGTGCGCTGCACCCACGCCGCCGCGGTCGCCCAGGTCGACCCCGAGCAGCTCTTCTACCTGCGCTCGCACGGGATCGATGAGGCAGCCGCGAAGCGACTCGTGGTCGAGGGCTTCCTGTCGGCTCTGGTCGAGCGCTTTGAGGCCGGTCCGGTGCGTGAAGTGCTCGCGAGCGCGCTTGAGAAGCGTCTCGCGCTGATCCTGAACTGATCTGTAAAACCTCTGATGCCGCGTCAGGTCATCCTCCTGCGCGGCATCAACCTCGGTGCCGCGAACCGACTCTCGATGGCGCGACTGCGTGAGGTCCTCACCGCTGAGGGCTTCACCGACGTTGCTACCTATATGCAGTCGGGAAACATCCTGGTGTCGCACGCTGCCAGTCGCGCTGGACTGGCAGCTGAAATGAAGCGGCTGCTGTCCGAGCACTTCGAGCTTGCGGTGCCCGTCCTGGTCCAGACCTGCGATCAGCTGCAGACTGTAGTCCGCGAGAACCCGTTCCCGGACCTGGCAGAGCGCGACCCCAAACACTTTTTGGTGACCTTTCTCTCGCAGCAACCAGACGCGACTGCGGTGAATGAGCTTGAGGCGTTCGCCCGCGAAGGGGACGATGAGTTCGCCGCAGCTGGGCTAGCGCTCTATAGCTGGCATCCCGGGGGGATCCATCTCTCTAAGCTCGCAACAAGACTTACCGAAAAGCGGTTGAATGTAGCCGTGGCGACCTCAAGGAACTGGACCACCGTGACGACACTGTTGGAGATGGCCAGTGCCTGAGCTGAATCACCCGTACGAGATCCTCGATGTCTTCACCGACACGCCGCTGGAAGGGAACCCACTTGCGGTCTTCACCGCGGGCGAGGAGGTTCCGAGTCGCCTGATGCAGGCGATCGCGCGTGAGATGAACCTCTCCGAGACCGTCTTCCTGCTGCCGGGTACCGGCCGCTACGACGCGGCGATCCGGATCTTCAGCACCGCCACCGAGCTGCCGTTCGCGGGCCACCCGACGCTCGGTGCGGCGTTTGTGATCGGCGAGCAGCATGGACTCGAATACGTCAACCTGCTCACCGGCGGCGGCCCGGTCCCGATCAAGCTCACGCGTGAGCAGGGGGAGGTTGTCTACGGGCAGATGGAGCAGCCGATCCCGACGGTCTCGCCGCTGTATGAGTCCGGGACGTTGCTGCGGGCGCTCGGACTCACCGACTCGGTGCTACCGATCGAGGTCTACGTGAACGGGCCAGAGCACGTGATGATCGGCTTGCGCTCACCCGCCGAGGTCGCGGCGATCGACCCCGACATGACCGTCCTGCAGCGCCTCAGCAACCTGCACGGCTTCGCCAACCCGACCTACAGCTGCTTCGCCAAGGTTGCTGACGGGCAGTTCAAAACGCGGGTCTTCTGTCCGGGCTTCGGCGCCCCTGAGGATCCCGCCACCGGCTCCGCCGCCGGCCCGCTGGCGTTGCACCTGGCGCGCCACGGCCTGATCGAGTTCGGCGAGACGATCGAGATCATCCAGGGCGTAGAGATAAACCGTCCCTCGCGCCTCACTGCACGCGCCGACGGGACCGAGGAGTCGCCC
Source organism: Solirubrobacterales bacterium (assembly GCA_003137075.1). Taxonomy (GTDB): domain Bacteria; phylum Actinomycetota; class Thermoleophilia; order Solirubrobacterales; family Solirubrobacteraceae; genus Palsa-465. The sequence continues at coordinate 14,590 of PLES01000169.1, forward strand.
GAGCGGATCGTCGTCGGCGGCTCCGCGGTACGGGTCGCGCACGGCCACTTCCGCCTCCAGTAGCCAACCGCGTACACCGATAGGGTGGGCCGATGCAAGGAAGCGGGACGCGCCCTTTGGGGGTAGGTGACGTACTCGACGTGGCGATGAAGGTCTATCGTCACAACGCACGCCTGCTGTTTCGCACGGCGGGCACCGCGTACCTACCGGCGGTGCTGGTGTTCGTGGTTGCGCTCGTCCTCGTCTCCTCCAGCAAGCAGTCTGTTCGCATCGCGATCGTGTCGCTGTTAATCGTTGTGCTGGTGGTGGGGTCGTTGTGGGCCGTGGCCGCCTGCACCAAGGCGCTGAGCGAGATCTATCTCGGCCACGCCCCCGCTCCGCGCGCGGTGCTGACGCACGCGCTGCGGCGTTTGCCGGTGCTGATCGCCGCCGGCGTGCTCATCGCGATCGGGACGATCGTCGGGTTCATCGCGCTGATCGTCCCCGGCATCTGGTTGATCGGCGTCTGGATCATGACCACGCCGGCGGTGGTGATCGACGAGCTCGGTCCGTTCGCAGCGCTGAACCGTTCCCGCAACCTTGTAAGCGGACGCTGGTGGCCAGTTGTCGGCGCGACGTTTGTCGGCGCTATCGCTGTCGGAATCGTCAACGAGGTTCTGAACGCGCTCGTGCGAGCGCCATTCGTCCATGACGGTCATGTCTCCAGGACAGGTCTGGTCGTGGTCTACTTCGTTGCCGCAGTCGCGGCTGGCGTGTTCTTGCAGCCCTTCTCCGCCGCGGTCAGCACCGTGCTCTATTACGACCTGCGCTTCCGCAAGGAGGGCTACGACCCCTGGCTCGAGTACGACGGCCCGGTCGAGCCACAGCTGCCCGGGGAGTCCGGAGGGGAGCTGCCTGCGGGTAGATCAGACGCTTGGCCTGAGCGGACCTTCGGGCCTGAGGATGTCGGCACACCGGGCGGCCCGCCGTTCTGGCCGCCTCCTCCCGGCTGGAGACCAGGGAGCTGACCAAAGAGTCGCCGCCGCGCGCTCGGATAGGTTTGCGCCCGCCGATTGGCACCAACCGATGAGAGGGAGAGGGATGACCGGGTTTCAGACCAGTCAGGTCCAGGGGCACACAGGGCGAGGGTCGGGCCCGCGCGCCGGCTTCTGGCAGCGCTTCGCGGCCGCCTTCATCGACGGCGTGCTGATGCTGATCGTCTCGATCGTATTGCGGGTCGCGCTCGGGCAGGTCGGGGCCGCCCTGTCATTGCTTGTGGAATCGCATACTTCACCTGCCTCGAGGGTGGCGCGCGCGGGCAGACCCTGGGTAAGTCGGCGATGGGCATCCGCGTGATCTCGCTCGCGGACGGTCAGCCGATCGGTTACGGGCGCGCCTTCATCCGCTGGATCGGACGCATCGTTTCCTTTGTAGTGCTGCTGATCGGTTACTTCTGGATGCTCTGGGACCGCGAGTCCCAGACCTGGCATGACAAGTTCGCCGGTGCTGTTGTCGTTCCGGTGAGCGCTTACCCGCTGCCGATACTCGTCTAGAGGGGCCACTACGAGAACCGCGTGCGATAGAGCAGATCGGGCATCGCCCATCGGCTCTATCGCACGGAGTTAGTCCTCGTCGTCGAAGTCCTCGTCGTCTTCGTCCGCGTCAGGATCGTCGAACTCGGATTGGTCGTCGAGTAGGTCGTCATCCTCGTACTCGTCGTCGTCCGGCTCTTTTTCATTGACCTGTGACATGCCGCGCAGAGTAGTAGATCCTGCGGCTGTTCTCGCCGGTTCTTTGTGACGGCGCGAAAACTAGTGCTTGCTGATGACTCGGTCGATCAGCCCGTACTCGGCGGCCTCGTCGGCCTTGAAGAAGCGGTCGCGCTCCATGTCCAGATGGACCTTCTCGAGCGGCTGCCCGGTGTGGTGTGCATAGATCTCGTCGATCCGCGCCCGGATATTGAGCACCTCACGCGCATGGATCTCAATGTCCGTGGACTGGCCTTCAAAGCCAGACGAGGGCTGGTGGATCAGGATGCGGCTGTTTGGCAGTGAGAAGCGTTTGCCCTTGGCGCCCGCCATCAGCAGCAGCGAGCCCATCGACATCGCGATCCCGACGCACATCGTCGAAACCTGCGGCTTGATGAACTGCATCGTGTCGTAGATCGCGAGGCCCGAATAGATCGAACCGCCGGGGCAGTTGATGTAGATCGAGATGTCCTTGTCTGGATCCACCGACTCGAGGTGCAGCAACTGAGCGACGATCAGGTTGGCGACCATGTCGTCGATCGGCGATCCCAGAAAGATGATCCGCTCGTTGAGCAGCCGGCTGTAAATGTCAAACTCGCGTTCACCGCGGGCGGTGCGCTCGATGACCATGGGAACTAGAGGCATGACATGCACGCTAGCGGATGCAGGTCACCCGCGACTAATCCGAGCGACCTAGGACGCCGCCTGAGCGGATCCAGTCAGACGACGGAGTCGAGCCAGGCGCGGCGGCTGGTGTGTACGGCGTGCGCGCCGGCGCCTGAGAGCTCCTCGCGAATCTCCGCGAGCGTGCCGAAGCGCTCCGCCACGACATTGTGCTGGTGGATCGTCTCGAGGTTCTCCTGGCGCGCGGAGACGAAGACCTCTCCCGGCAGCTCGGGGAAGCGCTCAACAACGCCCCTGATCATCTCGCGGACGCAGTCCTCGACGAAGCGCGGGTGGCGGTGGGCCTTCTCAACGACATGGGCCTCGTCAGAACGCTTCATCAGCTCATAGATCTCCGATGACATGGAGCTCTCGACGATCTCGACCAAGGTCCCGGCGTCGAGATCGAGGTCGCAGCCTTCGGGCAGCCCGATGTGCAGCGTTCCGAGTCCACGCTGGTTGTGGGTCGCGACCGGCACGGCCTCGATGATGCGCTCGATCTCTTCAGGGCCGTAGCCCGCCTCCGCAAGGCGGGCGCGAGCGGACGCGGCAACCAGCTCCTGGGCGCAGGGGCATGCGGTCATGCCCTGCGCGGTGACGCCGACCAGCCGGCGGGTGCCGCCCTCGGTGGAGACGGCGCACCCGTGCAGCGTGTACAGCTCCTGGGTCTGAATGCCTGAGACCGGCGCAGGCTTGTGCTCCGGGAAGCGGGCCTCGATCGTGACCTCGGCGCGTCTTGCGCCCTGACGCGCGCGCACCAATTCGGCGATGTGCTCCGCCAGCGTCTCCGCCTTGAATGGGGCCTCGCCCAGCACCACTTCGCCGATCGCCTCGTTGACGACCTCCTCGAAGCGCGACATGTGGGCGCCCTTTTGGTTGGCGCCGAGTTCCACGACGCACTCAAATCGTGCCGAGTAGAGCTGCTCGCGTCCTTCCTGTTCCAGGCGGATCACTTTCTCGACGCCGGTGACTCCGACTTCGGAAAGGCTCAGCTGGACGGCCGGTCGGCGCGCCTGCACATCAACAGAAGGGGTGGCGATCGGAATCGCGAGGCTTGGGCTTGGAGAAGGGCTGCTCATCAGGGGTTAAAGGTTAGAGCAGAGGGATTTTGGGCCAGCTGGCCACTGCATGACGTTGTGCGACTTGCCACTAGGTGGCGCTGGAATCCACGATCTTGTGGTATCACTCGGACTGTCTCTGAGGGGAGACGGAAGGGGCAGCCACCGCGCCAGCGGGGGCGTGTTGATGCTTGTGATCGATCCGGAAGGAGTCGGGTAGTGAGCGTTAAGGCAGCTGCGTTACTCAACGATGAGGCACCCGTCTCGGAGCTCGACGAGTTCCGGACCCTGATTGCGGAAGGCCAAGAGCGCGGGTTCCTGACTTTTGAGCAGATTGCCACCTGCCTTGAGGAGTTCGAAGTCACCAAGGAGCAGGTGCAGGAACTCCACGCCTACCTAGATGAGCAGGGGATCGAGGTGGTCGAGGCCGACGGCCGGATCGCGCGTTCGGAGACAGGCAGTGTCGAGGCGCGCGCCCAGGCGGTCAGCGAGCCCGACGGCGAGCCGCCGCGCAAAAAGGTGGAGGTCGACCTAACAGTCGAGCCGAGCCTTGATTCACTGCGTCTCTATCTGCGCTCGATCGGCCGCGTCAGCCTGCTGACGGCTGAGCAGGAGGTGATGCTCGCCAAGCGGATCGAGCGCGGCGACATGGCCGCCAAGCAGCAGATGATCGAGGCGAACCTGCGGTTGGTCGTCTCGATCGCAAAGGCATATCTGGGGCGCGGCCTCACCTTCCTGGACCTGATCCAGGAAGGGTCGATGGGGCTGATCCGAGCGGTTGAGAAGTTCGACTACCGCCGTGGCTACAAGTTCTCGACCTACGCNNCCACCTGGTGGATTCGTCAGGCCGTGACGCGCGCGATCGCCGACAAGGGCCGCACCATCCGGATCCCGGTTCACATGGTGGAGAAGCTCAACAAGGTGATCCACGTCGAGCGTCAGCTGGTGCAGCAGTTGGGCCGTGAACCAACGCCGGCTGAGATCGCCAAGGAGCTCGAGACGACCGTGCGCGAGGTGCGCGACATCCTGCGCATGGCGCAGCAGCCGATCTCGCTCGAAAAGCCGGTCGGCGAGGAGGATGAGTCGGAGCTCGGGGACTTCGTTGAGGACCAGAACGCCGAGTCGCCGTTCGAGCAGGCCTCCGAGCGTCTGCGCAAGGAGAACCTGCGACGCGCGCTGGCGGCACTTCCCGAGCGCGAGCGAGAGGTGATTGAGATGCGCTTTGGCCTGACCGGGCAACGCCCGTACACGCTGGAGGAGGTCGGTCGCGCGTTCAACGTCACCCGCGAGCGGATCCGGCAGATTGAGAACCACACTCTCAAGAAGCTCGAAGCGTTGCCCGAAGCGCAACGCCTGCGCGACGCCTCGTAGTAACACCGGGTCTAAGAGGTCTGGAGCGTGCGGCGCCGGGGGTCAAGGCGCCGCACCGCAGCGCTAGCATCTCGGTATGAGCACGAGCCTTGAGCAGCGTGTCCGGGAACTCACCGCTCATGCGGTCGCCCGGGACCCGAGCGTGCTCTCGGCCAGCACCGGCGGGTCCCCGCTTCAGGGTTCCCAGGGCGAGGTCAATCGCATCCTGATGGGTGCTGTCTCAGGAATTCACGCGGCGCTGATTGAGATCGCGCGCGAGATTGACGAGCTCCGCGACGAGCTTTAGCCGCTCCGCGTCGGCCTCAACGCGGCATTCCCTGTTCAGGTTCTAAACTGCTCGCCGCTTGGCGGGATTCCCGAGCGGTCAAAGGGGACGGACTGTAAATCCGTTGGCTCAGCCTTCGAAGGTTCGAATCCTTCTCCCGCCATCTGAGAAGAGCCTCGCTACTGCGGGGCTCTTCTTTTAGTTGCGGCTTGTGGTGTTGGCTGGAGCGGCCGCTTGTGGCTCGGCAACGGCGGCGTTAAGCGCGGTCGCGAATCCGCTCCACGCCAGATAGGGCACCAGCAAGGCGGCGCTGCTGCGATCTTCGCGGCGCAGCAGCGCGACTTCAAGGCCAAGCGAGATATCGAGTAGGGCGATGATCACCAAAGACGCGCGCTTGTCACGGATCTCGAAGAACGTTGCGGGCCAGGCAGCGTTCAACGCGAGCTGCGTGAGGTGGAGAACTCTGGTTCTGCGAGAAGCGGCGGGCGAGAGGCGCCAGCCGGCAGCGGCGATCAAGACGTACAAGGTTGACCACAGCGGACCGAATAGCGAAGCCGGGGGTGCCCACGCCGGCTTTTCAAGTTGCTGATAGATCTCCGGTGCGCGCCGCGCGCCCAGACCACCGAGCCCCGCCGCCGCGGCGACCGGCAGGATCGCAAAGCTCAAACGGCGGGTATCCACACGCGCAGTCTTCCAGGTTTGGGACGCCACGTATGCTGGTCAGTCTGTATGAACCGCGCTCTGGTCACCGGCGCTACCGGGTACGTGGGAAATCGGCTGGTGCGCGAGCTTCACGCGCTCGGCCAGCCGATCGGGTGCGTCGCGCGCGACCCAAGCCGGGTTAGGTTCGACTCGTCTATCACCGTGCATCAGGCCGACATGCTCGACCCGAGTTCTTTGCAAGCGATCGGTGAGGGCTATACGACGGCTTACTATCTCGTTCACTCGATGGGTCGGGGAGGCAGCTCCGACTATGAACAGCGAGACGCCACGGCCGCTTCGAACTTCGCCCGGTTCGCCGCCAGCGTCGGCATCGAGCAGGTCGTCTACCTCGGCGGTCTTGGTGATCGGCCCGGTTCGCAGCATCTGCGCTCGCGACTGCGAGTCGGTGAGATCCTGCGCGATCAGGGCCCGCCGTTGACTTGGTTCCGTGCCGGCATGGTCGTCGGAGCCGGCTCCGAGAGCTACCGGACCTTGCGCTCGCTTGTGGAACGGCTACCGGTGATGCTCGCACCGTCCTGGCTTGCCACACCCACGCAAGCGATCGCGATCGACGATGTGCTGCGTTATCTGACCGAGTGCCGCGAGCTACCCGAGACGCGCTCACGTGAGATCCAGCTGGGCTCGGCAGAGGTCCTCACCTACGGCCAGATGCTCGACCAGATGGCTGACGCTTTGGGATTGCGGCGACGCCCACGGATTCCGGTTCCGCTGCTCACGCCATGGCTCTCGTCACATTGGATCGGGCTGATCACACCGGTCGACGCCGGCGTTGCGAGACCGTTGATCGAAGGACTGTCCACCGACACAACTGTCACCGACGCTTCCGGAATGGCGCTGTTCGACTTCCAACCGCGATCGTTCAAGCAGGCGCTGCGCGAGGCTGTCGCCGAAGAGAACGAAGCTGGCCGGCGCGCCCAGTCGTAACTGAGATCCGCCGCGAGCGCTGGGTCGGCGGCCGTAGCTACGATTGGGCTGGCACGAACCGCCTTGCGGCGCCCGCCACGCCGGAGGCTGGCTGCGGGGTAGCTGACGTCGAGCTGACGGTTCTTGAACTACATTTCCCACCATGCGGCTTGAATTACTCCAGATAAGCAGACGTTGATGATCTTCAGGCAGATCATCAACTCCGACCTCGGCTGCGCCTCCTACCTGATCGGCGACGACAAATCCGGCGTTGCCGCGGTGGTCGACCCGCGCCTTGAGATCGACGAGTACCTCGAGCTCGCGGCTTACCTCGGCGTACGCATCGAACATATCTTTGAGACTCACAACCACGCTGACCACATCTCTGGCCACGGGCGTCTCGCGGCGGCGACCGGAGCCACGATCCACATCCACAAGCTGGTCGCGCCCGAGTTCGCGCACCAGCCGTTCGAGCACGGCGACGAATTCGCGCTCGGCTCGCTGCGGGTTAAGGCGCTGCATACGCCTGGCCATCGTCCTGAGCACACCTGCTTCCTGCTGACCGACACGCGTCGCGGTGAGGATCCGTGGGCGGTGCTGACCGGCGACAGCCTCTTCGTCGGTGATGTGGCGCGCCCGGATCTGGCGGTCGAACGCACAGAGGGCGCGCGCGACATCTTCCGCTCGCTGCAGGACCAGCTGCTCGGCCTCCCGGACTACATCGAGGTCTGGCCGGGTCACTTGGGCGGATCGATGTGCGGCGGCCCGGGCATGGACCTCAAGGGCTCTTCGACGATCGGCTTCGAGCGCCACCACAACCACATGCTGGCGATCACCGACGAGCAGCAGTTCGTCAGCGAATCGATCGCGAGTCTCGGCGCGCAGCCACCGAACTTCAAGGCGATCGTCGCGCTCAACCACGGCCCATTGCTGGCCGAACCACTGAGTCTGAACCTGATCTCGACCGCTGAGCTCACGCGCCGTCTGCCGGACGGCGCGTTGGTAGTGGATATCCGGGACGAGGAGGCGTTCGCCGCGGGCCACATCCCCGGGTCGGTCTGGATCCCGTTGCGCAAGAGCGGCTTCGGGACCAAGCTCGCGTGGCTGGCATCTGCGGCGCCGCAGATCGTGTTCGTCGGCGCGCAGGATCAGGACGCGGAGCTGGCCGGTGCCTTGGCGGGCGCCGTCGGGCTCGCCAGGCAAGTCAGGGAGGGCGGTGTCCTGGCCGGCGGCGTGGCGGCGTGGAGTGCGGCGGAGCACCCGCTTGAGGCGCTCGAGCGGGTTCCGACTGAGGCGCTCAATGCGCTGCTCGAGGCCGATGGCTCTGTGCAGCTCTTGGACGCGCGCGAACTGTCCGAGTACGAGTCCGGACACATTCCCGGCTCCATACACCAGACCTGGCACGACATCACCGGTGTGCCGGATGGATTGGATGCGAGCAAGCCGATCGCTGTGATCTGCGCGGCCGGCCTGCGGGCCGGCGTTGCGGCGTCACTGCTGCAGCATCACGGCGCCGCGCATGTGATCCATGTGGTCGACGGTGGCGTGCCCAAGTGGGCGAGCCTCGGAGGTTCGTTGAGTTTTGGGGCGGACACGCCCGAGCGCGCACTAGCCTGAGCTCATGGCTCATACCTCCCTTCACGAGATCCAAGCGGGTTCATTCGGTGCCGCCGCCGCGCTCTATGAGCGAGCGCGGCCCACATACCCTTCCGAAGCGCTCGACTGGCTGCTGCCTGATGGTTCGCCTGAGATTCTCGATCTCGGTGCTGGGACCGGCAAGCTCACGCGACTGGTCGCGGAGCGCGGCCTCCATGTCGAGGCGGTGGATCCGTCAGAGCAGATGCTTGCGGAGCTGAAGCAGCTGCTTCCCGAGGTCCCCACGCACGTCGGCAGTGCCGAACTGATCCCGGTTCCCGACGCCAGCTTTGACGCCGTCGTGGTCGCGCAGGCCTGGCACTGGGTCGATGTTCCGCGGGCGGCTGCCGAGGTCGCACGGGTGTTGCGCCCAGGCGGTCAGCTCGGCCTGATCTGGAACGACCGCGATGATCGCGTGGACTGGGTCCGCGAGCTGTCGCGGTTGACTGCAAGTACTGCCCGGAGCATGGCCGTGGACAACCCAGTGATCGGGCCGCCATTCGGTCAGATCGAATACTTCGTCACCGAGTGGTCCTATCCGATGACGCCGGAGGGTCTGATCGAGCTGTTCGCTTCGCGCAGCTACGTGATCATCGCGCCGGACGACGAGCGCGCCAGGATCCTGGGCGGCATCCAGCAGCTGTTGGATCACCATCCGGCTCTGGCAGGACGCGACGAGTTCGAGCTGCCGTACATCACCTACGCGTCGCGCGCGCGTATCGCCTAGCCGCTTGGGCCGCGCCGCAGCCATCCGGCGGCCCGCTTGCGATGATGCTGGCCGTGACCGAGATCCAGCATGTCGCCCTGCTCGGGTTGATGGGCGCCGGCAAGACCAGCGTCGGATCGGAGTTGGCCGGCCTGCTCGGCTGGGCGCTGAGTGACAGCGACCAGGTGATAGAGCAAACGCAGGGCGCGACCGTGCGCGAGCTGGGTGAGCGCCTTGGCGTCGACGCGATGCACGAACTGGAGGCCGGGCACCTGCTCGCGGCCTTGGCCGCGCCCGAACCGAGCGTGATCTGCGCGGCCGCGAGCGTGATCGACGAGCCCCGCTGCCGTGAAGCGCTCGAGCGCCCCGAGGTCTTTTCCGTCTGGCTCGAGGTCGATCCCGGGCGCCTGGCCGCCCGCTTTGCCAGCGGCCCCCACCGACCGGTATTCGACCCCGACGCCGAGCGTATGTTCCGGCAGCAGCTGAGCCGACGCGCACGCTGGTTCAAAGAGGTCGCCGACTACCGCGTGCGCTCGGATCGAAGCGACGCTGCCCGCACGGCCGCGCTCGTTGCGGGCGCGCTCGCAGCGCCCGCGCGGTAAACATCTCAGGCACTGTGCGACTGCACGTACTCAGTGACCTGCACCTTGAGCGTGCGCCGTTCACGACGCCCGGCGTGCAGGCGGACGTCGTCGTGCTGGGCGGTGACATAGCGCCGGGAACCGCCGGGGTCGACTGGGCGGGTAGCTGGCTCGGGGGGCGCCCTGCGCTGTACGTCGCCGGCAATCACGAGTTCTATGGGGAGTCTTTTGCGGAACTGCCGGACCAGCTGCGCGCGGCCGCCGACGGGTCGGGCGTTCAAGTGCTGGAGAACGACTCCGTCGTGATCCAGGGGGTGCGTTTCCTTGGCTGCTCGTTGTGGACTGACTTCGAGTTCGCCGGCTTGGCGAACCGCCAACACTCGATGTCCGTCTGCGAACGCATGGTCAGCGACTACCGGCATATCCGCGGCACCCAGGCGGGCCAGCCACTGCGCGCACAGGACACGCTCGATCGTCATCACGCAAGCCGCGCCTGGCTGGCCGAGCGCCTCGGCGAAGCTCACGACGGCCCGACGGTCGTGATCACCCACCACTCGCCGATCGTGCGCGAACGTCCGGACAACCCGTTGCTGGCCGCCATCGGCGGCGCGTTTGCCAGCGACCTCAGCGAGTTGATGGGCGCTGACGCTGTCGACCTCTGGATCTTCGGGCACATCCACCGCACCGTTGACCTCAAAGTGAAGGGCACGCGCGTGCTCAGCAACCAGCGCGGTTACCCGGCCGAGCCCGTCAGCGGCTTCGACCCAGAGCTGATAATCGAGATCTAGCTGCCAAGCGCGGACTCGGTACTCGGCGGTTCGTTACCCGCCTGGGCCGGTTGGAAGTCGATGATGACCTTGCCGACCGCGCCGTGCTCGACGGCGTCGTGTGCGTCGGCGATACGCACCAGCGGATAGCGGTGCAGCGGCGGGGTGGTTAACGCGCCAGCCTTGAGCGCCTCCGAGACGCCGTTGATGGCGGCCGTCAGTTCGGACGGCTTGACCTTGTAGACCAACAGGAAGCGCAGCGCGATGTTGGCCGCCATCAGCTCTCGCACCGGCAGGATCGCGCGCGTGGACTCGTTGCCGGCGTAGGCGCTGATCACCGCGTGTGGCGCCGCGACCTTGAGGTCGAGCTCAAGGTTCTGATCAAGCGCGACCTCAACAAAGCGATCGACGCCCATCGGTGCCACGTCAATGATCTGCCTGGCGGCGTCAGGCTCGTGGTAGTTGACCACGGTCTGCGCGCCGGCGTCGTAAGCGATGCGAGCCTTCTCCGGGCCGCTGACGGTCGCGATAACGGTCTCAGCGTCGAGGTAGCGAGCCAGCTCAATCGCGGCCCGTCCCACAGCCCCGGCGCCGCCGGCTACGAGCACGGCCCGCCCCGCAGGATGCCCGCCGACCCTGAGGCATAGCCAGGCAGTCAGCGCCGGAACGCCAAGCGAAGCCCCAAGCTCGAATGACGCTGAATCGGGCAGCGGCACGGCGCGGTCGGCGGGAACGACCGAATACTCGGCGGCGGTTCCCCAGCGGTTGTTGTAGGCGGCAAGCAGCAACCAGACCCGTTCGCCGATACGACTCTCGGAAACGCCGGCTCCCACCGCGTCAATCGTTCCCGCTCCGTCATGGTTCGGAACCGACGGCTGACCGCGCGGCGGCCCAGCGTTACGCCGGGTCTTCCAATCGGTCGGGTTGACGCCTGACACGGCGAGCTTGACCCGCACCTGGCCAGGGCCGGGCGAGGGCGTCGCAATTTCGAGCACGCGCAGCACGTCGGCGTCGCCACTGGATTGGTAGACCGCAGCAATCATTAAGCCCCGATAAAGATAGCCGAGCTATACAGTAGCCGCAGTGATGGATGAATTGCAATTGACCGCAGCTATCCTCCGCACATGGCAGGCATCGAAAAGCCTCTGAAGGCAGACCTTGAGCTGGCCGGGGAGCTCGATCAGCTGATCACGCTCTCATGGTGGCGGCTGCTGCGTGAGATCTCTACCGACCTCGGTCGCACGAGCTCGTCGGTGCTGAAGCAACTGCGGGAAGTCGGGCCCCAGCGGGTCACAGTGCTCGCCGCCAACGAGGCAGTCGCGCAGCCGACGATGTCAGCGCTGGTCCAGAGGCTCGAGCGACGCGGGCTGGTCACGCGTGCGCAGGATCCCGCGGACGCGCGCGCCAACCTCGTCCAGATCACTGACAAGGGCATCGAGACGTTGCAGGCGCGTCAGCGTGATCGCGTCGCCTGGTACGCCGAGCAGCTCTCGAGCCTCAGCAACGGCGATCACGAGACTGTCCGGGCGGCGCTGAGGCTGATGCTCTCAGCGCTCGAGGAGCCCGCCGGCGAGCAGTGACGGGGGTGGCGCCAGCCACCCCCGTCACTCAGTACCCCCCCCCGCCAGGAGCTCTACGCCGAGACCGGCGTCCAGAGCTCGTCGATCTGCCGCTCGGCGGCGGCGAGGCTCTCGGCGGCGAGCGGAATCAGGTCGGCCATCGCCGGATTGACGTTCGCCAAGGTCAATTCGGCGACGACGAAGCGAGGCTCGAGTCCGGTCAGCACGATGCCGTGCGGCAGCCACTGCTCGGCGTGGTCCCAACCCTCGCGTGGGGTGCCGGGGGCGTAGCCACCGCCGCGGCTGATGATCACTACAAAGTCGCGGCCGCCCAGCAGGCCGGTGTAGTTCCCGTCGAGCGAGAGGCCCGGGAAGACGATGTGATCGACCCACGACTTGACCGTGCTCGGAGCGCCGAAGTTGTAGACCGGCATGCCCAGCAGGACCGCATCGGCGGCCTTGATCTCATCGATCAACTTGAGGCTGATCGCGTAGGCGGCGGCCTGCTCGGCGGTGTGGTCGCTGGCCGGCGTGGCCCGAAGCGAGGCGGCGACGCCGTCAAGGTGGGGCAGCGGCTGTGCTGAGAGGTCGCGGTAGGTGACGGTTCCGCCGGGATTGGCGGCCTTCCAGACTTCGGCGGCGCGTGCGGTCAGCTTGCGGCTGACAGAGCGATCGCCCTGGATGCTCGAATCGATGTGAAGCAGATGTGGCATGGGTGGTTAGTCCTTTAAAGATGATTGGCACTACACAAATGATTGTTGCACACGCAACGACTGCGCCAACCGTCCTAGACTGCTCTCTATGTCGGAACTCCCTGTCGTTCAGCCGCCTTATCGCTCCGCGGCTCTGCTCGACTATCTGGCACGGCGTATGCGGCTGCGCACTGAGTCAGCGCTGGCGCCGCTCGGGCTGCGGCCCCGCCATCTGGTGGCGCTGACGATGCTGCGGGACACAGACTCGATCGCCCAGCAGGGTCTGGCCGAGATGCTGCAGCTCGACGGCACCAACGTGGTTGGGCTACTGAACGAGCTCGAGGCTCAGCAGCTCGTGACCCGCAGGCGTTCACCGGAGGATCGTCGCCGGCACATCGTCGAGTTGACGCAGGCGGGCCGCGAGAAGCTCGCGCAGGCCGAGTTTGTGTTGGCGGCCGTGGAGGATTACGTGCTGGCTGATCTGAGCCTCGAGCAGCGCGGCGCGTTGTTCGAGCTGCTTCGCCAGGCAACTGCCTCGCAGTTTCTTCACCCGACGGTCGAATGTGACGCTGCCCGGACCGATACGGTTGGCGTGTGACGCGCAAACGTGAGATCAAGTCGTACCTGATGGACATGGACGGGGTGCTCGTACGCGAGGAGCACGCAATCCCCGGTGCTGACGAGTTCATCGCAAAGCTGCGCGAGCGTGGCTTCCCGTTCCTGGTACTGACCAACAACTCGATCTACACCCCGCGTGACCTCTCGGCGCGTCTGCGCGCCAACGGCATCGACATCGGTGAAGCCGACATCTGGACCTCAGCGCTCGCGGNNTTGATGACCAGCGTCCCGGTGGCAGTGCCTATGTGATCGGCGAGGCTGGTCTGCTGACGGCGCTGCACTCCGCCGGTTACACGATGACCGAATCAGATCCTGATTACGTGGTGCTCGGCGAGACCCGCACCTACAGCTTTGAGCGCATCACCCAGGCGATCCGCCTGATCGAGGGCGGCGCCCGCTTCATCGCCACCAACCCCGATGTCACCGGCCCCTCGCTTCACGGTCCGCTGCCGGCAACCGGGGCTGTCGCGGCGCTGATCACCAAGGCCACAGGCATCGAGCCCTACTTCGTCGGCAAGCCGAACCCGCTGATGATGCGCTCGGCGTTGAATGCGATCGACGCCCACTCGGAGAGCTCAGCGATGATCGGTGACCGCATGGACACAGACATCATCTCCGGCATGGAGGCCGGGATGGAGACGATCCTCGTGCTCACCGGTCTGACGACCCAGGCGGACGCCGAACGCGAGCCCTACCGCGCGTCACGGATCGTCGAGTCGGTCGCTGACCTGATTGCCGAGCTTGGCTGAGACGCTGTTCTCGGACGCCGGGCTCGAGATCGGACCGGAGGCGTTTGCGGCGCAGGCACGCGAGCTGATCGCACGCATCGACGAGGGCGAGTCGCTCGAGGCGCTGGCCTCCGAGCTCGGTGAGCTGCGCGCGGCGTGGAAGCTGTTCGGCTCCGAAGATCGTGAAGCGTTGAAGGCGGTCGCGGGGGAGCTGTCCGAACGGACAGCTCCCCCGGGGTCCCGCCGCCCGCCGCAGTCGGCCACTCTGGGGGACAAACCCGGCCCTATGCCGAGTAACTCCCCCAGAGTCGAACAGCGCCGTTATGACGGCCCTCCTGACCCTGACGCACTGCTCGCCTACTTTGGCCTTGAGGAGTTCCGGGTGGGCCAGCGCGATGCGATCGCCGCGGCGCTCGAGGGCCGCGACGCCAGCATCGTGATGCCGACCGGGCGCGGCAAGAGCCTTTGTTACACGCTCCCGGGCCTGGCCAGCGACAAGCTCACGGTCGTCGTCAGCCCGCTGATCGCGCTGATGTCGGACCAGTACATGCGCCTGCGCGACGCCGGACATCCGGCCGCGATGCTGGCCTCCGGCATGCCCGAGGACCACAACCGCACGGCACTCGCCGCGATCCGCTCAGGCGAGGCGCGGCTGGTTTTCTGTTCCCCCGAGCGGTTCGTCTCCACCGCCTTCGTGTCGGCGCTGCAGACCCGCGAGATCGCGCTGTTCGCCGTGGACGAGGCGCACTGCGTCTCTGAGTGGGGGCATGACTTCCGGCCTGAGTACCTGCAGCTGCACGATGTGATCGAGCAGCTCGGGCGCCCGCCGGTGATGGCGCTGACCGCCACGGCAACGCCGGTCGTGGCGCGGGAGATCGCCGAACGCCTGCGGCTCAGCGACCCGCTGCTGATCCACAGCGGCTTCGACCGTCCCAACCTCTCCTTTGACGTGCTGCATTTCGCCGGGACCGGCGCGGTGGGGCGCAAGCTGGCGACGCTTGCCGCGATCCTTGAGATGCCCGAAAGCCGCCCCGCAATCGTCTACGCGGGCACTCGCAAACAGGTCGACGAGGTCAGCGCCTCCCTCTGCCAGCTCGGCCTGGGCGCCGTCGGTTATCACGCGGGCATGGAGTCCGAGGCTCGACATGAGGCACAGCGTCGCTTCCTGAATGACGAGGCTGAGATCGTCGTCGCCACGACCGCATTTGGCATGGGCGTCGACAAGCCGAACGTACGCACGGTCGTGCACTACGCCGTGCCGACTTCGGTCGAGTCGTACTACCAAGAGGTTGGCCGCGCCGGCCGCGACGGCCTGCCCGCCCGCGCCGTGCTCCTGGCGATGCGCGCTGACCTCGGACGCCTGATCCACCTCAACCAGGACCGAGACGAGCGCGGCTGGCGCCAGTACCGCGCAATCGTACGATTCGTGGAGAACAGCGAGGATTGCCGTCGCGCGGCGATCCTGCGGCACTTCGGAGACAGCGACCCCGGCCATCCGACCGGTCGCTGCTGCGACGTCTGCGACCCCGTCGAGTGGTTGCCCGAGATCCGCGTCACCCGCGTGCGCCCAGCCGGGCCAGGTAGGTCCTCGTCCCGGGCACCGGACGCTGAGCAAGCAGCGATGCTCGATGCCGCACAGTCCGATCCGCTGTTCGAGCAGCTCAAGGCGTGGCGCCTGGCGACAGCGGAGGGAAAGCCGGCCTACACGGTGCTGCACAACTCGACGCTCGCGGAAATCGTCCAGCTGCGACCGAGCGATGCGGGCGGCCTGCTGGCGATCAAGGGCATTAGCGAAGCGAAGCTTGAGCGTTACGGCGAGGATCTGCTCGCCCTGATTTCGAGGGCTCAGAGCTGATTTCACCGGCGTTCGCTGCCTCAGCAGCGAACTGTGCGCGGCTAAAGTCGCCGCCTTTTTGGCCGACACACGGATCAGAAGCTTTGTGGCGAAGGTCACTCGGCATCGCGACCGCCGACACACGACTAGAAGGCCCGATCTCAATGCCCACTTCCAGGCGCTTTACGCTCCAGGCCCGCCTGCTCTCCTCGTTCGGCGTGGTTCTGCTGCTGATGCTCGTGCTCGGGATCTTCGCGATCAGCGGGCTTGGCAAAGAGAACTCGCATGTCACCAAGCTCGCCACCAAGATCGTCCCGGCGACGCAGCTGGCCGGCGAGGCGACCGCCTTCATGAACAAGTACCGCAAGGATGAGCTGCACTACATCCTCTCAACGCCGGCCGAGCGCGCCGGCTCACAGGGGATCGACGGCGACCTTGCCGGGGACATCACAGGGATGGCCCAGGTCCTGCATCAGTACACCGCTGAACACCTGATCGCGAACGCGCATGACGGCGCGCTCTTCAACACCTTCAAGCGCCAGTTCGCCAGCTACGTCTCTGAGTCGAGCGGCTTCAAGAAGCTCGCCGACGAAGGCAAGCTCGCCGACGCCGGGCAGGTCGTTGGCGCCGGCGCGGCCGACAACACCTATACGAACATGAAGGCCACTTCGGCGGCATGGGTTGCCTACCAGGGCACGCTCGCCAACGCTGAGGCCAAGTCATCGCACTCGACGTACTCAAGCTCGCTGCTGCTGACAATCACGCTGCTGCTCATTGGCGTGCTTGCCGCCGTCGGAATTGCGCTGCTCCTCTCCCGGCGAATCATCGGCGGCGTGCGAGAGGTCGGTCGTGCCGCCAGCGCGATAGCGCGTGGCGAGTTTGACCAGGAGATCCGGGTCGCAGGAAACGATGAGCTCTCGGACATGGGCGGCGAGTTCCGCTCGATGATCGGATATCTGAGCGACATGTCGCAGACGGCGGTGCGGATTTCAGAACGCGACCTCTCGTACAACATCGAGCCCAAGTCGGAGCGCGATCAGCTCGGTACCGCCTTCGCGCGCATGAATAGCAACCTGCGGGACATGATCGGCGACATCAGTGAGCGTTCGGGCTCGCTTTCGGCCGCGTCCAACGAGATGGCACTGACCAGCGAGGAGACCGGCCGCGCGATCCAGGAGATTGCCAGCGCCGTGAACAACGTTGCTTCAGGCGCCGAGCAGCAGGTTCGCTCTGTTGATGACGCACGTCGCGTTTCCGACGAGCTGACCGAGGCGACGCGGATGTCGGCGCAGACCGCCGACGAGACCGCTGCGGCGGCCGAGCAAGCACGCACACTTGCGCGCGAAGGCGTCGACGCCGCTGAGCAGGCGAGCAAAGCGATGCGCGCCGTACGCGACTCAAGCGTCGAAACGACCTCAGCGATCAAGTCACTCGGCGAGAAGAGTCATCAGATCGGTGGGATCGTCGCGNNGCGCTGAACGCAGCGATCGAGGCCGCTCGCGCCGGCGAGCAGGGCCGCGGCTTCGCGGTTGTCGCCGAAGAGGTCCGCCACCTGGCCGAGGAGTCGCAGCAGGCGGCGGCCAGCATCAGCGAGCTGGTGGCTGAGATCCAGAAGGAGACCCAGCGCACCGTCCAGGTAGTCGAGGCAGGCGCCTCACAGACAGCGGGCGGGGTCGAGACCGTGGAACAGGCGCGTGACGCGTTCGTCCAGATCGGTCAGAGCGTTGAGGACATGAGCGCGCGCGTAGATCAGATCGCCGCCACGATTCGCCAGATCGCCGCCAGCGGTGATCAGATGCGCGAAACGATGGGGATCGTGGCCGAGGTCGCTGAATCCTCGAGCGCCTCCACTCAGGAAGTTTCGGCGAGCACCGAGCAGTCGAGCGCATCGACGCAGCAGATCGCGGCCAGCGCGCAGCAGCTCGCACATACCGCTGCCGAGCTCGAGAAGCTCGTCGGCCAGTTCGTTCTCTCGTAAACGCTCGAGAATGGCCTGGTCCAGCGGGACCAGGCCAGAACCCCTGCTCGCGGTCGCCCGAGTCAGCTGGGGAGCGGCGGCGAGACCCAGTTCGGTGTGGTGTTGCTGCCGCCGTAGCGGTCGCCCTGCGCCTGCGCGAAGAGCGCGTCCAGGCGTTCGAGGTCGGCGGCGCTCAGCGTGAGCTCGGCTGCCCCGGCGTTGTCCTCGATGTAGGCGATGCGCTTGGTGCCGGGGATCGGGACGATCCACGGTTTGCGGCTCAACAGCCAGGCCAGCGCCACCTGACTGCGACTGGCGTCGTGCTCGGTGGCAACCTCCGCCACGACCTGTGCGAGCGAGGCGTTGGCCTCGAGGTGCGCAGGACCGACGCGCGGGAAGCGATCGCCGGCGCGGAAATCGTCGGGCTCAAGCTCGGTGCTGGTCGTGAGGCTGCCGGACAGCAGACCGCGTTGCAGTGGTGAGAACGGCAGGAAGCCGATACCGAGTTCCTCGCAGGTATCAAGCACGTCACCCTCGACCGTGCGCTCGAGCAGCGAGTACTCGCTCTGCAGGCTCGTGATCGGGTGTACCGCGGCCGCGCGGCGCAGGTCGGGCGCGAGCGCCTCGGACATTCCGATGAAGCGGATCTTGCCCTCGTCGATCAGTTCCTTCATCGCTCCGATCGTCTCCTCGATCGGGGTCTTCGGATCGACGCGGTGCTGCTGGTAGAGGTCGATCGTGTCGACGTTCAGACGCTTGAGGCTGCGCTCGATCGCGGCACGCACGTACTCAGGACGGCCGTCGAACCCGGCCGGAGTGCCACGCACGATCCCAAACTTGCTGGCCAGCACCACCTGATCGCGGCGGCCCTTGATCGCCTTGCCGACGAGTTCCTCGTTGTGGCCGTCGCCGTAGACGTCGGCCGTGTCCAGCAGGTTGACACCGATGTCAAGGGCGCGGTGGATCGTCGCGATGCTGTCTTCATCGGCCACCGAGCCGTAGGTCCCGGACATCGGCATGCAGCCCAGGCCAATCGCCGAAACGAGCGGGCCGGCAGTTCCAAGTTGGCGCATTTTCATGTTTGCGATTCTGTCAGCTCGATAGCCTCGCTCTATATGACCGCCCTGCCTTCGCGTCTGCGCTCCGTGCTGTTCATGCCCGGCGACAACGCGCGGGCGCTCGAGAAGGCCAAGGATCTCCCAGTTGACGCGTTGATTCTCGACTTCGAGGATGCGGTCGCGCCCGGATCCAAACAGGAGGCACGGGAGCACGTCTGCCGTGCCGTCGTTTCCGGCGGATACGGCGAACGGCTCGTGACGGTCCGCGTAAACAGCCACGGTACAGCTTGGCACGACGATGACTTGCGGGCTGTGGCCGCTGCCGGGCCGGACGCGATCGTGGTTCCGAAGGTCGGGTCGGCAGCTGAGGTCCGGCAGATCGAGGCGACGCTCGGCGCGGCGGGAGTACCAGAGAGAACGCAGCTCTGGGCGATGCTCGAGTCGCCCGCCGCGGTGCTTGCCGCGCACGAGATAGCGGCGGCCAGTGAGCGGCTGGCAGTGCTTGTGGTGGGCACCAACGACCTCGTCAAGGAGCTCAACGCCCAGCATGTGCCTGGTCGCGAGCCGCTCCTCACCAGCCTTTCGCTCTGCCTGCTCGGGGCGCGAGCGGCGGGCAAGATGATCCTTGACGGCGTCTACAACGATCTGCGTGATCTAGCCGGCTTTGAGGATGAGTGCCTTCAGGGCCGCAGGTTCGGGTTTGACGGCAAGACGCTAATTCATCCCGGGCAGGTCGATATCTGTAACCGGGTCTTCTCGCCATCGGAGGCCGAGCTCGACCACGCCCGGCGTGTGGTCGACGCCTTTGAGGAAGCCGCGCGAGCCGGTGCCGGGGTCGTCAACCTCGACGGTCGCATGATTGAGCAGCTGCACGTAGAGAGTGCCCGGCGCATCCTGGCAGCGGGGAACTGAACGTAATGGCTGAATCCAGAACACGCTCAGGCACTGCGGATCGCGGCCGGCAGGGGACCTACTCGATCGTCGCTCGTGACCCCGAGAGCGGTGAGCTCGGCGTCGCCGTCCAGTCCCACTGGTTCTCGGTCGGGCCGCTGGTGCCATGGGCGCGGCCGGGCGTGGGCGCGGTCGCAACGCAGGCGAATGTCAGGGTCGCCTACGGTCCCGAAGCGCTGGACCTGCTTGCCGCCGGTGCGAGCGCGCCGCAGGCATTGGCCGAGTTGCTGGCGAAGGACAGCGGCGCCCATGGGCGGCAGCTAGCGATTGTCGATGCGCATGGCGGCGTCGCGGCGCACACCGGCTCGTCGTGCATGGCGTTTGCGGGGCACGTGATCGGAGAGCAGGTCTCCTGCCAGGCCAACATCATGGCCAGCGAGGTGGTTTGGGGGCGTATGCACAACGCCTTCAACGAGACCCCGGGGCCGCTGGCAGGGCGGCTGTTGGCTGCTCTCGATGCCGCTGAGCTTGCCGGCGGTGACATCCGCGGGCGTCAGTCGGCGGCGATTCTGGTCGTTCCGGCCAGCGGCGCCGTGTGGCAGACGACGGTCTCGCTGCGGGTTGAGGACCACCCCGAGCCGTTACTCGAACTGCGTCGGCTGATGCAACTGCACGAGGGCTACCTGCTGGCCGGCCGCGCCGATGACCTCACCAACCAGCGGCGCTACGCAGAGGCGGCGGCGCTTTATGTGCGGGCCGCTGAGCTCGCTCCGGGTAGCCATGAGCTGCTGTTCTGGTCCGGCCTCGCGATCGCCGAGTCGGGAGACGTCGACGCCGGGACCGCGCAGGTGCGTGAGGCGATCCTGCTCCAGAACGGCTGGGCTGAACTACTGCCGCGGCTCTCGTCGGAGGTGGCGCCAGCCGCCGCGCTGGTCGCGCAGCGGCTGGGGTTGTCGGTCGAGTAGCTCGCGGGCGCAGGACCGCGGCGCCCGCGGGCTACGACTGCTGCGCGCTCGCTGCGATCTCCGCTCGCGCAGCCTGAGTCAGGTCGGCGCCGGTGTTGGCGTGACCGGCGACGCCCCAGCCGCCCTCTGGTGACTCAGTCAGCAGCACCCAGGTGCGCTCTGCGAGTTCGGGGTCGCCGCCGGCGGTGGCGACGATCCTGGTCAACTCCTCAACAACGCCGAGCTGCTTCTCGCGGTCGAGCACACCAACCGGGGTCAGCACCTGGACCCTCACGTAGTTGCTGTCGCCGGCGACGTTTGCGATTGAGTCGGGGGCGAGGTCATGCACGAAGGCTGCGGTGTTGTTGCGGAAGAGCTTCAGGTCAGGGACCTGCTCCCAGCGCATAACGGCTGACGCCAGATCCTTGGCGAGCTTGTGCTTGTCGGCAAATGTGCCCTCTACGGCGTAGACGTCGATCATCGGCATGGCCTTTGTTCCCTTCTGGAAGTGGGTTCGAGGTCGGAGGAGGTCACGAGAAAACAAGCTGATGACCATCATCCACAATCAGGATGTTACCTGTCATCCTCAACTTCCGCAGATCAAACTCGAGCGCAGGAGATATAGCGCGTGGGCAGCTCCCAGGCGGACAAGGCCGCCAGTCACGACCGGATCGTCAAGAACGCCGCGGCGCGGATCCGCAGCGAAGGGATCGACGCGGTCAGCGTCTCCGACTTGATGAGTGACGCTGGGCTCACCCACGGCGGCTTCTACCGGCACTTCGACTCGCGTGACGAGCTGGTTGTCGAGGCTGTGGAAGCGGCGCTCGCCGACGGCTCCAAGGCTGCGGCGGCCGCCGGGCAGCTTGGCCCGGGTCGCGGTCTGTCAGCGGTCATTGCCGGCTACCTCAGTGCGACTCACCGCGACCATCCCGAGGCCGGCTGCGCTGTGGCGGCGCTGCCGACCGATGTGGTTCGCGCCACGCCCGCCGCTCGTACGGCTTACACAAGCCAGGTCCGGCGCTACCTCGAGCTGCTGGCCGAGCTCGACCCAGACCACGACAGCGACCGGGCGCAGATGACGCTCGCCGCGCTTGTCGGCGGTGTCCTGCTCGCCCGCGCCGTCGACGACCAGCAGCTCTCAGACGAAATCCTTGAGAGCGTCGCTCGCGGTCTGCGCAGTCGCGCCGCCCCGGCGAGCCCCAAAGCAAGCTGAGCGCCCAGCAACGGCGGCTACCGGTCCGGCCGCTGACCGGTCCGACCGCTGCGGTCACGGGAAGGAATCTGATGTCGCGAGCGTCCTAGTGGCTAGGCGCGACTAAGCGCCCCAACCGCGCACACATCAGACAGGAGACACAAAATATGCCCAGACCCTGGGTGATTACCCCCGCGATCATCGCGATCGCGCTCGCTGCCTTCAGCGCCAGCAGCAGTGCAGCTCAGACCAGCGCACCCTTCCTTGGTCAGTTGAAGGCGGTCACGACGATCAGTACGACCGTGCCCGCCAACGGCGACATCAATCCCTACGGACTCGTCACCGTTCCTGCCAGCACCGGCAAGCTGCACGCCGGTGAGTTCCTGGTCTCGAACTTCAACGCGAAGTCGAACAACCAGGGCACCGGGACGACGATCGTCCAGATCAGTCCGGCCGGCAAGGTCTCGCTGTTTTCGAAGATCAGCGCGGCTTCGCTTCCCGGCAGCTGCCCCGGTGGCGTCGGTCTCACGACTGCGCTCTCAATCCTGCCCGGCGGCTACGTCGTCGTCGGCAGCCTGCCCACCACAAACGGCAAGTCGGCTACCGCGAAGGCCGGCTGCCTGATCGTGCTCAACAGCAGCGGGCGCCCGGTATCGACCATCTCCGGGCCAGAGATCCAGGGACCCTGGGACATGAGCTCGGTGAGCAGCGGTTCGGATACGACGCTGTTCGTCAGTAACGCGCTCAACGGTGGCGCGGCGCAGGGCGTGCACGTGATTGACAACTCGACCGTCGTCCGGATCAAGTTGCAATCCGGAACCGGAGAGCCGCCCAAGGTGCTGAGCCAGCAGGTGATCGCCAGCGGGATTCCGTGGCGAGACGACCCAGCCGCGCTGGTGATCGGACCGACAGGTGTGGCGCTCGCCGGCAACGGCACGCTCTACCTGGCCAACACATTGCAAAACCAGATCACGGCGATCCCGGACGCGATGAGCCGCACCACGGCTGCTGCCGCCGGCGGCACCCCGGTTTCAACCGGGCAGCATCTCAAGCAGCCGCTTGGGCTCGTGATCGCTCCCAACGGCGACATCCTGACGACCAACGCCGGCGATGGAAACATCGTCGAGACGACCCCGGCCGGCAAGCAGGTAGCGGTTGTCACCGCCGACAAGAAGACCGGAGCAGGCTCACTCTTCGGTCTCGTGATCGTGCACGGCAAGGGCGTGTACTTCGTCGATGACGGCGATAACACACTGAAGCTGCTGCATTGAACGCCCGCGCCCGGTAGACCCGAATCCTCGGGCTCTACCGGGCGCCGCGCGAGCGGGAGCCTGAGGTACTGCTCGAGGTGACGTCGCTCTCTGCGCGCCGGCGGGCGTTTGCTACGACGCCTGCATCACCGAGTGAGCGCGGCGCCGCCGCCCGCGCAGGTGCGATTGCGTCCCGACGCCTTGGCTTCATAGAGCCCACGGTCGGCACGTTCCACGAAGCGGTCGGCGGTATCGCTGTCTTCGAGCACGGCCACTCCCGCCGAGCAGGTGGCGCCATGGGGGGTCGCCTCACGGAGCCGGTCGGCGGTCACGACCGCGTCCTCAAGCGAGCAGTCAGGCAGGATCAGCACGAACTCCTCGCCGCCATAACGTGCTATCAGATCGACCTCACGCAGGCTGCTGGTCCACGCCGCGGCGGCGTCGATCAGCAGCCGGTCACCGGCCTGGTGCCCGTGCGTGTCGTTGTAGCGCTTGAACAGGTCAAGGTCGAGCAGCGCGACCGACAGCGGCCGCTGGTGGCGCCGTGAAGAAGCGATCCCCCGCTCGAGCTCCTCAGAGAAGACGCGGCGGTTCAGCAGCCCGGTCAGCGAGTCAAGCCGCGATAGCTGCTCGAGCTTGTTGATCAGGGTGTCGCGATCGATCGCTACGGCGCCCTCGGCGGCGAGCATCTTTACGAGTGTGGCGGTCCGCTCCGGTACCCGAGTGATCCGATGCTGCCAGATCAGCGCGAGCGTGCCGATCTCCCGATTTTCGAGCGTCAACCGCTCGTAGAGCACGGTCGCGTCATTGGGTAGCGCATGCAGGCCGGGCTCAACCTCGCCGCGAGCGACGAGTGTGTCGAAGACCTCAATCGGGACGGCCTTTGGGTGCTGTTGGTGGCCGCGTCCGCCAGCATCCGGCTGTGGGGACGAGTCGCCTGACACGCCTGCGCTCGCCGTGATCGTCCGGGCGCCGCTGTCTTCGGTCTGGGCAAGCAGCACATGCTCGGCGCCGGCGATGTCTCTGACCGCCTGGCAGATCCGGGCGCCGGTGTCGCCGGTCCGGCAGAGCTCGCGAGCCAGTTCGGCGGCGGTCATGATGTCGAACGCGAGCGCCGCGCGGCGCTGATCGTAGGCTGAGCCGTAAATCAACGCAGCGAACATCGCGCCGGCCCCGAGGACCAGCCCCACCACCAGGGCGTCTGTGCTGAGACCGGCGTGCGGCGCGGACGCGCTAATCGCCCGTGTGAAGGTCGACGCGGCCATCGCGGTGTAGTGCAGGCCAGCGACTCCGACGCCCAGCAGCGTGGCGGCGGCGGCGCGTCGCGCGAAGCCGAAACCCTCGGCGGTCGTGCTGATGCGAACCAGGATCCACAACGCAACCAGCGAGGCCACGACTCCGATCACGATCGAGGCCAGCACCAAAAGCAGGTTCCAGTGAATGACAGCTGACATCTGCATCGCCGCCATGCCGATGTAGTGCATCGCCGCGATCGCCATGCCCATGAAGAGGCCGGCCAAGACAAGGCCCCGTCGTGCAACGTGCGGCCGGGTGACCACTGACAGCGCCATACTCGCGCCGGCTACCGCCACGATCAGTGACAGCGCCACGAGCGGATAGTTGTAGGAGACAGGCATGCTCATCCGCAGTGCCAGCATCCCGATGAAGTGCATCGACCAGATTCCGAGGCCCATGGTCACGCCGCCGCTAACGATCAGCCGGCGCTTGTGCCACCCGTCTGAGTCCGCCGAGCGTCGCGTCAGATCGAGCGCTGCATAGCTGCCGAGGATGGCGACCGCCACCGACATGCAGACAAGGCCGGCAGAGGCGTGAGTCAACAGCGCGGAGGACGCGGGCATCTAATGAAATGTTCGGCGTCTGAGCGGGGTTACTTGAGCCCTACGCGGCAACTTGTGCGCCCTCTCACTCCTAGACTCAATGCCTATGCCAAACAACGCTTTTGAGAGCATTGACCCAGATGATCTGGCCGCGTATCAGCGAGTGCTGGCGCAGCTTGATGATCTGCCTGTCGAGCATCCCGATGCGGTTGCGGTGCGCGAGGCTACGGCCGGGCTCTTCAAGAGCGTCAAAGAGCGCCGGCGCGCTGAACGCCGGGCGGCCGCGCTGGCTAACGACGAGGCCGTGACTGCCGTCACAGCGACCGGCGCGCCTGGCCGAATCGACGATGAGACCCGCGGCTTGCCGCTTGTGTCGGCGGTCGATCGCGCCCATGCAGGCATCCTGGTCAGGGCTCGTGGGTGCTATGTCTGCAAACGGCGATACCGGCAGGTAGACGCCTTCTACCACCAGCTCTGCCCTGACTGCGCCGCCCGCAACCGCGCGCGGCGCGAGGCCCGCACCGATCTCACCGGCAGGCGCGCGCTGCTCACCGGCGGCAGGGCAAAGATCGGCATGTACATAGCGCTGCGGCTGCTGCGTGACGGGGCGCAGACGACGATCACGACACGCTTCCCACGCGACGCCGCCCGTCGCTTCGCGGCGATGGAAGACAGCGGCGACTGGCTGCATCGCCTGCGGGTGGTTGGGGTCGACCTGCGCGATCCTGCGCAGGTGATCGCGCTAGCCGACTCGGTCGCTGCACAGGGGCCGCTCGACGTCCTGATCAACAACGCCGCCCAGACTGTGCGCCGATCTGCCGCGTCCTACGCGTTGCTCGCTCAGGCCGAGTCAGCGCCGCTGACGCCCGGCCCGCTGCCGGAGCTCGTAACGCTCGGCGCCGTCGCTGCTGACGGAGCGGTCGCCGCTCCCAACGGCGGCGGCGAACTCAGTTCGCACTGGGCGCCGACACCGCAGCTGCTCACTGAGCTGTCGCTCACGGCCGGCTCCGCCTCGCCACAGCGAGTCGCGGCCGGCACCGCGATCGACGCCGGTGGCCTGATCCCCGATCTCGACGCGATCAACAGCTGGACGCAGCCCGTCGAGCAGGTCGATCCGATCGAGCTGCTGGAGGTGCAACTCTGCAATGTCACGGCGCCGTTCATCCTGATCAGCAGATTGCGCGCAGCGCTTGCCGCGTCACCCGCGCGCCGGACCTACGTCGTCAACGTCTCGGCGATGGAAGGCCAATTCAGTCGTGGCTACAAAGGCCCCGGACATCCTCATACGAACATGGCCAAGGCGGCGCTAAACATGCTGACGCGTACAAGCGCTCAGGAGATGCTGGGCGACGGGATCCTGATGACAAGCGTCGATACGGGCTGGATCACCGACGAGCGCCCGCTGCCGACAAAGCTACGCCTTGCCGATGTCGGTTTCCACGCCCCGCTCGATCTGGTCGACGGCGCAGCTCGCGTCTACGACCCGATCGTGCGCGGCGAGGCCGGTGAGGACCTCTACGGCTGTTTCCTCAAGGACTACGAGCCAGCCCCCTGGTGAGGAGGGTCAGTCTTCAGGGAGGCTCGCGAAGTCACGCTTGACCTGGCGGTACAAGCCGATGCCCGCGACCGGCCGCTTCCAGAGGCCCTTCATGTCGTTCAGCGCAGCCTCGTGAGCGCTGTCGCCGCCCGACACAGCTTCGTTCAGGTGCCGGTCCTGCGACTTGATCACCTCGTCAGCGCTCGCCCCGTGGTGTTCAAGTCCGCACGGACCGCCAAGCTGTTGACACGTCATCGTGTTCATTCGATTCCTATCGGTCGGCGGGCCCGTTACCGGCTCACGAGATCAGGGACGGTGGGCGCTCAAGTCTTCTCGATCTCTGCTTGGCCGCGAGCGGGGCTTGCCTTCGCTCTCCCCTGATCGGCCCGCCTAAAGTGCGATTGGCGGCTGGCCGATACTCGGCCTGTGGAAACGTTCCCTGCAGGCGAGCCCGCGCGTCTGGCGGCGCTGCATGAGCTGAAGATTCTCGACACGCCGCCTGAGCAGATCTACGACGATGTCGTCGCGCTCGCGGCCCAGATCTGCGACATGCCGATCGCGATGATCAACTTCGTTGACGCCGAGCGTCAATGGGGCAAAGCGCTCGTCGGAATCGAAAGCTCAGAAGCCCCGCGAGACGCCTCCTTCTGCGCTCGCGCGATCACAGAGGAAGGCGGCTTCCTGCTGGTGCCCGACACGCACCTCGATCCGCTCTGGGCCGCCAATCCGCAGGTCACGGGCGAGCCCCGGCTTCGGTCCTACGCGGGGGCGGCGATCATCACTGACGAGGGTCATGCCCTCGGTTCGGTATGCGTCGCCGACGATCGCATGCCGCGCGAGCTCGATGCGAGCAAGATTGAGGCCCTGAAGGTGCTGGCTCGTCAGACCGCCAGTCACCTGAAGCTGCGTCGGCAGGCGGCTGAGCTGGCGCGTGTAAACGAGCAACTGCGCGAACTCACGGTCAGGGACACCCTGACCGGCCTGGCCAACCGCTCGTACTTCGAGGATGCCCTGAGGCTGGCGTTGCTCCAGCGCAACGGATCGCCTGCCGGCTTACTTTTCTGTGACATGAACGGCTTCAAAGAGGTCAACGACCGCCTCGGACACCGCACCGGCGATGAGTTGCTTCAGCTGACCGCGCGGCGCATGGCCGGCTTCGTCAGGGACGGCGATCTTGTGGCGCGACTGGGCGGCGACGAGTTCGTGGTTCTCTGTACCGGGATTGAGCAGGCCGGCGATCTAGAGGCCTTCGCTGGTCGCCTGACTGAGGCGATCGCCGAACCAGCGCTGATCTGCGGCAACGAACTCGTGCCCCAGGTCAGCATCGGCGCAGTACTTGCGCATCCTGGCGAGACCCCGGCCGCTTTCCTGAGCCGTGCCGACGCCGCCATGTACCGAGTCAAGGCGCAGGGAAGGCCGACGCTCGGCGCTTGACTCGCGTCGCAAAGCTCAGCAGATTCTGTCCTGAGTCAGGCGCTGGGGAGCGGCTCCTGCATGGTCTTGTGCACTCTCCTCAAACGTCCGGGGTTCGCGCAACCATCGGACCTTCGTCTTGTTGTATGCCTTGTGAGTCCTTGGGCTGAGCCATGACCGACAGCTACGCACAGCCATACAGAGAACTTCAGTTTTGGCCCGGGCGGCGCCGGATCGCGGTCGCCGTGCTGCTCACAGCGCTACTCGTCGCGCTGGCGTGGCCGGCTGCGCTGCTGGCAGCGACCACTGGCGTTCGTGTCTCACGGACCACTGGTGTTGCTCTCAAGCGGGTCGCCTATCGCGGCCTGCGTCTGGAGGTTCCCGTCAGTTGGCGCGTGATCGATCTCGCCGCGGATCCGCGAGCCTGCGTGCGTTTTGACCGGCACGCGCTCTACCTCGGCACCCCGGGCTTGGATCAGCTCTGTCCGCTCCGGGCGGTCGGGCGCACCGAGGCGATTCTGGTTTCGCCGGCCAGCAGCGGCTCGCAGGCAGCGGCGGGCGGCCGTGGGGTGCTCACTCCCGTGAGCAACGCCGGCGCGGCGCCCGGTGGCGGCACGATGGCGCGCTTCGTCGACGCCCGTCAAGAGGTCGTTATCACAGCGACCTGGAACCGACACCCCGCGACGATCCTCAAGGCTTTGGGAATCTCGTCGTTGGGCGCGGCTAGCAAAGCAACCAACGGTCACCGCCCGCAGACAGCGCGGGTCGCTGCTCGGCAGCTGTCGATTCCCCGTACGGTCACTTCCGCCAGCCCCGCGACACCGGGAGAGGTTTACAACGGGCTGGGCTTTGACGCCTGCACGGCGCCATCCGAAACCGCCCTTTCCGCGTGGGGCACAGCCTCTCCGTTCGGCGCGGTTGGCATCTACATCGGCGGAGCGAACATGGCCTGCTCGCAGGCGAACCTGAGCGCCGCGTGGGTGAGCGCTGAGTCCGCCGCGGGCTGGCACCTGGTCCCGATCTACGTGGGCCTGCAGGCGCCGGGCAACGGTTGCGGCTGCGCGCCGATCTCCGCCAGCGCGGCAACCACTCAGGGCACGGCCGCCGCCCAGGATGCGGTTGCTCAGGCGCAGGCGCTCGGTATCGGGACCGGCAACCCGATCTACTTCGACATGGAGGGTTACACCAGGTCGGCGGCCACCACTGCTGCGGTACTTGGCTTCCTCGAGGCGTGGACCGAGCAGCTGCATCTGAGCGGATACGAGTCGGGGGTGTACAGCAGCGGTGCCTCCGGGATAAGCGACCTCGTCAGCCAGGTGGGTACGAGCTACGTCGAACCCGATGACGTCTGGGTCGCGGATTGGAATGGCCAGCAGACCACGGTCGACTCGTATATCCCCGCCGCGGACTGGCCGACCAACCAGCGCCTGCACCAGTACGAGGGCGCCGCGACCGAGAGCTACGGCGGTGTCTCGATCAACGTCGACAATGACTACCTGGGCGGCGCCACCGCTGCCGCCGGCAGCGCCTCGCTCGCGCCACCGGTGATCGTCGCGCCCCCGGCGCCGTCGCTTACCGTCAGCGCGAACGGCAACGGCACCGTTGACCTGACCCCGCAGTGGACAGGCGAGCCAGGCCTGACCGACTATCAGATCCTCGGAGGCGACTCGGCGGGTGCGATGACGCCGGTTGAGAGCGTCGCTTCGACCCAGAGCGCCCCGATCGTTGTCAACGCGATCTACTCCTACTTTGAGGTGCAGGGTCTGAATGCGGCCGGCCAGGTGCTTGGCACCTCGCCAGCGGTGGCCAGCCAGGCGACGGTGGCGGTCTTCAGCAGCACCGCATTCGTATCGCCCCGCGGCAAGCTCGGGATCCCGGTCGCATGCATGAACGCCGCGCCTTGCAAGGTGCAGACAGTGGTCTACACCGGCAAGCGACGCATCGCCAACGCCGCGTTCGAATACGTATCCAGACACGGTGGGATCGTCCACCTCGCGCTCGGGAAGCGTGTCAACGCGATGGTCGCGGGCTCCCCGAAGCACCAGCTGCCGGTGAACGTCACCGTCACCAACGGTGCCGGCGCCAGCACCAAGACCTCACTGACGCTGATCGCGTACACGACTTCGGGCCCGGCCCCGTACACCAGCCCAGGATCAGGCACGACTCTGCAGGTGCTCGGTGACACGGAGTTGGTCTCAAGCGGCTGGGTCGGCGAAGTCCTGGTTGCCTGCACCGCCGGCGTGCCTTGCAAAACCGCGTTACGCGTGAGCACCCCGTCGGGCCAGGTGATCGCCCGGGGCAAGACGCCGACGATCGGTGCCGGCGAGATCTCGGAGCTGCACTTCCAGATGACCGCTAGGGGGCACGCGCTGCTCAGGGCCAGCCGTGGCAACCAGTTGGACGCCCGCGTCGTGGTCAGCGCGACGCTCGCCGGAATCCCTGATCCGGCCGCGAGCGTCGCCGGCCCGGCGGTGGTGCGGGCACGGGTGTCGTTGGTTGGCTACTGACCAACCCTGCAGCCTGGGCGAATCGGCCAGCGCCCGCCTTACGAAGCGGGGATCTCGCCGCTTCCGCGCGCCACCAGTTCGACCGGCACGATCACGCGCCGCGCGTGATGAGGGCCTTCACTGCTCGTCCTTCCAAGGGCTAGTTCGGCCGCTACCTGGCCCATCCGGTACGGATCGGTGCGGACCACCGTGACGCCCAGCAGGTCGGCCAACTCGAACTCATCGAAGCCGACCAGGGCCAGGTGACTACGGTCAGCCTCCAGGGCGTGCAGGGCCCCGATCGTGCAGCGGTTGTTGGCGGTAAAGACGGCGGTCGGACGTCGATCGAGCGGCAGGGCCATCAGCTCGTTGACGGCTTCACGGGCGGAATCAAGCGTTCCGTGTCCCATTGAAATCAGCTCCTCGTCCACCTGCGCGCCGCCGGCCGCGAGCGCGTGGCGGTAGCCGATCAGGCGTTCCTGAGCGGTGTAGAGGCTCATCGCGTCGCCGACGATCGCGATCCGCTGGTGGCCGTAGCGCAGGAGGTGCGCGACGGCGAGCTCGGCACCGACGGCGTTGTCTACCAGCACGGTGTCTGCCTCGGTGTTGGCGGGAGGCCGGTCGAGGAAGACCGTATTGCCGGCAAAGCCGGTAGCGGCGATGTAGCTGTGGTCGGGGCCGGCCGGAACGATCAGCAGCGCATCCACGCGCCGTCGTAGCAGCGCGGTCACGAGCTGGCGCTCGCGCTCGGCGTCCTCACGAGCTGAGGTGGTGATCAGCAGGCTCGCGTGCTCACGGGCCACGTCCTCCACCGCCTGGGCGACGACCGCGTAGAACGGGTTGGCCACGTCCTCGATCACGAGGCCGACGGTGCTTGATTTGGCACCGCTGCGCAGGCTCGCGGCGATATCGTTGCGCTCGTATCCGAGCGCTGCGATCGCGGCCTCCACCTGGGCGACCTTGGCGGGGGTAACGCCCGGCTCTTCGTTGATCACGCGTGAGACGGTCTTGAGGCTCACGCCCGCCGCATTGGCGACGTCGAGCATGGTCGTCTGAGAACGCTTCACGCGCTGATGTTGGCCAGTGGTTGCGATCGGATTCTCTCGGCGTGGCGGGTCGACGCATTGTGCTTCAAACGGCGGGGGTAAGCGTTCCAGGAAAAAATGACAACGTTGTCGCTTGACATATTGACAACGTTGTCATTACAGTCTCGGCCGAGGATGAGAGAGGGAAAAACATCTCGCCTGCCGATGGCAGGCTGGACAACTTTTGTGCGCGCCAACGACGCCGCCGGAGTTGCCGGCGGCGACCCGGATCTGGTTGCGGCGGCCGCAGCTCGCGCTGCCGGCACGTCCGTGCCCGACTCCCGCCGAGCGGTGGCCGGTCCGCTGCCGCTGCTGTTGCCGCCCAACCCGGTGCACCGCTTCTACCGCGGCGGCGACGGCATCGACCGCCTGCGTGGCGTCGCCGCCGGGGAAGGCCCTGGGGCACCCGAGGACTGGGTCGGTTCGACCACCACTTCACTCGGTAACGACAGAGAAGGCCTGGCGCTGCTCGCCGACGGACGCCTCTTGCGGGATCTGATCGCCGCCGATCCGATCGGCTACCTCGGCGCTGAGCACGTGAGCCGCTGGGGCACCAACCCGGGCGTGCTCGTGAAGCTGCTGGATGCCGGTGAGCGCCTCGCGGCTCACTATCACCCGGGGCGCGCCTTCGCCCGCACCCAGCTGGGCTCGCCCTTCGGGAAGACCGAGGCGTGGATCATCTTGAGCGCTGAGCCCGGGGCGCATATGCACCTCGGGCTACGCGAGGCGATCGATCGCAGCTTGATCGAGCGCTGGGTGCGCGAACAGGACTCGGACCAGATGCTCGCGGCGCTCAATGTGGTGCCGGTCGTGGCCGGTGACGTGCTGTTCGTTCCCGCCGGCACGATCCACACGATCGGCGCGGGAATCACGCTGGTCGAGCTGCAAGAGCCGACGGACATGTCAGTCGTACTGGAGTGGCAGCGTTACAAGGTCACCGGTGGCGAGGAGACTCTCAACCTTGGCTGGGACCGCGTGCTTGACGCCGCGGAGCTTGGGGCCGGCGTCCCCTTCCGCGGACCCGCGCCAGCCACGGAGACGGGCGCGTCGAGCCGGCGGCTGCTGCCAGAGGCGGCGGATCCCTACTTCCGGGCTGAGCATGTGGCAGCCAATGGGCCCGACGTGACATTCGCGCCTGGTTACTCGGTGCTGATCGCGCTCGAGGGCGAGCTGTCAATCACTTGTGAGGGTCAGGCGCCGCTGCGCCTGACCGCTGGCCAATCGGCCCTGATCCCGTACGGCGCCGGCACGACAACGCTCGACGGTCACGGATCGGGAATTCGCTGTCTGCCACCGGCAGCCGACTCAGGAGAGGGGAAATGGTGAACGCAGAAGGAGTCGCGCCGATCATCGAAGCGCGCGGCATCATCAAGGGATACGGGCACGTGCAGGCGCTTCAGAGCGCCGACTTCACGGCCTACCCGGGGGAGGTCGTAGCGCTGATCGGCGACAACGGCGCCGGCAAGAGCACGCTCACAAAGATCATCTCCGGAGTAATCAAACCGGATGCCGGGGAGCTGTTGTTCGAGGGACGGCCTGTCGAGATGAGCTCGCCGCTGGCGGCGCAGAAGCTCGGCATCGAGACCGTCTTTCAAGATCTCGCGCTCGCTCCGGATCTCGACGGTGCGGCCAACGTCTACCTCGGGCGCGAAATGCTGAAAGCCGGCCTGCTCGGCAAGCTCGGCGTGCTCGACAAGCAGGGGATGAAGACCGCCGCCACTGGTGCATTTGTCGACCTCGGCGTCGCGATCCGTGACGCCAGCGCGTCGGTGGTGAACCTGTCCGGTGGCCAAAGGCAGGGCGTCGCCGTAGCCCGCGCGGCTTCGTGGGCGACCAAGGTGATCATCATGGACGAGCCGACTGCCGCGCTTGGCGTCGTGCAGACGGAAAACGTCCTGAACGTGATTCGGCGGGTCCGTGACCGTGGCCTGACGGTCGTGCTGATCAGCCACAACATGCCTGACGTGCTCAAGGTTGCAGACCGCATCGAGGTTTTGCGCCTCGGTCGCCGCGTTGCGACCTTCGCCGTCAAGGACGCGAGCATCGAGCTTCTGGTCGGAGCTATGACCGGTGCGTTGGATCAGGAGCGGGCGGCATGAGCTCACTTCCTCAGGCGCCCGGCGGGCAAGGCCCGACAAACTCCGCAGCCCAGCAGCCGGATGGCGCGTTGCCCCAGGCCCGCCCCGAATCGTTCGCCACAAGGCTGCGCGATTCCGCGCTCTCGTCAAACACGCTCTGGATCTTCCTGGCGCTGGTGGCGATCATCGTCGTCTTCTCAATCCTGAAGCCGAGCGCGTTCCTCTCGAGCTACGACATCAAGACGATCTTCATCAACGCTGCCGTGGCGCTGATCCTGTCGGTCGGGATGACGTTCGTGATCATCACCGCGGGCATCGATCTGTCGGTCGGTTCGATCCTTGTGATGTCGGGCGTGATCGCCGTCAAGGTGATGATCGCGGTGGCCGGCGGCGCCAGTGCCTCAGGCAACGCCGGTTGGGGACCGATCCTGGTCGGGATCGTCGCCGGCCTGGGCGTTGGACTCGGCTGGGGCGTGATCAACGGCGTCATCATCTCGATGCTGCGCGTGCCGCCGCTGATCGTCACGCTCGGCACCTTTGGGATCGCATTGGGGCTTTCAGACGTGCTCACCGGTGGCGTTGACATCGGCGGCGTGCCGACCAAGTTCAGCTCCGCGGTAGGTTCCGGCAGCGTCGGGCCGATCCCGACGATGGTGCTGATCGCTGCGGTGGTGACGATCGCAGCCGGCCTTCTGCTGCACACGACCCGCTTCGGTCGTTACACGTATGCGATCGGCTCGAACGACGAGGCCGCGCGACGTGCGGGCATCAACGTGAACCTGCACCTGATCAAGGTCTATGCGTTGTCAGGGCTGCTCTCTGGTCTCGGCGGGCTGCTCAGCCTCGCCTACTTCACGACCACGACCATCTCCGGCCACGAGACGGACAACCTGACCGCGATCTCCGCGGTCGTGATCGGCGGCACCAGCCTGTTCGGCGGTGTCGGCGCCATGTTCGGGACCGTGATCGGTGTGTTCATCCCGGTCGTGCTGGCGAGCGGCCTCGTGATAGTCGGGCTTCAGTCTTTCTGGCAGGAAGTGATGATCGGGGCGATCCTCATAGCTGCCGTCTACTTCGATCAGGTTCGCCGTCGTGCGAGGTCACGGCCGTGATCAAGGCTGATCGTTGGTACCCACATAGTGGCGTTCGCCCGCGGACGTCAAGAACAGGAGGAGAGGAATGATGCATCGCATCATGCCGACCGCTGCCGTTATCGCAGCTGCGGCGATTGGGGTGGGGGCGGTGGCCGCAAGCGCCAACGCCAGCAGTGTCAAGGCGCATGGCGCCGCGGCCAGCAATAAGAACCTGGTACTGATCCAGGGGACGGACGCGGACAACTTCTACGTGACGATGGGCTGTGGCGCCAAGGCTGAGGCAAAGAAGCTCGGCTACAGCATCAAGGTCGAAGGCCCAACCGAGTTCTCTCCGGCCGAGCAGATCCCGATCGTCACCGCCGTCACGGCCTCCAAGCCGGCCGCGGTGATGATCGCCCCGACTGACGAGAACGCATTGATCAAGCCGATGCAGGCGATGAAGGCAGCCGGCATCAAGGTCGTCCAGGTGGACACGCACGTGAGCAATACCTCGATCGCGTCCGCGTCGATCTCCTCGAACAACGCGCTCGGCGGCAAGATGGCAGCCGACGAGCTGGCCAAGCTGATCCACGACAAGGGTTCGGTCGTGGTCATGAATGAGGAGGCCGGTGTCTCCACCACCGAGGCTCGTATCCAGGGCTTCCTGCAGGAGATCAAGAAGTACAAGGGCATCACCGCGCTCAAGACCGAGTACACCGGTGATAACCCGGCGCAAGCCGCTCAGACGATCACCGCGCTGTACGCCGCGCACCCGGATCTCTCGGGCGTGTTCGCGACCAACGTGCTGGTTGCCGAGGGCACCGACACGGGCCTTCACAACACCGGGGCCTCCGGCAAGGTGAAGATCGTCGGCTATGACGCCGATCCTGAGCAGATCTCTGACCTGAAGAAGAACATCGTTCAGGCTCTGATCGCGCAGCAGCCGTACGCCGAGGGCGTTGACGGTGTCGAGCAGTCGGTCAACGCCATTGAGGGCAAGCCGACCAAGAGCATCCTGACCAGCCTGGCGGTTCTGACCAACGCCAACCTGGCCGCCAACAAGAAGTACATCTACGAGAGCAGCTGCTGAGCCTCTCTCCCAACGCTGGGGCCGGGGTGCGAGAGCNNACGAGAGCACCCCGGCCCCAGCCATCTTTGACACTCTCTTCGACAATGATCGTCGTCGCCGGCGAAGCCCTGATCGACCTGATCCCGAACGCCTCCGGTGAGCTTGTGGTCAGCGTTGGTGGCGGCCCGCTCAACACCGCCCGCTGGCTGGGGCGTCTTGGACAGTCAGTGGGATTTCTTGGCGCGGTTGCCGGTGACCTACTGGGCGAGCGGATCCGAGACTCGTTGACCGAGACGGGAGTTTCGCTCGATCTGCTGATCGAAACCGACCGTGCCACGACGCTCGCTGTCGCCCAGCTCGACCTGGCCGGCGCGGCGCGCTACAGCTTCTACGCCGATCACACCTCGGTTGCTGACGTGACTGCCGCCGAGGCGGTGGCGGTGTTGCCGGACCGGTTCGATGCCCTGCACGTCGGGGGGCTGGGGTTGATGCTCGAGCCGGTCGCCGGGGCGTTGGAGCAGGTCATCGACCTCGCCCGCCGGCGCGGGGCGCTGGTGATGCTCGATCCGAACGTGAGGCCCTCACTGCTTGCCGAAGACGAGCCTTATCGAGCTCGCTTCGATCGCGTGCTCGCCCAGACCGATGTGCTGAAGCTGAGCGTTGAGGACCTTGACTGGCTTGCGCCCGGGGTCGAGCCGCTGGTCGCTGCGGGCCAGCTTGCGCAACGCGGCCCGGCGGCGGTGCTGCTCACGGCCGGAGCGGCTGGCGCGGCGCTGCTCGGCGCGGGTATCGTCACCTCGATCCCTGCACCGGCTGTCGAGCTGATCGACACGATCGGCGCCGGTGACGCCTTCAGCGCCGGCTTCCTTCACCACTGGCTGAAATCGGGGCGCAATGCAAGTCAGCTGGCCAACGCTGAGGCTCTGATCGAGGCGACGTGCTTCGCCGTAGCCGTAGCCGGGATCGCCTGCACTCTGCGGGGCGCAACACCACCGCGGGTGCTCGAGACACCGGTGTTCTGAACCTGGTCAGGTTCGCGTCGAACCTGCGGTTCTCGTGCGGCCCGCATGAGCGCTGTGAGAGACTCTGGTCAGTTGATGACAGGGGCGCGTAACAGTGGTTAGTTTGCAGGCGATCGCCGGCATGGCAGCAGTGGCCCTGGGGATGGTGCTGACGCCTGGTCCGAACATGATGTATCTGGTCTCGCGGAGTATCAGCCAGGGGCGTCGCGCGGGGCTCGTGTCGCTCGGCGGGACCTTTGTCGGGTTCCTCGTCTACATGACGATGGCGAACGTCGGTCTCGCTTCGGTCTTCCTGCTCGTGCCGGTGCTTTACATCGTTGTCAAAGCGGCCGGCGCCGCTTACCTCCTATTCCTCGCGTGGAAGGCGGTCAGACCGGGCGGGCTCGGGGTCTTTGAGACGACGCGTTTGTCGCCTGACTCTCGATTGAAGCTGTTTCGCTCTGGTCTACTGACGAATCTGTTGAACCCAAAGGCCGCGATCATGTACCTCGCCTTGATTCCGCAGTTCATCCGGCCGGGAGCCGGGCACGTCGTACTCCAGGGGTTCATCCTGGGCAGCGTGCAGATCTCGGTCAGCATGATCGTCAACGCCGCCTTGATCCTGGTCGCCGGCAGCGTCGCGGGATTCCTGGCGTCACGCCCAGGCTGGACGCTCTGGCAGCGGCGTATCAGCGGGACGCTGCTTGGCGCGATCGGGCTGAGGCTCGCGTGGGAAGCGCCTCAACGCGCTCGCGTCTGAACCAGCGCCTTCTCGCCTACGACGCTAGAGCTCGTAGGCAAGCTCGTAATGATGGACGCCGTTCTCGATTGTGAGCTGGAACGTTGCTGAGATCCCGCCAGCTGATCCTTCCCCGACCCGGGAACGACTTCGTAGTGCAACGTCTGGGCGCCGCTGCTCATCGTTCCCAGCTGCTGGAGCGCGAGTTAGCTCCACATCGAAGGTGCCTTTGGCGGTGTTCGTCACTGGCGCCAGACTATCCCGTCGCGCAACGCGGCTCCTACCTGGCCGGGATCCTGTTGAGCCCGAGCCGCGCGTATCCGGCGGGGCAGCACGCGGCTGCGGCAGCAGCCGCGAGAACGATTATTGCTGCCGCAAGTAGGACTGTCGCGGCGCCGATGTTTGTCGCGAGAACGCCGCAAAGCCCCATCCCGATCGGGACAAGCAAGGTCGAGCCGATCCTGGCGACCACGCCGACGCGACCGAGCAGTTCGTCCGGCAGGTTCGACTGCATGGTGCTGTCGATCAGCGTGTTGTAGAGCGTCGATTGAAGGCCCGCCATGAAGGCCGCCGGCGCAATCAGCCAGATCGGGGCTGCGAGCCCGAGCAGAGCGAGCAGTGGCGCGAGGCCGGTGCTCGTAGTGACCGCCGCGAGCACCGGCCTGCGCGGTGCCCAGCGGAACGTGATCTGCGCGGCTGCGATGTTGCCGACGGCATACCCCAGCGCGATCGCCGACCAGGCAGGTGCACCCCCGAGGCGCTCGGCCACGACCGGCCCGAGCACGAACAGGGGACAGAGCGTGAGGACGTTGATCACCGTGAGATGTACCGCGTACACCACGACCCAGCCCCGGGCGATAGCTGCGTCCCAGCCATCGCGCAGATCGCGGAACATTCCTCGCCCGTCCCGTACGGGGACCACTCGCGTTCGCACAAGTATCAGGCAGACCGAGCTCACCGCGAAGGTTGCGCTGTCGACCAGAAACGATGCGCCCGGCCCGGCGATTGCGACTAGCGCTCCAGATAGCGCCAAGCCTGCAGTCTGCGCGATCGAGGTTGTAGTCGCCAACAGCGAGTTCGCACGCCGCACCTGACCGAAGGGAGCGACCCCGGCGACGAGGGCGTTGGCTGCTGGACCGAAGATCACGTTCGCGCCGCCGGTGAGCGTCTGCAGCAGCACGAGGGTCAAGATCGTCGCGTCGCCGCTGAGCAGCAGAGCTCCAGTGCAAGCCTGCAATGCGGTCCGAGTGAGGTCGGCGGTCGCTGCGACACGCTGCCGGGGCCAGCGGTCGGCGATCACGCCGCCGGCCAAGCTCAGCACGACCCCGGGCAGGCGGCTCGCGAGCAGGACGAGCCCGAGGCTGCTGGCCGAATGCGAGATCGACAGGACCGCGAAGATCAGGGCGACGCTCGCGAGCGCGCTGCCGATTCCCGAGGTGGTCTGCCCGATCAGGTAGATCCGGAACTCGCGGTCACGGAAGAGTGCGCGCGCAGTCACCTGATCCGCGGCGCCCTGCGCCGCGGATGGTCCCCGCCAGAGTTGTGAGCTCACGTAGTCGCCGGCGGGCGCAGCGGCATCGTCAGAACGCTGAAGGTCCCAGTGTCGGCCGAGCGAATCGTGATCGGCTGCAGTGGGTCGATCACCTCGATCAGCACGTCCGGACCGACGGTCGCTTCAACCGCCTCAACAAAGAACTGCATATCCACGTGAACGCTCAGCGAGGATCCGGACCAGCTGCTGGCAACGGCCGCTCGGTGACCGGCCGCGTCAAGTACGAGGCTGCCGGGCTCGAATCGCAGTTCGATCCGCTCGCTGTCAGGGGGGATTACGTGCAAGGCGCGTTGGAGATCACTGCGCGTGATCGCAGACTGGTTTCCGGCCGGCAACCCAGAGAGGATCCGCTCATAGTCCGGGAAGCCCTCACCGGCGCCGCCAATCGCAGCGGAACGGGCGTCGACAGAGGCTGTGATCAAGCTGTCGGAGGACTGGGAGATGACAAGCGTCTCAGCCGTCGCGGCCGCGAATTCTCGGGCCTGGCCTGAGTTGATCACACCACGAACCGCCGCGGATCCCACGCTCGCCGGCAGCAGATCGCGAACCGCGAGTCGGTAGCTATCAGTCGCGACGAGGCGCAGTGAACCATCCTTCGTCTCAAACCAGACCGCTCCGAGCTCGGCGCGGACGGCCGGGTCAGCTACGGCGAAGCTCACCTGGTCCAACGCGCTCACAAACTCGTCCGGCTTCACCGAACACCAGCGGCCGCCATCGCCCGCCGCTTCGCGGTCCAGCTCGCCACGCAGACGGCCGATCACAGCCTCGACCGACTTCAACCGGTCCTGAAATGAAGCCGAGTGGTCCTCAAGAATCACGCGACGGCGTTCCGCCGGCGCGGAGAGATACTCGCGCAAGACACCGACTGGTATCTCGGCGCTACGCAGATGACGCACCAACAGTGCCTCATCTACTTGCGCCGTGGCGTAGTACCGGTAGCCGGTCTGGGAATCGACCAACTGCGGCTGCAAGAGCCCGTTCTGGTCGTAGAAACGCAAGGCACTGCGCGATAAGCCGCATCGCTCCGCAAATTCACCGATCGTCAACAACTGCTCCATTGCCGACAGGAAACACCCTCAGCCAGGTTGAAGGTCAAGCGCACGGTCCAGGTCAGCGACGAGGGTCCGTAGGCGCGTACGACAAGATGGGCCGCGTGGACACCGAATACCCGGTCGATGAACCGCTGGTCGCTGGCTCCCGCGGTGTCGGTGACGACCTCGGGGCCACTTCCGACCTCGGTTCAGCCGGCGTCGCCCTCAGGGCCGTTGTGCGTCCGTTCTGGGCGTCGAGGCTGCTGGTTCTGGTCTTCGGCGTCTACGCGTCGCTGGCGGTCGGTAGCGGAGGCGTCTCGACCTCGAGTTTCGGCAAAGCGCTTACGGCGCCGTCAAACCATTGGGACGCCAACTGGTATCTCCTGATCGCTCGCAGCGGCTACAGGACTCCGGAATCGAGGGCGTTCTTCCCGCTGTATCCACTGCTCGTGAAGGCGGGCGGCTGGGCGATCGGTGATGTCTATGCGGGCGTGGTCATTTCGCTAGTCGCATTTCTGGTCGCGCTGTTCCTGGTCTATCGGCTTGTCGAGCTGGACTTCGGCTCCGAGGTCGCCAGAGTCACGGTGGCACTGATCGCCTTCTGCCCGTTCGCCTTCTTCTTTTCAGCCATCTACACGGAGTCGCTGTTCCTTGCGCTGAGTGTTGGCGCGATCTACGCGGCACGTTGTGAACGCTGGCTTATCGCTGGAGTGGTGGGAGCTTTCGCGGCGGCGACCAGAAGTTCGGGCGTGCTGGTTGTGCTGCCGATCGTGCTGCTCTACCTATATGGGCCTCGCGGCGATGCCAGCGCGCCGCTTGCGCGCTGGCACGACAGTCGTCGCGGCGTGCGCCTGCTGCTCCCGCGCTACCGGCTGACTTGGCGGATCTGGCCGGTGATCCTGGTTCCGCTTGGCCTCGTGGCCTTCACCGTCTACCTGGCACTGGCCTATCACGCCGGGACCAGTTGGATCAGCGCCGAGTCCTACTGGGTGCATCAAACGGCCATCCCGATCGTGGCGTTCGTACGGGGTATGACCGCCGGTTGGACCGAGCTTCGTCACCTGATCAGCCACTCCAGCGGGCCCTATGCGAGCTCGCAGCACATGAGCAATCTGCTCAACGCGGTCGCCGCCATCGTCGGACTGGTCGTCCTTATCGAGTGCGTTCGTACGCTCCCGGCCGCGTACTGGGTTTACGCCACGGCCGCGTTCGTCGTGCCGCTCGCGAGTCCGGTAGCGGGCTATCCGCTGACCTCGTTCCCGCGCTACGAACTCGTGATCTTCCCGCTGTTTATCGGCGTCGCCAGGTATCTGATGCGAAAACGATGGACACGCATCGGCGTCGTGAGCAGTGCGACGCTACTGGGCGTCTTCGCCGTGCTCTTCGCCGTCGGAAACTGGATCGCCTGACCGCCTGGGTCGCTGCTGCACCAGGTAGAGCGGTCTACCTTTGACCTCGTCGAAGATACGGCCGATGTACTCGCCGATCACGCCGATCGTGAGCAGCTGAATCCCACCCAGCAGCAGCATCGTGATCTCCACCGTGCTGAAGCCATAGAGATAGTTGCCGGTGATCTTCAGGATGATCACAACCGGGATCGCGAGAAACGCGATCGACGAGATCACGAAGCCGAACAGCGTCGCCAGTTGCAGCGGGCGGTTTGAGAACGAGGACAGGGCGTCGATTGAGAACCTGAGCATGCGCTGCGGGGTGAACTTCGTCTCTCCGGCAAAGCGCGCCTGGCGGTGGTACGCGACCGAAGCCTGGGTGTATCCGATCCAGATCGTCATGCCGCGCAGGAAGCGGCTGGTCTCGCGCATCGACAGCAGCGCGTCGAGCGCAGCCCTATCCAGCAACCGGAAATCGCCCGAGTTGTGCCGCAGCGGGACCGAAGCGAGCCGGTCAAACAGCTTGTAGAAGAGACTTGCCGTCTTGATCTTGAAGAACGACTCGCCGTCTCGGTCTGTGCGCACGGCGTAGACCACGTCGACGCCCGAACGCCACTTCTCCAGCATCTCAAGGATCACCTCTGGCGGATCCTGGAGGTCGGCGTCCAGCATCACCACCGCATCCCCCGCGGCGTGATCAAGCCCCGCCGTCAGCGCCGGCTGGTGGCCGAAGTTGCGCGTCAGGTGAAGAACCCTGACCCGCGGATCGTCGGCCGCGAGCCGCTCAAGCACCTCGGCGCTGTGATCGGTCGATCCGTCGTTGACCAAGACCAGCTCGAACTCAAGACCCTCAAGGGCGCCGGTCACGCGTCTGTGGAACTCCACTAGCGAGCCCTGCTCGTTATGCACCGGAGCGACGACGCTGAGCAGGCCCAGTTCTCGGTCAGCCACGAGGCGATAGTAAGTGGTCGCCCCCCGGAGCGGTTCATTTTGGACGCCGGGCGCATAGGTAGGCTCGCCCGGTGAGCAACCCTGCGAAATGCCTGGACCGGACCGATCTGAACGATGTCGCCGGGCATCTGGAACGGCATGAGTTCTTCTGGCTCGACATTCAGGATCCGACTCCGGAGGAGATCAAGCATCTAGGAGAGCTGCTCAAGCTCCATCCACTCACGCTCGAGGACATCAACACGTTCTCCGAACGCCCCAAGCGCGAGCATTACGACGGCTACGTCAGCCTGGTCGTCTACGGCGTTGACGCCAAGGCGCAGGCCGGCGGATCGCTGCTTCGCGAGGTCCATATGTTCATCTCCGGCGACTACGTGGTGACGCTTCACCCCAGCCCCTTCACAGATGTCGAAGACCTTCAAAAGCAGCTCAAGCCGGTCGAGTTTCACGGTGAGCAGGCGCTGATCTACAAGATCCTTGACACGATCCTCTCGAGCTTTGTGCCGGTGCTGGACCGGGTTGACGACGAGATCGACGACCTCGAACAGGAGGTGATCGAGCGTCCGCGTGAGGAGTGCCTGCAAAAGATCTTTTCGCTGAAGCGCGACCTGATCGCAATGCGCCGCGTGATCACACCGATGCGTGACTTCTTCGCGCGGGATGCGCTCGAGATCTCGAAGCTGCCAGGAATGGAGCCCGACGACGAGCCGTATTTCCGTGACCTCTACGACACGCTTGTGCGTTCGTCGGACCTGGTGGATTCTTACCGTGACCTCTTGAGCGGCGCGACTGACATGTACCTCTCGACAGTCGCCAACCGTCAGGGAGAGATCGCGAAGCAACTCACGATCATCGCCACGATTTTCCTGCCGCTGTCCTTCCTGACCGGCTTCTTCGGGCAGAACTTCGCATTCCTGACCAACCACATCCTGAACCACACGTGGGCGTTCTTCGTGCTCGGGCTAGGCCTGCTCGTCGCGTCGATCGCGGCGCTGTGGTACTTCTTCCGGCGCCAGGGTTGGCTGGGCGAGTCCGAGACATCGCCGGCCACAGTCCTGAAACCCAACACAAGCCAGCTAACGGACTCGAACTAGCGGATTCGTCGGGGGTCTG
The DNA here is from genome assembly GCA_003137075.1 of Solirubrobacterales bacterium. GTDB lineage: Bacteria > Actinomycetota > Thermoleophilia > Solirubrobacterales > Solirubrobacteraceae > Palsa-465. Next base: position 58,063 of record PLES01000169.1, read on the forward strand.
ATCGCCTACGCGTCAGGCGATTCTCAGATCGGTCTGCGAGAAATCCTCGCCCTTGAACAACAGCGGCAGCTCGGCGAGCGAAGCGGTGGCGTACGCAAAGCAATCTCCGAAATTCAAGCCGGCAGGGTGCCGCCCTTTGCCGAACCTTCGCCAGGCGCTGATCGCTGCCCGCGCGTGTGCTTCGTCTACCGGCGTGATGCGGTCGACCACCCCGGCGACGAGTAGATCCAGATCTCGACTGGCGTCGGGACCCTGCCGGGCCTCTGCCACGATCAGCCCCTCGGCGAGCGAAGCCGCAGAGATCGTCACCGCGTCGGCCTGCAGTGCCGCGAGAAACCGCTCTGCATCGGGCTCGCCGAGGACTACGGCGATCAGCGCTGAAGTGTCCGCGGCGATCACGCGGGCAGCCCTTCCTCGTCGTAGCCGAGAATCTCCTCGTCCGAGCGTGCGTCAACCGTCGCCCGCGCGCGCCCTCGCAAGATGATCGCTTCGAGCCCAGGAGGTGCAGCCCGGGCGCGAGCGCGCATGACGGCGATGCGCTCCTGCAGGGCCTCCCGCACCGCGGAAGTAATCGGTAGCCCGGAGAGTTCGGCGAGTTCCCGCGCAAGCCGGTCGGTCTCCGGATCCTTGATGTTCAGCGCCATCTAGGAAGACTATCATCTTCCTAGATGCCTGTAGTTCTTCCTAGGCTGCTCGGGACGTTCCGCACTCGGCGGGCCACTAAAAAGGAGAGCGAACCGCGCGAATCAAAGCCCACGCCCGACTCGCTGAGGAGGAGCCGGTCCAACACCGCGCGAACGTGATTGCTCGAAAGCGGACCGACCGGGGTACCATCTGAGAGGGGGGGCGGAGGTACCCCGGTCGGGTTCATTTGGCCCGTATCCGGGCACGCTGTCTCCTAGGAGACGATGAACTTCGTTCCCTTGACGGCAGTGAGCACGGTCGCGGCGGTGAGCGGTTTGTCAAACGCGCCGTTCGGCGAGATCGCCTTCGCGGTCGGGTCGTTGTAGTACCCGATCGCTCCAGCATGGCGTGCTTCGATCGTCAAGACTGAGACGGCTGCTTTGAGGTCGGCGGCCTTCGCGAAGTTGAACGCTTGACCGAAGTACGCGCCGACACCGGTGTTTTCGAGCACCTGTGAGGTTGCCGTGAACTTGGCCTGGTTCGTGACGGCGTCACCGAAGTCGAACTTCGGCTTCGCGACAGCCTTCGAACCCAGAGCCTTCTTCAGGTAGACGACATGGTCCGCCTCGTGACCGGCGATGACCTTCGCCAACGCGGCTAGATGGGCGTCGGTGAACTTGATGTTCGCGACGGCCTGCGCGTAGAAGTTCGCCTCGAGATACTCAAGCGTCAGCGCGTAGTTGAAGATCCCCACGTCACCCGGACCGAACGACGCCGGCGGACGCCCACTGCCGGTAGCAGCGACCGCGCTCCCGGGCAGCATCGCCCCGAGCAACGCACCGCCGCTCAGCGCTGTAACACCGGTGATGCCAGCTTTGCGAAGAAAAGCAAGACGCGTATCTCCCGAAACAGCCTCAGCCGCCTCTCGGACGGCCCCGTCCACATCGATATCGGTGATATCCAGGTGAGTAGACATGAAACCTGCGCTCCCTTCGCTGGCTTTCGAGCTTGTAACCACCTACTTCAGGAAAAGCGCCGAATCGGATCACTCGAATAGGTAGTTGACGGCAAAATCACCGGCTATATCTCGTCGTGAAGGCCGATCGCCTGCTCGAGTCCCTGCTCTGAGTCGCCGTCGTTCTCGCCGCGTTTGCTCTCCAGCAATGCGCTTGCGATCGCGTCGAGCTTGCGGTGAATCGCCAGTTCCGAGCGGAGCTCCGCGTTCTTAAGCAACGCCACCAGGATCAACGTGAGCACCGAAACCAGACCGGCGACCGTGGCTTCGAAGCGGTCACTCGCCCCTGCGACCAGGCCGCCTGCCCACACCAGCACGACCGCGAGACAGAGAGCGAAGAACAAGGGTGAGCTTGCGAAGAACGATCCGTATTCGGCGAGATGCTCGAAGCCGCCGCGCGCGGCGCCCTCGTCTCGCTCGGCCGGATGCCGGAACGTACGACCTGCGATGCGAACCCATCGAGATGGCTGAGACAGTCTCATCTCGCTATACGGTTGGTCGGTGGGCGGGGTTCGATCCTTGCTCATTGGGCGGGTGGGACGGGCGGCGACGTTATTGCTGGATGGTGACTCTGAGCTTTTGCATACCGAGCCGCATCCGCCCTTTAACGGTGCCGGCAGATAGGCCGAGTTGCGCGGCGATTTCGCTGTGTGAGAGCTGCCCGAAGTAGGCGAGCGCGATCACGTCTGCTTGCGCGTCGGGCAGTGTCGCGAGTGCCGCTCGCAGCAGTTCGGCGCTCTCATGAGAGGCGGCACTCTCGAAGACGTCGTCACCGGAGTGGCGGTCGGGTCGATCGTCTTCGTCGGCTCGCACGCGGTGTCTTTCGTTCGCGAGCGATACATCGATAGCGCGGCGACGAATCAAGGTCAGGACCCAGGCCGCAACTGTGCCCTTTTCGGCTTGGTATCTGCCTCGAGTGCGCCAGACTGAGAGGAAGCCGTCTTGAACGGCGTCTTGGGCGTGACCGTCGTCGTAACACACTGTCCGCGCCAGGCGATAGGCCCGGTCGCAGTAGCGGTCGTAGATCGCCTCGAACGCATCGATGCTTCCTGCGGCCATCGCCGACATCAGGTCGCGGTCTTCGAGTTCGCGCGCGGTTAGGGGTCTAGTAGTCGACGTCGTCATCGTCGTCCTCGCCGGATGCGGTCGGAGCGGAGTCGAGGAAGAAGAGCTCGCAGGCGACGCCAGGGCTTGTCTGGTTCGCGCTCAGGAACGCAACCACAGTTCGATTGGTCAGTCGCTCGATCGCGGCACTGAACTCGTCCTCGGCACCGGCTTGGAACGCGACGCGACCGTCGATCACCTCACCTCGCGCACCCTCTGCGACCAGGAGGTCCTCTGCCTCGGTCAGGATGTTCTCCAGCACACAGACGACGACGTTGTCGTTGATGAACGTCCGGGCCGTAGTGCGGTCATGACCGTAAAAGGCCTCGTACAAGTCGACCATGGCGGCCGAAATCACCGTTGGCAGATCAGGCGCTGGCGACAAAGCTTCCATTTCGCTCATGCGCCCCTAGCTGCACTGAGCTGCTGCGCTACATGTCCCATTGACGGTCGCTCCGAGCATCGATGCACACCGACCGTGCCGGTCAGTGCCGAGACCGGCCGCAAGCTTGAGCCGTGACTACATGCCCGTCGAGGGTAAGGACGAAGCAATCACAACCATACACCCTAACCTCAGGGTTGCGTGATGCTCAAAGGCGATCGTCGCAGCTGCTGCCAGCCGGCGGAGCCAAGTTCCCCCGATCGATCGGCGACGAGCGGACGCCCTCACGTCGTCCTTTGTGTGGCCAGTCGGGCTCACGGAGTAATATCGGCGTTAGCTTAGCCTCAATTCTTGGCGGGCATGTTTTTCCGGCTCAAACGATCTGGCCGGCGTGTGCGAGACCCAGGTGGTCATCGCAAAATCAAACGCGTCAGGAGCCGATCTCGTGCCCATCTTCCTTGTCGTACCCGGTTGTCAGCCTTGTCTTTATGACAAAGCTGCCTCGAGGGTCTAGGCTTTGTCTGTGGCACCGCTCCGGGGGAGCACTGATCATCTACGCGTTCTGATTGCAAACGAGCGTAAGGATCGCCTTGAGCTTGTTGTCCCGATCGTCGCCTCACTCGGGCATGAGGTGATTGCCCGCGAGATTGAGGTCGCGGATGTCGGTGCGGTCACCGCCCGCGAACGACCTGATGTCGCACTCGTGGGGCTCGGTGCGAGTTCGCAGCACGCGCTTGACCTGATCGACAAGATCGTGCACGAGGCCGCTTGTCCGGTCATCGCTCTGCTTCACGCGCCAGATCCCGCGTTTGTGAGGGAAGCTTCGATGCGCGGGGTGTTCGCCCACATCTCCGACAGCGACGTTGACGATTGGCAGAGCTCGATCGATATCGTACTGCGGCGATTCGCTGAATACCAAGACCTCCAGGGCGCATTCGGGCGCCGGGCAACTATCGAGCGGGCCAAGGGCATCCTGATGGAACGCCATTCGATTGACGAGGACGCAGCATTCGAGATGCTGCGCGAACGCTCGCGCATCGATAACCGCAAGCTGATCGATCTCGCCGCCGCGGTCGTCGATGGACACCGGCTGCTTCCCAAGCATCCGCAGACTCCCGAGACCACCTGATTGTTCGGAGGTCCCCTGCAACTACCTGCAAGCCCTCTATCGGACTCGAACCGATGACCCCTTCCTTACCAT
>PLES01000122.1:0-15264 GCA_003137075.1 Solirubrobacterales bacterium
CCGCCGACCTGGACGGCTCCGGGCGCGGCCGTGAAGGGATCGGTGCTCAAGGGCAAGACGATCGTGACCTTCCCGATCAGCTCTGAGATCGACGCCTGCACCACGCAGCAGACCGATTTCACCTCGGCCGCCAAGGCGCTCGGCGCCACGGTTGACGCGCTGCCGACCGGCGGCACCGGTGGCCCTCCGGTTTGGATCAGCAACCTGGCTGATGCAGCCAACAACAACGCTGCGGCTGCAGTCATCTTCTGTGGCGCCAGCGCGGCGCCGATCACGGCTGAGCTTGCTCAGCTGAAGGCCAAGAACATTCCGGTTGTCGACGGTAACTACAACCAGACTGAGGGCAACGCAGGCTTCCCGTTCAGCGGTCTGCAGGGTGAGACCGGCGTCAACGTGTACGGCGGCGTGCAGGATGACCTCGCCGACGCGCTGCTGAACCTCAAGGGCAAGGCCGCTCACATCCTGTTCCTGGACAGCCCCTCGGTTGCTCAGTACGCGGGTGCGCAGGACGGCCTCAAGGCCGGCATCGCCGAGTGGTGCAAGAGCACCTGCACGTTCAAGGAAGACGACGTTCCGGTCCAGGACTGGGGCTCGGACGGCGCCGGTGTCGCATCCGACCTCAACGCCAACCCGAACATCAACACCGTGATCGTCACGTTCGACGGCATGAGCGATGACGCCATCACCCAGGTGCAGTCTGAAGTCGCCAAGCACCCCGGCCTGAAGATCTACGCCTGGGGCGGCGGTTCGGCTGAGGAGAAGGACGTCGAGACCAACCCTGTATTCGCGGCCGACGCCGGCCCGGACGAGCGTTGGGACGCGTACGGCGCCCTTGACCAGGTCATCCGTCTGGTCAGCGGCAAGTCCGCGGTCACGGTTCAGAAGGAAGTCGACCCGAACGTGTTCTTCACCAAGAGCAACGTCAAGTCGTTCTTCACCTCCAGCGGTGGCTACAGCGACGCAGCCTTCGGCAACGGAGCCTTCATCAAGGACTTCGACACGCTGTGGGGCGTCAAGTAAGTAAGTGATGCAACGGGCGTCGCTTGGATCTATACAGCTGCAGCATGAGTCGTACAGAACCAGCGGCGTCCGTGACGGACGGTAAGCCCGAGGTCCCGGCGCTTGAGGCGAGTTATCTCGCCAAGAGCTTCGGGGCCTCCCGGGCGCTGAAGGGGGTCGACCTCACGGTCGGTGCCGGCGAGGTCGTCGCGCTGCTTGGTGAGAACGGCTCCGGCAAGTCAACGCTTGTCAAGATTCTTGCCGGCTATCACGAGCCCGAGCCGGGTGGCGAGCTGCGGATGAACGGGACCGAGGTCCCGCTTCCGCTTCCGCTCGGTGAATCACGCTCGGTCGGCCTGGCCTTCGTCTATCAGGACCTTGGCCTCGCGAACGAGCTGCAGGTCGTTGAGAACCTCTTTGTTGGTCATCGCGTTGCGACCGGGGTGCGACAGGCGGCCAAGCCGATCCGCTGGGGCGCCGAGCGCGATCGCGCCCGTGAGATCTTCAGGCGGTATGGGGTCAAGCTTGACCCGACGGTGCTGGTCGGGCGTCTGCGCCCAACGAATCAGGCTTTGCTCGCGATCGTGCGCGCCGCCGAGGAGCTGCGCGAATACCGCGACCAGCAGGGGCAGACCGGCGGTGTGTTGGTGCTCGACGAACCGACCGTCTTCCTGCCGCAGCATGAAAAGGTCTTTCTCTACGAGCTTGTCCGGCGCGTAACCGCCGAAGGCATCGGCGTGCTCTTCGTCTCTCACGACATGACCGCGGTGCGAGAGATCGCCAACCGCGCCGTGGTTCTGCGCGACGGTGAGAAGGTCGGCGATGTCCGACTCACTGAGGCGAGCGACGCCGACCTGATCCAGTTGGTCTCGGGGCACCGGATCAGTCGCGAGACGATCGAGGCCGCCACCAATTACAAGCAGGAAGAGGCCGTCGAGTTGCAGGGCGCCGAGGTGCTGCTCTCGGTCCGCGGTCTGACCGGCGGGCGCTTGAACGGCGTCGACCTTGACGTGCACGCCGGCGAGATCCTCGGGGTTGCTGGTCTGCTCGGCTCGGGCAGCGAGGACCTTCCGTACGCGCTGTTCGGTGACATCGCCGGCAGCACCGGCGAGGTCACGATCGGTGACTGGACCGTCGACGTTTCGCAGGTCAACCCACGCGCCGCGCGCGAACACGGTGCCGCACTGGTCCCGGGCGATCGCAAGCAGCAGGGCGTTGTGGCCGAGCTACCGGTGGCCACCAACATGCTCTCGCTCTCGCTCTCAAACTTCATGCAGGGAGGCTTCCTGCGCCACGGCAAGCTGCGCGCCGCGGCCTCCGAGCGCGCACAGACCTATGACGTGCGGCCGCGCAACGTGACGCTGAACATGGCGTCGCTCAGCGGCGGCAACCAGCAGAAGGTCGTGCTCGCACGCTGGCTCGAGCAGGCCCCCAAGATCCTGTTGCTGCACGAGCCGACCCAGGGCGTTGATGTCGCCACCCGCCATGAGATCTACGAGTTGATGCGCGAGCGCGCCAGGCAGGGCGTCGCGATCCTCTGGGTCACCACTGACTTTGATGAGCTGGCGACGGTCGCGCACCGCATCGTGCTCTGCTCGTCCGGCGTGATCGAGGGCACGATCGTGCCCCCGTTCAGCCGTGACAGGATTACCAGTGAGGTCTACGCTGCCGCGGCCAAGAGCGGGCAGAGAGAGGTGAGTAAAGCGTCATGACGACGAACCTGGACGAGCAGTCCGAGACTGTTCCGCCCGAGGCTTCGCAGCCGCAGGGTGGCGCGACCGTGTCCTCACGCGGCGGTTTCCTCGCCAAACGCGGGCATCTGCTCGAAAGCGCGTTGCTGCCGGTCGCCTGGGTACTGGTAATCATCGGCTTCGGCCTGCACTCGCCGAGCACGTTCCTCACCTGGGCCAACTTCGCCAACATCTTCGGCACCAACGCCGTGCTGTTCGTGCTCGTGATGGCGCTGCTGGTGCCGCTAACCAACGGCGACCTGGACATGTCGGTCGCGGAGAACGCCGGCTTCGTCTCAATGCTGATCGCGTGGCTGAACGTCACCCATCACTGGGGCATCATCCCGGCGATCATCGCCGGCATCCTCTTCGGCACGGTCTTCGGCGCGATCAACGGCGCGATAGTGACTCGCTTCACCGTCAACCCGTTCATCATCACGCTCGCCACCGGCACGGTGCTGCTCGGCTGCTCCCAGTGGATCACCAACGAGCAGACGATCGCCGGCGTTTCGCCGAAGCTGACCGAGTGGACCTTCGGCCGTCACATCTTCAGCATCCCGATCGAGTTCTATTTCGGCTTCGTGATCATGCTGATCATGTGGTACGTGCTGACCTTCACACCGTTCGGGCAGCGCTCGCTGTTCGTCGGCCAGTCGCGTGAGGTCGCACGCCTCAGCGGCTTCAAGGTCAGCTCGGTTCGCTTCCGCGGTTTCGTGATCGCCGGTTTCATCGCCGCGATCGCGGGTGTGCTCAACGTCGGCACGCAAGGCTCGGCGACCCCGGGCTCGACCAGCCCGCTGCTGCTCTCCTGTTACGCCGGCGCCTTCCTCGGGCTCACGACGATCCAGCCGGGCCGCTTCAACGCGCTCGGCGCAGGCGTCTCCGTCTTCTTCCTGGCAACCGTCTCCACCGGCATCGAGTTGCTCGGCGCCCAGGCCTATGTCGAGCAGATCTTCAACGGCGCCGTGTTGGTCATCGCGGTTGTGTTCTCGCAGGTGATCCGCACCCGGCGCGCGGCCAGCGCGACGACCTAACAGCGGTTGGCGGCGGAGATCGCTCCGCCGCCGGTGATCAGCACGAGATGGCGACCTCGACCAGCAGCGGTTGCGTACGCTCGCGCAGGCCGTCCAAGGCCTCACCGAGAGTGTTCCGCAGCTCCTCATAGGTCTCGACCCGGGTCGCCGGGCAGCCGAGCGCTCGCGAGATTCCGGTTATGTCGAGCCCGGGGAAGCCCGGCCATGGGGCCTCGCCGCCGCGAGCATGTGCCTGGGCGTCCATCACCCCGTAGCTGCCGTTGGCCATCACGATCAGCAGCACCCCAACGTTGTAACGCGCAGCGCTCCACAGCGCCTGGATGCCGAACATCGCGGAGCCGTCGCCGACGACTGCGACGACCGGCCTGTTGGGCTGGCCCATACGTAGCCCGATTGCGCCGGACAGGCCGAAGCCGAGGCCGCCGTTGGCGTTGCTGACGAAGCCGAGCGGCATGCGCGTGGGGATCCGCTCGAGCATCTCCGGGCGGGCCGAGGGCGCCTCCTCCATCAGGATCGCGTCGGCCTCGAGGCGCTCAGCCAGCAGCGCCAACACATGGCTCGATTGCAGCGGCTCACCGGCGGCGGGCGGCGAGGGCGCCGGTGGGCGCGACATCGGCGTCACCGCGCTGCCAACCCGCTGGGGCACGCGCTCCGCGAGTGCGGCACAGATTGCCGCGACCGGCCCGACGACCGCCAGCTCACAGGCGCTGCTGTGCGCCTCCTCGGCGTTGGCGGTGATCAGCGCGACGCGGGTTCCCGGCCGCACCGGCGGCGCGTCCTCGTCAAGGATGTAGAGCTGGAACGCCTTGGTGCCGAGCACCAGCACGGTGTCGTACGGCTCAAGCGTCGCTCGCATTGCGCGGCGGTGCCAGTCGAGGTGGCCGGCGAACTGCGGATGATCTTCAGGGAACCCGGAACGGGCGCTGAACGGCTCATGCCAGACCGGGCAGCCGAGCCGTTCGGCCAGTGCCACGGCACCGTCCCAGCCCTCACGCGTATCGGTACCGGCGCCGATCACGATCGCCGGGGACTCGGCGTCGGCAAGCAGCTCGACCAGCGGGTCGAGCTGCTCGGAAGAGACTGCGGCGGGGCGCACAACCGTGACCGGCGCGCCCGCCGGGCTCGCGTCGAACGGCTCCTGCCAGTCGCCCATCGGCACAACCACGAGTGCGGGGCCGCCGGCCGCCTTGGCCTCGTGGTAGGCCCGGGCGATCGCGCCCGGCACGTCCTGCGGGCGGGCCGGCATGTTGCTCCAGACCGGGTACTCGCCGGCGACGCGCTCGAGCGCGCGACCCGAGAGAAACGGGCTCAGCGGCAGTTGCTTGCGGTCCTGCTGGCCGACGACGATCACCAGCGGCGCGTGCGAGTCGCGGGCGTTGGCAATCGCGTTGATCGCGTTACCCAGGCCGGGGGCGGTGTGCAGGTTCACGAACACCGGCTCGCCGGTCGCGAGCGCGTAGCCGGTTGCCATGCCGACGACAGAGCCCTCGTGCAGCGCCATCACGAACTCGATATCGCTCGGGAGGTCGGTGAGGAAGGGCACCTCGGTCGAACCCGGGTTGCCGAAGATGCGGGTCAGGCCATGCCTGCGCATGACGTCGAAGGTGGCGTCGCGCACGCTGGTTGTCGTCGTTCCCGCTGCCGCGGGCTGCAGAGCCTGCTCCATAAGCCTATTCGATCACATTCAGGCCGCAGCCACCGGCATGCGGCTGCTGGCGGGCAGGTAGCCGTGGCGGTCGCCCGCCAGGTACTCGGCGAGGCGGCTGGCGAGCGCCATGATCGTCAACGACGGGTTGACTGAGAGCGTGCGTGGCACCACCGAGCTATCGCCGATGAAGAGGCGTCTGACGTCATGCGACTCACCGTGCGGGCCGACCACCGAGCGCTGCGGATCCGAGCCCATGCGGCAGCTGCCTTGGACGTGGGTGCTGAGCGTGCTGGTCTGCACGACACGCCGGGCGCCGGCCTTGCGCAGCACGTCCTGCGCGAACGCCAGCGACGCGTCGATCCGTCGCTGCTCGCTCGCGTTGAAGTTGATGCTGTAGCGGTCGCGGCCGACATCGTCGACCCAAACGCTGCCGGTGTTCTCGTCGTTGACCATCGTCAGCAGGCCGGTGAAGTAGCGGTAGCGGCGCATCAGGTCGACCAGTTCCTGGCCCCAAAGCGGGACGCCGTTGTCGTCACTGAGGGCCGCGGCGAAGCCGATCGGGTCCTGAATCGTGGCGGCCTCGACGATGAAACCGCCGTCGGCGTCGCGCTGGAACTTCATGCTGTGGGCTGTGATCGGGTAGACCGCGTGAGCGTCCTGAATCTTGTCGAACAGCCCCTCCACCAGGCGTGCGACATGGAAACCGAGGTTGCGGCCGATCAGCAGGCTGCTGGGCGAATCGTGCGCGGCTTCACGTAGACCGGAGCGCAGCAGGATGCCGGGGGTACTGAGCGCGCCTGCCGCCACCACCACGACCTCGGCGTGAACCTGATGGATGTTGCCGTCGGCACTCGCGTACTCGACTCCGGTTGCCTGCAAGCCGTCACCGTGATCCTCCATCAGCACGCGACGCACGTAGGCGTCGGCCCGTAACTCCAGGTCGCTGTGGACGATCGCCGGCTGGATGTAGACGTTGAGCGTGTTCTTGCCGGCGTTTGTAGGACATCCCTGCAGGCACGAGCCGCAGCGCATGCAGTTCTCATCGGTGTAGGACATCACCGACTCGAGCTCCGCGCCAAGCTCATGAAACGCCGGCGCAACGGTCTTCACGCACTGCTGCCAGTCGTTGCGCACGCGCACGCCGAGCCGCTGTTCGACTCGCTCAAGGTGCGGCAGTAGGTCAGCTTCGCTGAACGGCTCGCCGTCATCGTTCATGAGCGCCGCGGCGGCGTACCACTTCTCGTAGTCCTCGCTGCTCGGACGCAACGCGACCTTGGTGTTGATTGAGGTGGTCCCGCCGACGAGCCGGCCACGGAAGAGCGGCATCGGTGGCTGGTCCGGGGCTGTCGGCTCTGCCCATGCGATCGGCCACCACATCTCGTGGTTGGCGCGTGCCTCCCAGCGCGTGTAGTCAGCGGCGCTCTTGTGCGGCCCGGCCTCGAGCAGCAGCACGCGCCGACCGGCGTCAGCCAACTCTCCGGCGATCAGTCCGCCGCCGGCGCCTGAGCCGACGACGATCACGTCGTAGCGCTCGCTCATTCGGTAACTCCCAGGTAGGACCAATCCTTCTTGATCCGCTTGGCGAGCGGCAGTGAAAAGTCGATCTCTTCATACGCTCCAGGCCCGGGTGCTCCTGGCGCAACGAAGTCGCTGTAGAAGGCCTCACACGCAAGTGCGCGGACGAGCATGAACTCGGGGGTGAAGGCGCGCTGCGCCAGCGACTCGGCGCTCTCTGAGAACGGCGCCAGCACCTCGAACGAGGCCAGTGCCCCGGCGCGGTCAGCTTCCGGCATCCGCGCGAGCAGGGCGTCGACGTAGACCTCGGGCCAGACCCGCTCGCTGCCCGGGACCATAAGCGCGCAGAGTGCTCTCACGGTCGCTGCGTTCTGCTCCTCCAGCACCTGCATTGTTCGCGAGCGTAGTCCCGCAGGCCGCCGCGCGGCAAGCCGCAACTCAAGAATCTGCGCTCGTGGCCCCATCGCCGTGCGCTGCCGATCATGCGGTGGCTGTGCACTTCAAACCATCTAGCGATGCCACCTAAGCTGTCGGATTCGTGACCGACACACCGACAGCTCAGCCCGTGGGGTCTGCAGCCGCCGGGGCTCGCGCCAGCTCCGGTCCGCCGCCGCGTCATCTGATCTGGACACTCAGCGCGCTCGCGAGTTTCGGACCGCTCTCGACCGACATGTACCTGCCGGGTCTGCCCTCGCTGACGCGGTCTCTGCACGCGAGCGCCGCGGCCAGCAACCTCACGCTCACGGCCTCCGTGCTCGGGATCGCGCTCGGCCAGCTGATCGCCGGACCTGCCAGTGATCAGCTCGGTCGGCGACGGCCCCTGTTGGTCGGGCTCCTGGGGTTTGCGTTTGCCTCCGTGCTCTGCGCGGTCACGCCCTCAATCCTCGTGCTGATAATCGTGCGCTTCGGCCAGGGGCTGGCGGGCGGTGCCGGAATCGTGATCGCCCGGGCGGTGATCCGGGACCTCTACGACGGCACGCAGGCGGCGAAGATGTTCGCGATGCTGATGATGATCGGCGGCGTCGCCCCGATCTTCGCTCCGCTCGTCGGCGGCGGCCTGTTGGCCATCAGCTCCTGGCGTGGCGTCTTCGTCGTGCTGGCGCTGATCGGCGCCGGTCTCGGGCTGTTCACCTCCCCCAACAACGCCGGGATCATGGCCGCCGTNNCTCCCAACGCCACAGCGGTGGCCTGCGGGCCACCGCGCGGATGCTCGGCGCGCTTGCTCGTGACCGCAGCTTCGCCCCATATTGCGCCGCCTTCGCATTTTCGTTCGGGGCGATGTTCGCGTGGATCTCGGGCGGGTCTTACGCCGTTGAGAACGTCTACCACGCGTCGCCGCAGCTCTTCAGCCTGCTCTTCGCGGTGAACGCCTCGGGGTACATCGGGNNGCTCGCCGCGCTGGTGCTGACCGCGAGCCATAGCGGAATCGCGCCGCTGCTGATCGCGTTGTTCGGCGTGGTCGCGGCGCAGGGCCTGGTGCTGCCGAACGCTGTCGCGGTGGCGATGGCCGACCGGCCGGAGGCGCTCGGCAGCGCCTCAGCGCTGATCGGGCTCACGCAGTTCGGGCTCGGCGCCCTGCTGGCCCCGCTCGTCGGCCTCGGCGGCACTCACGATGCGCTACCGATGGTGATCGTGATGGCTTCGTGCGGCGTGGTGGCCTTGGGCGTGAACCTCACCCTCTCCTAGCCGCGCCCCGACAGTTCGTTCATTGCGCCTACGGTCCCATATGGTGGACCGCAGGCGCAAAGAACGCGGCGCGAAGTCGTGGTCCGAGAGAGCGCGCGGCGCTTATACGCTCAAACCACCATCGAGCGTGAGCGTGTGACCGGTCATGAACGAGCTCTCGTCACTGCCCAGGAAGACGACCGCCGCGGCGACCTCGGCCGCAGTGGCATGACGGTTCAAGGGGATGATCGAGTCGAAGATCCGGTTCGACTCGTCCAGCGAGGCGCCGGTCTCCTCCATCTCGATGCGGTGCTGAAACTCATTGTCGGTCGGCCCTGGGTGAAGCGAGTTGACGCGGATCCCCTTCGGCGCCATCTCCTTGGCGGCGGTTCGCATCAACCCGACAAGGGCATGCTTGGAGGTCGCGTAGGCACCGATGTTCGGCGCCGACGTGAGACCCACAACGCTCGAGTTGATGATCAGGCTGCCGCCCGGCTGCATCACCCTCAGTGCGTGCTTGGCGAGCAGCATGCTGCCGACGACGTTGACTGACAGCACGTGCTGGAAGACTGCGAGCGGGTAGTCAACCAGCGGCGCGACCTTGCCGAACACGCCGGCGTTGGCGAACGCGATATCAAGCTGCCCGAACCGCTCAACCGTGGCGGCCACCGCCGCTTCGACGTCGGCCTCGACGGTCACGTCGGTCACCCGCCACGCCGCCGTCTCGGATCCCAGCGACTCGCAGGCCTGCGCTAGTGCTGTGGCGTCCAGGTCGACGATCACCACGCGGGCGCCCTGCTCGACGAACGCCCGCGCGGTCGCAAGCCCGATGCTGCCGGCGCCGCCGGTGATCAGCGCCACCTTGCCGTCCAATCTCCCTGACATCGCGTCCTCGTTCAACCGATCTAAAACGGGAACGGGGTTGCCGCGTCGCGCGCGGTCACCCACTGCCATTCGGTCCAGAGTTCGAGCTGTGTGACGCCGCCGAAGTGGCCGCCGTTGCTTGACGATCCAAAGCCGCCAAAGGGCGCCGGTGGCTCCTCGTTGACCGTTTGGTCGTTGATGTGCACCATGCCGGCGTGCAGTTGTTCGGCGACCAACGCGGCTCGCGTGGGGGAGCCGGATTGCACCGCTGCGGCGAGGCCGTACTCGGTCTGGTTGGCGAGCGTGATCGCCTCCTCGTCGCTTGAGAAGGTGATCACGGGGGCGACCGGGCCGAAGATCTCCTCGCGGAAGGCCGCCATCTCTGAGGTCACACCGGCTAAAACCGTCGGCTTGTAGAAGAGACCTTCGTGAGTCCCACCGGTCATCACCGTGGCGCCCGCGGCGACCGTCTCATCGACGATCCGCTGCACGCGCGTGACCTGCTTCTGGTTGATGATCGGACCGAGCGCTACCTGCTCGGTATCGGGGTTGCCGACCGGCAGGTGTGACGCCCGTGCGGTCAACGCCTCCAGATACTTATCCACGATCCGCTCATGCACCAGGTGACGGCTGACCGCCAGGCAGATCTGTCCCTGGTGCAGGAACGAGCCCCAGGCACCGGCTGAAGAGGCGGCCTCGATGTCTGCGTCCTCGAGCACCACCAGCGGGCTGTTACCGCCAAGTTCCAAGACGGTCCGCTTCAGCGTTCCACCGGCGGCGGCGCCGACCAGACGGCCGGCCGCGGTGGAGCCCGTGAACGAGATCATCCGTACGTTCGGGTCGGTGCAGAGCGCTTGACCGGCATCGGCATCGCCGGGGATCACGTGCAGCAGCCCTTCCGGCAGTCCCGCCTCCTCGAAGATCCGGGCGATCACGACGCCGCCCGAGACCGGTGTGTTCAGGTCCGGCTTCACGACGACGGCGTTGCCCAGTGCGAGCGCCGGTCCGACCGAGCGTAGGGCGAGCACGTAGGGGAAGTTCCAGGGGGTGATCACGCCAACTACGCCGATCGGCGTGCGCCGCGCGGTGCTGCTGCGTCCAGGTGTCAGCGACGGCAGCACGAGCCCGAGCGGCTGTGCGATCAGCGCCGCCGCCATGTCCAGCTGTCCGATCGAGGCTGAGACCTCCTGGGCTGCCTTGCCGGGGATCGATCCGGACTCGCGGATCAGCCAGCGCTCGAGCTCGGGCCGATGCTCTTCAAGCAGCGCTGCGGCACGTCGGATCCCGGCGACGCGGTCTGCCAGCGAGGTCGCGGCCCAGGCCGGCTGCGCGGCAGCGGCCGCAGCACAGGCCTTTGCGATTGAAGCTGCATCACCGACGCCGGCGGTGCCGAGCGAGTTGCCGGTGGCCGGCTCAATCGTCTCGATCGTCCGGGGCGCGTCGATCCAGCCGCCCGAATAGATCCGGCCGGTCCAGTCGTGCTCGTTCAGCAGCGTCGGCTCGGCGCCGTTGGTGGAAGACATAGCGCTGGCGGTGGTAGTGCTCATGGCAATCCTCTCTCTCGTGTTGCGCCTGGCGCCCGGGGCGCTTCAGGCGGCTCCGGCGACGGTCTGGGCGCCGCTTGCGGACTTGATCAGGTCAGCTGCGCGCTCCGCGATCATGATCGTCGGGGCGTTCGTATTGCCGCGGGTGATGGTCGGCATCACCGACGCATCGACCACCCGCAGCCCTTCAAAGCCGTAGACCCGCAGGTCCGAGTCGACCACGGCGCCGATCGCGCAGCTCGAGGTCGGGTGGTACACCGGATGCACCACCGCCCGCAGCCAAGTCTCGATGTCGGAGTCGGAGTCCGACGCGGGCACGCTGTAGGCGCCGGTGGCGAGCTTGCGCAGCGACTCCTGCTCAGCGATCTCGAGCCCCATCTTGACACCGGCGACCATGCTGCGCAGGTCGTCCTCATGCGTCAGGAAGTTGCACAGGACCCGGGGCTTGGCGTCAGGGACGGGCGCGCGCAGCGTCACGCGGCCGCGGCTTTCCGGCTTGACCGCTACGGGCCCGAAGCAGTAGCCGTGACCGGCAGGCGGTGCCAGCCCCTCATCGGCGAGCAGTGAGGGCGCGAAGTGGAATTGCACGTCCGGCGCTTCAAGCCCCGGACGGGTGCGGAAGAAGCCGGCGGCCTCCGGGATGTTCGATGCCAGCGGGCCGGTCTGGTCGGTTTCGAAGCGCGCGAAGTTCTCGGGCGCGGGGGCGTCGAACAGCGAGCCTCCTGCCGTCAGCCAGTTGAGCTGTGCCATCGGGTGGTCCTGGAGGTTCTCGCCCACCGGCAGCGCCTCGCGAACCCCGATTCCCCAGGGCGCGAGCTGCTCTGCTGGGCCGATCCCGGAGAGCATCAGCAGCACCGGCGACTGGTATGAGCCGGCCGAGACGATCACCTCGCGGTCGGCGTGGATCTGCTCGAGTTGGCCGTCGCGCGCGATCTCGACGCCGGTCGCGCGCGCGCCTTCGAAGAGCAGCCGGTTGGCCATCGCGCTGGTGATCACGGTCAGGTTCGGCCGGGAGAGCGCTGGGCGTAGGTAGGCGTCGGCGGTGCTCTCGCGCCAGCCGTCGCGCTGGGTCAGCTGGAAGTAGCCGACACCCTCCTGGCGGGCGCCGTTGAAGTCCGGGTTGGCCTCGTGACCGGCGGCCCGTGCGGCTTCCAGCATCGTGTCGACCAGCCCGTTACGTGACCGGCCCTCTGAGACCTTCAGTGGTCCATCGGCGCCGTGAAACTCGCTCTCGCCGCGCTCGTTGCTCTCGGCTCGCTTGAAGTACGGCAGCACCTCGTCGTAGCTCCAGCCTTCGGCGCCGCCGGCAGCCCAGCCGTCGTAGTCGGCACGGTTGCCGCGGATGTAGATCATCGCGTTGATCGAGCTGCAGCCGCCGAGCATCTTGCCGCGCGGCAGGTACAGCCGCCGGTTGTTGAGGCCCGGCTCGGCCTCACCGAGCAGGTCCCAGTCGTAACTCGACTTCAGCAGCAGCGGCCAGAGAAAGGGGACATGCGCCTCTGGGCGGTTGTCGGGGCCGCCCGCGTCGAGCAGCGCAATCGTTACCTCCGGGTCCTCGCTCAGACGGCCCGCAAGCACACAGCCCGCGGAGCCGGCGCCGACGATCACGTAGTCATACGTCGCTGTGTCACCCACTAGCGGATCACCACCTTCATAACTTCGGTCGGGTTGTCGATCGCGAACTGCATCGCCTCCGGAAAGCGTTCAAGCGGAAACTCGTGGCTGATCATGCGGGTCAGCGCGTCAGCCTGTTGCTCGGCGATTCGCACCGCCTCCGCGAAGCCGCTGCTGTCGCAGCAGCAGGAGCCGAGCAGGTCAATCTCCTTCTCAGTCAGGATCCCCAGCCGCAGCGAGACCGCCTGGTTGGACATGCCGACCTGAACGGCGCGACCGGCGGAAGCGACGATCTCGACCATCGCCGCCACCGCCGCTGCGGCACCGGTTGCGTCAAACACGACCGGCGCTCCGCCCGGCCCGGCCCAACGGCGTGCGTCGGCAATCACTTGCTCAGCGGTTGTCCAGACGAGTGTGTCGGCACCCAATTGGGCACTCAGCGGCAGCCGGTTCGGCTGCGTATCGACCACCAGCACCCGCGCACCGTAGGCACGCGCGACCAGGCAGATGCACTGCCCGATCGGTCCCGCGCCAAAGATGACGACGTGTTCGTCGGCCTGTACGGCGGCCCGGCGGACCGCCTGGACCGCGACGGAGAGCGGCTCCACCATCGCCGCGACGCTGGCGCTGTCCACGTCGATCGAGAAGACCTGCGCCTGGTCAGCAACCAGTTGCTGCTGCAGCCCACCGTCGAGGTGGATGCCGATCAGCTTGAAGTTGTCGCAGGTATTCGGCCGCTCGACGCTGCACGGGTAACAGTGCCCGCAGGCGATCAGCGGCCAGAGCGCGACCAGTTGGCCAACCGCCAGATCCTCGCGGCAACCCGGCCCCAGGGCGGCGATCCGTGCCCCGACCTCGTGTCCCAGGACCCGTGGAAACTGCGAGCCGCCGGCCTCGTCTGAGAGCTCGCCGAGGAAGAAGTGGTAGTCAGAGCCACAGATGCCGACGGCCTCGGGAGTCAGCAGGACTTCGCCTGCACCGGGCTGCGGCGGTTCTGCACGGTCGAGCAGCGCGACTGCGCCCACCGCCTCTGTCACGGCTGCACGCATTGCGTGTCAGTCCCAAGCCTCGAGCGAGGTCTTGACGTTGATCTCTACGCGCACGCCGTTCGGGTCGTCGACGAAAAGCTGACGGGGGCCGCCGGGAACGTTGTTACGTACCGGGGTGATGCCGTTGCCTTCGATCCGGGCGCTCGTGGACTCGTAGTCACGGGCGTCAAAGGCGATGTGGTCCACCTCGCCATTGGATCCCTTGCCGGCCCCGAGGCCCATGTTGGCGATGTGCCGCAGATAGGCGTCGCGATCGGCCAGGTGCAGACAGGCAGCCGGGCTCTCCGCATACAGCCAGTAGCCGGGGAATTCGAGTGGCGGGCGGCTGCCTTGATGCAGACCCACCACCTCGCAGTAGAAGTCGCGCGTCGCGTCGAGGTCGTCGCTGAGCACCAGCACGTGCTCAATCCCCGTCACCGTCATTCGGGCCCCTGGATTACTGGCCCCGGTGTAGCGACGGCGTCGGAGACGACGGCCTCGGCTGAGACGACGGCCTCGGGTGATACCGCCGCGCCGCGCAACAGGTACGCCGATTGCAGCATCTCCGGGTGCGCGCGCAGTTCAGCCGAGGTTCCCTCATAGAGGATGCGGCCGCCTTCCATCACGTAGGCGCGTTCGGCGAGTCCCAGGGCGATGGTCGCGAACTGCTCGATCAGCAGCACGCCGGTGCCGGAGGCTGCGACGTCCCTGACCACTGGGATCAATCGCTGGACCACGACCGGGGCCAGCCCGAGTGAGAGCTCGTCGATGCAGATGAACCGCGGCGCCGTGACGAGCGCCTGGGCCAGGACGAGCATCTGCTGCTCACCTCCGGAGAGCGCACGTGCCTGCGAAGACAGCAGCCGCTTGAGTTCCGGGAACAACTCCAGCGCTCGCGCGACACCTGCCGCCGCCGCGTCCTTGGCAAGCGAGTAGGTCGCGACCTTGAGGTTGTCCTCGACCGAGAGGTCACCGAGCAGGCGCCTGCCTTCCGGCACCACAGCGAGGCCGGCGTGACGGATCTTCTCCNNCCGTTGGGGCCGAGCAGGGCCGTGACCTCGCCGGCGGGGATCTCGATGCTGACGCGCTTGACGACATCGCGGCCGCCGCGTGGGACCGACAACTCGCGAAGTGACAACGCGCTTTGTTGATCGCTCATGCTGTCGCCGCCGTCTCATCGATCATTTCAGTGCCGAGGTAGGCACGGATCACGTTCTCGTTACGCAGCACTTCGGCGGTCGGGCCGGTGGCGATCAGCCGGCCGAAGTCCAAGACGGAGGTCACGCCGCAGCAGGCGGAGACGAGGCTCATGTCGTGGTCGACGAGGATCACCAGCGCGCCGGATTTTTCGGGAATGCTGCGGATCACATCGCCCATATGGGCAGTTTCGGCCTCGGGCAGACCCGCCGCCGGCTCGTCCAGCAGCACCAGCCGCGGCCGGCCGACAACGGCGCGGGCCACTTCGACGAGCCTGCGCTCGGCGGCACCGAGGGTGCCTACGCTGCGGTCAGGGTCGATATCCAGGCCGACGAATGAGATCGCCTCGAGCGTGTCGGCCCGCCTCGTCGTGCGCGGCAGGGCCGAGTGCTCATGGATCATCGCGACGTTGTCGAACACCGACAG
>PLES01000122.1:15300-28937 GCA_003137075.1 Solirubrobacterales bacterium
CGCCGTTGGGGCCGATCAGGCCGCAGGTTCCTGCGGCAAACGTCAGCGTCACGCCGTCCAAAGGTGTGACGCCACCGAAGCGGACGGTCAGCTCTGAGACCTCGATCACTGGACACCGCCTTCGGATGTCGCAGGCCGTCTGAACTGACGGAAGATGAACCGTCCCAGCCTCGCCAGGTCCTTCGGCATCTGATCGACGATGCCCGCGGGGGCAGTGGTCAGTACCTGCAGCGCGCCGATGCCGAACAGCACGGTAAGCCAGTACGGCGAGACGCCTATTTGGTTGAGGATCGCTGGCAGCAGCTGCATGAACAGCGCGGCGATGACCGCACCCCAGATGTTGTAGACCCCACCCATCAGCACCACAGCCAGCAGCGTGATCGAGTCCTGCGTCTGGAAGTCGTACGAGTACAGGAATCGGTCGGCGCCGGCCAGCAGGCCACCGGCGATGCCGGCCAGGAACGACGCCAGCGCGAACGCCCACAACTTGTAACGGGTCGTGTTGATCCCAGCTGCAAGCGCCGATGCTTCGCTCTGGCGGATCGCCGCCCAGGCACGGCCGGGTTTCGAACGCAGGTGCCAGACGACCAGCAGGAACATCAGGATCGCGACCACGATTGAGTAGCGCAGAAAGGCCGTGTCTGAGGTCGCGATGCTGGGGCGGCGGATGGCTGGGATCGTGATGGTGTTGCTGTTGTAGCCCAGGAAGCCAGCGGCGCCGTTGGGGAAGTTGGTGGTCGCCAACACCGTCGTTATCGCTCCGGCGAGCATCAGTGTGATCAGCGCCAGGTAAAGCCCGCGCATTCGCAGCGCCGGAAGCCCGACGAGCGTGCCCAGCACCATCGTGATCATCCCGGACGCCAGCAGCACCAGCGGGTAGGGCAGTGAGGTCGCGAACAGGATCCTCGCCGCCACCCAGGCTCCCAGGGCCAGGACGGCAGCCTGGCCGAGTGAAACCAGGCCGACGCGACCGACAAGTACGCCGAGCCCAAGCGCGAGGATCGCGTAGACCGCCACCTGCGTGAGCGCGATCACGTAGTAACCACTGACGATCGAAGGCAGCAGCAGCAGGCAGAAGGCGAGCAGCAAAATGACCACCGCGGCACGGATCTTGGTCCGCTTGTCGAGCTTCTGCATCTGCAGAGTCAGCGCCTCGCGTACGCCGTCACCAGAGATGTTTGAATCAGGCACCTTGGTCGCCGTCATCCTAGATTCCACCTCGTTCGAGTGAGATGGTCTGGCGGCCTGAGATCACGAGCAGCGCGATCACGGCTAGCACGAACGGGGTCATGTTCGCGTAGTTGGTGATCGACTGGATCGGGGTGATCATCGACGTGATCACCCCGATCACGACCGCTGCTACGAAAGTCACCGCAATCGACCGCAGCTGCCCGATGAGTGCCGCTGCGACCGAGGAGATCACGAGGAAGGTCAGAGTTGTCGCATCCAGTGCGACCAGGTCGGCCAGCAGCAGGCCGGAAACTCCGGCCAGCACGCCGCAGCCAAACCAAGCCGCCGCCAGAACGCGGTTGACGGGCACGCCCAGCATCGCTGTGATCTCACGGTCGCTGGCCATCGCGCGCATCGCGGTTCCGAGCTTCGTGTACCGCAGGAACAGCGTGGTCGCAATCGTTATCACGAGGCCCAGCGCCAACCCGATCACCTGCGTCCAGTCGATGTTGATGCCGGAGATCATGAAGCCGCTGTTGTCGGTGGGCAGCGATATAGAACGTGAGGCGCCGCCGCTTGTCGTCCACAGCAGATCCATCACCCCGAGCAGCAACAGCGCGAACCCGAGGGTGGCAGTCGCCTTGACCAGCGGGTCTCGCTTGGCCAAGGCGTTGCCGAATATCAGTCCGTAGACAGTCGTCACGACGGCCGCGAACAGGACACAGATGAGCCAGGCGATTCCCTGGGGCAGGCCCCAGCCGTTGATCGCCTGCCACGCAATCAGGGCGCCCATGGCGCCAACGGCGCCAAACGACAGGTTCAGCACGCCGGTGGCCCGGAACAGAACCACCATCCCGACGCCGGATAGCGCGTATACGCCGCCCAGCGCGAGCCCTGTGATTAGAAACGGCTGAAAATCCTGCCAGCTAGGCATCTCTCTCCTTGAACGCCCTGATTGATAGTGACTGTGGCTCTACCTGGCTCTTAGCTGACGGGCTTCACCGTCAGTCCAATTGCCTTGTAGTAGTCGTTCATCAATGGGTCAGCACTGGAGATCGCTGTACAACCCTGCTTGATCACCATCTTCCCATTGTCTGGCGTCACCGTGTAATCGGTGTGGTTAGCAATGTGCAGCTTGTACGGACCGTAGGTCCAGCCCTCGCACAGCATGCCCGTGTTGAAGTTCTTCACGCCTTCAATCGCGGCATTGACGCTCGCCTTGGTGTAGGCACCCTTCACTGACTCCAGCGCGTGCTGCAGGATCTCGCCGTCGACGAAGCCCATCTGGCTGAAGCTGCCGATGCCACCGGAGACGGCTTTGCCGTACTTGGCGAGGATCGCCTTGTACAGGTTCATCGTCGGCGTGTGGGTCGGGTCTGGCGGGGTCAGCTCGGCGTTGACGAAGAACTTGTCGTTCCACTTGGGGCCGAGTGTTGAGGACAGGTAGTCGGTGTCGCAAGGAGTGGAACATGCCCACGCCTTGACGTTGCCCTCGATGTTGAGCTTCTGAGCGGCCTGCAGGATCAGCAGTGCCTCTGGTGGCGTGAAGTTGAGGACGATGGCGCCGTTCGGGCCTGCGTCATCCACTTCCTTCTGTGCCACCGCGTCGGCGTCACTGATCGGCACGTCCTCGGTCAGCGCCGTCACCGGGATGTTCTTGAGCTTGGCGACGTCAGGCACGCCACCTTCGTTGTAACCGGTACCCGGCACGTTGGACTGATCGAACACGATCTTCTTGACGCCCGGGAGGTCGGCCACGTACTGCGCGGCTCCGTCCGAGCTGAAGCGCGGACCCATGTTGGCGTCGGCGTAGTTCGGCGTGCCATAGCACTGCGGCGCGATGCCGTCGGCGATCACCTTGTAGCCCTGGCTCTGCCAGTACTTGTAGTTGACCGAGCACTCGATGATGCTCGAGCTACCCGAGACGGCAACGACCTTATCTTGGACAAGCTGCTTGGCAGCAGCTGCGTCAGACGCGGGCGTGATCTGATCGGTCAGCGCGAACAACTTGATCGGATGGCCATTGACGCCACCGTTGGCGTTGACGCACGCGAAATAGGCGCCTTCCATATTCTCGATATCCGAGAAGTCCGTTCCTGGCACCTTGGTGTCGATCGCTCCGACCGGAATTGGGGTACCGGTCGCGGCTTTTCCTGGGTTGGTACCGCACGACGATGTGGCCGACGCTACGTGGGCCTTGAGCCCGGTAGCGCTTGCGCTGCTGCCGAAGACGGCTACTGCCAGCGCGCCAAGTGCCGCGATGATCGCGACGCTAAACCTCACCCTCATGGGGGTGTGCTTAAACACTCTCACCTCTCACCTCTTCCTCTCCTCCGAACACGAAGGTCCCAACTCGTCGGGTATTTGACGAGACTTTGTGATAATAAGCACCAAAGATGTTTGTATGCAACCCCGTCGCTCTGCAGCTAACGAGACCGCAAAAGAACGAGCAAGTCCGGCGGGCGCCTCCACCTCCTGTATGCAGAAAAAAACACGGGCAAGACCTTGAGCTTCCGGGCATATGACGCCTGCCGGGAACCGATCGGACAAGACTCAGGTCACGCGGGCGCTGCTGGCCCTGCGTGAGCAGATCCTGAGCGGCCAATTCGCCGCCGGCGAGCGCATGTCCGAGCTGCCGCTGGTGGAGCGCTTGGGGGTTTCGCGTACGCCGTTGCGGCTGGCATTGGTCGCGCTCGAGCACGAGGGCCTGCTGGATCGGCTGCCCGGTGGCGGCTACACCGTGCGCGAGTTCACGGTCACCGAGATCGCCGACGCGATCGAGCTGCGCGGTGTGCTCGAGGGCACCGCCGCCCGCCTTGCTGCAGAGCGCGGCATCGGCCGGCGCGAGCTTCGGGCGATGTCCGAGCTCAACGATGAGATCCTGCGGCTGATCAACACCGACGGGGACTACGTGACTCGTTACGTCGATCTCAACGAGCGCTTCCACGCGCGGCTGATCAAGCTCGCCGGCAGCGTGCAGCTCGAGCGGATGTGGAGCGGAATCGCGGCGCTTCCTTTCGCCGGACCCAGCGCGCTGCTGCTGACCGAGCCCAAACTCAGCGAGTCCTGGCCGATCCTGCGGGTCGCACAGCGCCAGCATGCGTCGATGCTTGACGCGATCACGCAAAGGCAGGGCGCACGCGCCGAGAGTGTCGGCCGCGAGCACGCGCGGATCGCGCTTACAAACCTCGATCTGCTCTTGCGGGAGCGCGAGACTTTTCAGCGCATGCCGGGCGGATCGCTGGTGCTGCTGCCGGGGGGCGCCGCGGACGATCACAGCTGACCCGCCGCGCTGGACTGCAGGTCGCGTTCGGCTTGCAGCTGGGTCTCGGGCAGATCCCACTCCATCGCGAAGCGCGCAGCCGCGTAGATGTCGTCAGCACCGGGGCGGTAGGCGTCCTCCAACTGCGGGCTCAACGGCACAGGCGTGAACGGAGCGCCGACGCGCTGAATCGGTGCCTCCAGGGAGTCGAACGCGAGCTCCTGAATCTGGGCCGCAAGCTCAGCGCCGATGCCGCCGAACCGCACGGCCTCATGGGCGATCACCGCACGCCCGGTGCGGCTCACGGAGTCGCCCAGCGCGGCGGTGTCCAGCGGCAGCAGCGTGCGCGGGTCGATCACCTCGGCCTCGATCCCTTCGCCCGCGAGCCGCTCGGCCGCGCGTAACGCCTCACCGACCATGCGCGAGGTCGCGACGATCGTGATGTCGTCCCCCTGCCGCAGCGTCTTAGCCTCACCGATTGCAACCGGCGTCGGTACCTTCGTCACCCGCTCGCTCTTGAAGTAGAGCGCCTTGTTCTCGACGAAGACGACCGGGTTGGGATCGGCGATCGCGCTCAGCAGCAGTCCCGCAGCGTCGGCGGCGTTGCTCGGCATCACCACCTTCAGCCCGGGGATGTGGGTCAGCCACGACTCGAGGCTCTGCGAATGCTGGGCGGCGCCGCGGCCGCTGGCTCCGCCCTGGGTGCGCAGTACCAGCGGCACCGACAGTTGCCCGCCGGACATGAAATGTGCCTTCGCCGCCTGATTCACCAGCTGGTCCAATGCCAGCGTGATGAAGTCGATGTACATGATCTCGACCACCGGCCGCATGCCTGCCTGGGCGGCTCCGATCGCGACTCCGCAGACGGCGCATTCGCTGATCGGCGTGTTGCGCACGCGCTCACGGCCAAACTCCTCGCTGAGGCCGGCGGTCGCCCGGTAAGGGCCGCCCTCTGCCACGTCCTCGCCGAGCACGATCACGCGCTCGTCGGCGCGCATCGCCACCGCGAGCGTGTCGGCGATCGCCTGTACGAAGGTGGTCTCCACCTCAGGGCTCACTTCGCATACACCAACTCAGCGGCCAGCTCAGCCGTAGGGAACGTACTCTTGCGCGCGCCCTCAACCGCGGCCTCGACCGCCGCGCGCGCCTGCGTTTCGATCTCGGCAGCGGTCGGCTCGTCGATCAGTCCGTCGGCCAGCGCCTGCTCCTGGAAGCGCGCGAGCGGGTCGCGCTGCGCCCACTCCTGCTCGGCCAGCTCGTCCCGGTACTCCTGCGCGTCGCCCTCGTAGTGGCCGGCGCGGCGATGCGTGCGGCACTCCAGCAGGAAGGGACCGCCGCCACGCCTGGCGAGCTTCAAGAACTTCCCGAAGCCCGTCCAGACGGCCCCCACGTCGCTGCCTTCGACCGTCGCCCGCTTGAAGCCGTAAGGGGCAACCACGTCGCTGACCGAGTCGACCGGACTGTGTTCCGCCCGCGAGGTGAACTCGGCCATGCCGTTGTTCTCGCAGACGAAGATCAACGGCAGCTGCCATAGCGCCGCGAGGTTCACCGACTCGTGGAAGTGGCCGGCCTGGACGGCGCCGTCGCCGAAGAACACGACCGTGATCCGATCTGTCCCGCCGAGCTTCGCGGCCAGCGCATCGCCTGCGGCCATCGGCAGATTGCCGCCGACCACGCCGGTCGCACCGAGCATGCCGTGCTCGCGGTCCACGACGTGCATCGATCCGCCGAGCCCATGACAGAGCCCGTCGACGCGGCCCATCAACTCGGCCATCATCCCTGTCAGGGGCGCCCCTTTGGCGATCGCGTGGCCATGGGCTCGGTGCCCGCTGTAGACGCCGTCGTCGTTACGAAGCTGGCCGCAGACGCCGGCCGCTACACCCTCGCCGCCGATGCTCAGGTGAATCAGGCCGTGGACCTGCATCGTGCGCTTGAGTTGCGCGACGCGCTCCTCAAAGGCCCGGATCCGCCACATCGTGGACAGCAGCCGGTTGGCTAGCTCAGCGTCCATCGTCGGCACTGCGCGCTCCATACGCGTCGGCGCTGAAGGGAACCAACTTAGTGGCCCCGTCCGGACGACACCACTATGCCGTCGCCACCGGGGAGCCGCCGAGGACCTGATGCACTGCGGCGCTGATTTTGGCTTCGTCGGGGAGCAGGAACGCCTCCATCGGCTCGCTGTAAGGGATCGTCGCGTCGAGTGCCGTGACCTGCTTGATCGGAGCCTTCAACGAGGAGAAGCCGTGCTCTGCGACGTCGGCAGCGATCGCCGCCGAAGCTGAGCCGTAGCGGGTTGCCTGATCGACCAGAACCAGCCGGCCGGTCTTCTCAACCGAGGTTAGGATCGTGTCGAGGTCAAGCGGCACCAGCGTGCGCGGGTCGATCACTTCGGCGCTGATCCCCTCGGAGGCGAGCGCCTCGGCGGCGGCCAGCGCCTTACCGACCATGAAGCCGGTCGCCACGATCGTCACGTCGCCACCCTCGCGACGCACGGCGGCCTGGCCGAACGGCACCAGATACTCGCCGTCCGGCACGTCGCCGTGCTCGAGCGTCAGCAGGTAGTGGTGGAAGTAACAGACCGGATTGTCATCGCGGATCGCGGTCGCCATCAATCCCTTGGCGTCGGCCGCGGTCGAAGGCAGCACGACCTTCAGCCCCGGAACTCCGGTGAACATGCTGTAGATCGAGCCGGTGTGCTGGCCGGCCCAGCCGGCCGTGAAGCCGTAGCCGGCCTTCAGCACCAGCGGTACCTTCACACGCCCGCCACTCATGTAGCGGAAGCGCGGTGCCTCGTTGACCACCTGGTTCATGGCCACCAACATGAACTCGGCCATGTAGAGCTCGACGACCGGCCGCAGGCCTGCCAGGGCAGCTCCGACAGCCATACCGATCTCAGCGGTCTCCGAGATCGGCGTCACGCGGACGCGGTCACTGCCGAAGGCCTTGAGGAACGGGTCATCCTCGGTGGTCGCGATGTTCTGGCCGAAATAGAGCACGTCCTCGTCGCGCTCCATCTCAAGCTGGATGGCCTCGTTGATCGCGGCGATGTAGGGAATCTCATGCGACATCGTCAGTAACTCCTAGGCGTAGACGTGGTCGAGGGCGCGCTCAGCGGCGGGAAGCGGGCTGTTGAGCCCGAAGTCCACAGCCGCCTGCATCTCATTACGGACCTCGGAACCGATTCCGTCGGCCTGCTCGGCGCTCAGCACGCCGTCCTCGATCAGACGAGCACGGAAGCGCGGCACGGGATCGCCCCGCAAGGCCGCCTCGTACTCCTCGCGGTTGCCGAACACCGAGATCGCCTCGTGCTCGGGGTAGTGCAGTGGCACGCCGGGCGGTGCGATCAGGTTGCCGTGGGCGCTCAGGCGGTAGACCTTGGACTCCACCAGCGTCGGTCCGTCGCCGGCGCGGGCGCGCTCAACGGCGGCCCCGACGACGTCATAGACGGCGATTGGATCGGCACCATCGACGGTCACGCCCGGCATCGCGAAGGCCGTTGCCTTGATCGCGAGCGGCTCACCCGCAGCGGCGTTGGCGTCCTCCTGCTCGCTGCGCGTGACGACGTTGTAGGAGTTGTTCTCCATCACGTAGACGATCGGGAGCTTCCAGAGCGAGGCGATGTTGAGCGACTCGGAGAAGGCGCCCTGCTTGGTCGAGCCATCACCGAAGAAGCTCAGTACCACCTGGCCGCGCTTACGGATCTGGGCCGCATAGGCGGCGCCGGTCGCGTGCGGAATGCCCTGCCCGACGATCCCGGAGGTGCCGAGGAAACCGCGCTCGGGGTCGACCAGATGCATCGAGCCGCCGTAGCCACCGCAGAGCCCGCCGGTGCGTCCGTAGATCTCGGCCATCATCGCGTTGGCATCGGTGCCGAGCGCCAGCGGGTAGCCGTGGCAGCGGTAGGTCGCGAGGATCTGGTCGCCCGGGTTGAGCGTTGCCACCGAACCGACGATCGACGCTTCGGCGCCGTCAGCCAGGTGGGTATGTCCGCGGATCACGCCGGGGTGATCCTCGAAGGTGCGCTTCACGCGCTCCTCGAACTCACGGATCCGCAGCATTTGCGTGTAGATCCAGACCAAGCGGTCGTTTCCAAGCTCCGTCATTCCGATGCCTCCTCAGGCCAGGTCGGCAGCGAACTGCGCGCTGGTCGTCTCGTACGCACGCTCGAACTCCTGCTCGATCGGCAGGTCGCGCAGGGCTGCCGATAGCACCTCCACACCCCAGGGGCCGGGGTAACCGATCGCCTGGAACGCCTCGACGTAGCCACGGATGTCGAACTCACCCTCACCGGGCAGGTTCCGATCGCACGTGACTTCGTAGATCGCGTCTTCAAGGTTGTGGTGGTGGCCGTCGGAGAGCTCGACCCAGGCCAACTGCTCGGGGCGCACACGGTGCAGCTCAGCGGGTGAGATCCCGAGCTTTGACATGTGCCAGGTGTCGATCACGAGCCCGGCGTTGGCCGGCTCGCCCGCGTTCTTCATCAGTGCGAGCGCCGCGTCGAGCGTGTGCACGTTGACGTCGAACGGCATGAACTCGTATGCCACCTTCGCATCGGTGTGCTCTTTCGCTTCCTGGCAGAGCGCCGCGAACGCTTGCGCCAGTGGCTCCGGTTCGCAGACGGTGCCGGGGATGTTGCCGACCTTGATGTGGTGCGCCCCGAACACGGCCGCCGCTTCGAACAGCAGCGCCTTGGTCGCATCCGAGGCGGCGCGCTCCGGCGTGCCCGGAGCGACAAAGAAGTCGGCGATGAACTCGAGCTCGAGATGGCGCAACCCGGCGGCCGCAAAGATCTCCTGCATCTGCTTCAGCGAACGGCCGCCCTCTTGCTGGTGCACGATGTCCGAACTCCACAGCCCGAGCCCGGTAAAGCCCACCCTTGCGGCGTGATCGCATCGATCACGCCAGTCAAAGGTGCTCCATTCACGGCCGAAGTGAATCTCGACCGGCCCAGAAACCGTCCAGTAGCACGCGACAAGATCGCTCATTGAGGCGGACGCTAGCGCCGCTTGGGCCAAAGGTGCCAGCCATCGCGCGCTGGCCTTCTTGTCGATCTGCGCGCTATGCGGGAGCCAGCGACGCGAAGCGGTCGAGAGTGTCCGCGAGCTCCTGCGTGCGCGACAGATAGGGAGCGTGATCCGCCTCGAGCTCGGCCACCGGGTCGCAGCCGGCTCGCTGCGCCATCAGCCGCTGGAGCGGTAGCGGGATCGAGTGGTCCTGGAGGCAGAAGACGTAGCTGCGCGGCAGCGCCATGAACGCCGGCGCTTTGTCCTGATCGAGCACGAACGGCGTCCCCATCGGGATCGCCGGCTGCGGCCGCCGGTGCGCGCGCGCCCACTGGATCTGCTGCTCGTCGCAACAGTTGTAGATCGCCTCACGGGTCGCATCGTCGGCAAGCACGGCAACCGGCGGATCGCCGCTGACCACGATGTTGGCCTGGATCTGATCTGCCGCGCCTTCGGGTTTCGAGGTCAGCGCCAGCAGGCTCTCGCCGTCGACCGGAATAAACGCGGTCAGGTAGATCAGCGCGGTCACAAGCTCCGGGGCGCGGGCGGCGGCCTGGGTCACGATCACGCCGCCCATGCTGTGTCCGAGCAACACCGCCGGTGGCCCCGCCGCCAGCACGTCAATCACGCGCTGCGCATAGGCGTCGAGCGTGACCTCCGCAACCGGCGTCTGGTCCGACCCCGACCCGGGCAGGTCGAGCGTGTCGACCTTATGGCCCGCCGCGCGCAGCGCCGGCAGCACCGGCTCCCAGCACCAAGCACCCGAGAACGCTCCGTGGACCAGCACCAGTCGAGCCATGATCTCCTCCTCACCGCATTGTCAGTACGAGCTTGCCGCGAACGCCGCCGCGCTCCGCCAGCCGAGGCGTCTCCGGCGCCTGCGCCAGACCGAAAGTTGCGGCGATTCGTGACCGGAGCTGGCCCCGGTGGGCCAGCTCCACCAGATCCTTGAGCGCGGCTGCATCGGCGATCGTAACCACCTAGACCGACGGCGATAGGGGGTAGTGGGTGACGCGGTGACTGATTACGCGTCCGCACGCAAGCTGCCCTGCGCTGATCGGCAAGGGCTTGATCCGGAGCTCGCACGGGCGTATACAGAGGCATCGCGGAGCGGCAGCGGTCGACGGCCGACTGTCGAGGGAGATAGGAGATTCAGATGGCTACCACGACCTCGGCGGTGAGCGCCTTCCCGAGTCCGTTCTCGATCGAAACCCCAGCTGGCTGTGAGGGCTGGGAGGAGATGTACCCGTACTACTCGGTCTTCGACGAGCGGCGGCGGGATACAGATGAGAACCGCTTCTGGTTCTGGAACTCGATGCACTTTCCGTTCCCGATGCCGGCCTTTGACGTGCTCTGCATCGACGCGCCCTACCAGGCCGTCGGCGCCTGGCAGAACCGCGTGTTCGCGGTGCCGCCGGCGATGGGGATCGACTACCGGATCGTCAACGGCTACGTGTACATCTCCGGCAATCCGGTGACAGATCCCGCCAAGATCGCTGAACGCGCCGAGTTCTTCCAGGCACGCGCCGGCCATTACTACGCCAACTGGACCGAGCTCTACGGCAAGTGGCAGCAGAAGATGCAGGATCTGATCGCTGAGCTCGGTGCGTTGAGCGTGCCTGCGTTGCCCGAGTACGAGGACGACGAGGTCGCGTTCGGCACCGAGCGCAACACCGCGTTCTACGAGCTGCTGACCGCCTACGGTCGCGCGCTGCGGCTCGGCGACATGATGTGGCAGAACCACTTCGAGTTCCTGCTGCTCGGGTACGGTGCCTACGGCGCTTTCGCAGAGTTCTGCAAGACCCACATGCCGGACATCCCGGACCAGCACATCGCGCAGATGGTCGCGGGCATAGATGTGCTGCTGTTCAAGCCGGACGCCGAACTGCGGCGGCTCGCGCGGCTGGCGCTTGATACGGGTGTCGATATGGCGTTCGCCAGCGGGCGAACGCCGGCCGAGGTTGACGCCGAACTCGAGCAGAGCGAAGCCGGTCGCAGCTGGCTCGCGGAGCTTGAGAAGGTCAAGGACCCGTGGTTCAACATGGCCACCGGTGACGGCCTGTACCACTACTACCGCAGCTGGCTCGACGATCCGCGGATCCCTTATGCCTCGATCGGCGGCCATATCGACGGGATGCGGGCGGGGACTTCGGTCGAGCGCCCGACGGCGGAGCTCGCACGCGAGCGCGAGCGGCTGGCGCAGGAGTACGGGGCGCTGCTCGACGACGGTACGCGGCAGGCGTTCAACGATTTGCTGGGGCTTTCTCGGACCGTGTTCCCGTATGTGGAGGAGCACAAGTTTTACTGCGACTACTGGTTCCTGACCAGCTGGTGGAACAAGATCCGCGAGTTCGGTGAGCTGCTCAAGCTGAACGGCTTCCTGGCTGACGCCGAGGACGTCTTCCAGCTGACACGTCATGAGGTCGCGACCGCGCTCGACGAGCTGGTCTTGACGTGGGCGACCGGTGGCGTCGCGCTCGGCCCCAAGCACTGGCCGCCGATCGTTGAGGAGCGCAAGCGGCGGCTTGAGCAGATGGCGACCTGGACGCCGCCGCCGGCGCTCGGCGTGACACCGGAGGCGATCACCGACCCGATGACGGTCATGCTCTGGGGTGTCACCACGGAGCGCGTGCGCGAATGGGCCGGCCAGCAGGAGGGCGGGATGGTCTTGAACGGCGCCGCCGCCTCGCCGGGCGTGGCCGAGGGGATCGCGCGGGTGATCGCATCGACCGACGAGATCAGCGAGGTGCGCGACGGTGAGATCCTCGTCTGCGGCAGCACGTCGCCGGCTTGGGCGCCGATCTTCCCGAAGATCCGGGCGACCGTGACCGATGTCGGCGGTGTGATGTCGCACGCCGCGATCGTCGCGCGTGAGTACAAGCTCCCGGCCGTGGTCGGTACCGGCCGCGCGACCTCGGCGATCCGCACTGGGCAGTTGATCCGTGTGGATGGTTCGGCCGGGGTCGTCACCCTGCTGGAGCCCTGACCGTGCCGGAGTGGTGAGCATCACCGCGAACGCCGAATATCTTCGCGCGCTGTCCGACCTAGGCGGCACCGATGAGCCGAGCTTCGGCGGCAAGAGCGCTGCACTGGGGGAGTTGCTCGGAGCTGGCGTGCGAGTCCCGCCGGGCTTTGCGCTGGGGCGTGATGCGTTCACGCTGGCTCGGCGCGAGGGCGGCATGCCGGCAGTCGTGCGGGCGCAGATCGCGTCGGCTTATGCGGCGCTTGAAGAAGAGACAGGGCTGCTGGCGCCCCCGGTCGCCGTGCGCTCGAGCGCCGTCGGCGAGGACAGCACGACCGCGACCTTTGCCGGGCAGCAGGAGACCGTGCTGTGGGTCTGCGGTGTCGATCCGATCTGTGAAGCCGTGCAGGTCTGCTGGGACAGCCTTTACAGCGTTGAGGCCGTCACCTACCGAGAGCACATGGGCGACAGCCGCGAGCCGGCGATGGGCGTGGCCATCCAGTTGATGGTCGACGCCGCCGTCTCTGGCGTGCTCTTCACCTGCAACCCGGTGAGCGGCGACCGCAGCATGGTGGCGATCAACGCCAGTTGGGGCCTGGGGTTGGCGGTCGTTGGCGGCGAGGTCACGCCCGACGACTACCTGGTCAGCAAGGTCACGCGGGAGCTGGTCCGCGAGCAGATCGGTGCCAAGGCGGTTGAGTACGTTCCCGATCCCGGCGGCCCCGGGGTCGTGCTCCAGGATGTGCCCGCCGAGCGCGCCGCCGCACGCTGTCTTGACTCCGAGGCGTTGATGGCGCTGCTCGGTATCGCCCGTGCTGCGGAGCGCCACTTCGGCTCAACTCAGGATGTCGAGTGGGCGATCGCCCGGACCGGCTCGCCGCCCGAGAACGTCTTCGTGTTGCAGTCGCGGCCGGTGACGACGGTGACGCAGCCNNCCCGCCGTGCCGGTCTCGGCGCTCTCGATCGTGATGGCCAAGTTCGGTGTGGTCGACAAATCGTCCGAGCAGGAGTAGCCGATGCCGCTGACCGATCAGGACGTGCGCGAGATCCTGCGCATCATCGACACTGCCGGGACACGCGAGATCCGTGTCCAGACGCAGGGCTTCTCACTACACGTCGTGATCGGCGAGCTTGAGTCAACCTCCGCACTCGCCCCTGTAGCGGCCCCGGTCGGGGTTGCGCCTGGCGAGCCGACGCCCGCACGTGACGAGCCGACGCCCGCACGTGACCACCTCGAAGC
>PLES01000172.1:0-161 GCA_003137075.1 Solirubrobacterales bacterium
CTGCACGTGCACTCGACCGACGATCCGCAGGAACGTGCGCTGATCTGGCGCGGGCGCAAGAGCGCCTTCTCCGCCGTCGGCTGGCTCTCGCCCGACTACATAGTCCAGGACGGCGTAGTTCCACGCACGCGCCTCGGCGAGGTGCTTGCGGAGATCGACCG
>PLES01000172.1:231-422 GCA_003137075.1 Solirubrobacterales bacterium
AGCAGCATCGAAGCGGTCCAGGACGCGGTCCGTTCCGGCCAGCCGGGCATGCGCCTGCTGCCGGTCGCGGGCGCCACCAAGCCTGCGCTCTCCTCCTCGCTTCGCGAGGATGTTGAGCAGCTCGACCTCTCTGGGCTGAGCGGGATCCTCGAGTACGACCCGGCCGAGCTCACACTGACGGCGCTGGCCGG
>PLES01000172.1:532-2916 GCA_003137075.1 Solirubrobacterales bacterium
CGCCTCGGCGTGATCGTCCAGCTCTCCTTCAAGGTCTTCCCGCGCCCGCTCGAGACGACCACGCTTGAGTTCGGATTCGATCAGCTCGATCAAGCCGTTGCGGCAGCGATACGGCTGGCGCGCGGCCCGGTTGAACTCGACGCCCTGGAGATCGTCCCCGACGCCAAGGTGCTGGCGCGCATCGCGCCGCGCTTCAGGATTTGGTCAAGCTNNACGCTCGCCCCGCGCGCGGAGCGTCTCGCCGGCACGCTCGACGTCCCCGCCAGCCGCCACGACGGCGATCGGGAACGCGCGCTCTGGGACGATGCGGCCGAGCTGACGTGGCTGCCGGGCGGCGACACCCTGGCCCGGGTCGGACTCTCGATCCGTCAGGTGACAGCCCTGCACGCACAGCTCGCGATGATCCCCGGCGCCAGCGCCCGCTA
Source organism: Solirubrobacterales bacterium (assembly GCA_003137075.1). Classification (GTDB taxonomy): domain Bacteria; phylum Actinomycetota; class Thermoleophilia; order Solirubrobacterales; family Solirubrobacteraceae; genus Palsa-465. The sequence continues at coordinate 958 of PLES01000172.1, forward strand.
CGGGATCGGCGGCACCGTCGCCTGGATCGGCTGGCCACCAAGCCAGCCGATCGACCTGCTCGACACGATCCTCAGCGACTTGGGACTGCCCGGAATGGTGCTAATCGGCCCATCTGACCGCCCGNNCTCGCTTCCTGGAGGTCTGACCTTGCGACACACAATCGCGCTTGAGCAGTACGGCCCGCAGGCGCAGAGCATGTCGGCGGCGATCGAGTCCTGCGTGCACTGTGGGTTCTGCCTGCCGACCTGCCCCACATATGTCGAACTCGGCGAGGAGATGGACTCCCCACGCGGACGCATCGTACTGATGAAGGAGGTGCTCGAGGGCAAGGTCGAGCTCGAGAACGCGTTGCCCTACGTGGACAACTGCCTCGGCTGCCAGGCCTGCGAGACCGCGTGTCCCTCTGGCGTCAAATACGGGGAGCTGATCACGCCGTTCCGCGCCTACGCCGAGCAGCACCGCAAACGCGAGCCGATCAACCGCCTGCAGCGAATGATGGTGCTGCAAACGCTGCCCTACCCCAAACGCTTCCGCGCGGCGGCTCGGCTCGGCCGGTTCGCGCGCCCGCTGGCGCGCGCCCTGCCGGCATCGTTCACCGCAATGCTCGAGCTGCTGCCGGCGCAACTGCCCGCGCCCGCGCCGCTGCCGGCCTTCTATCCGGCCCAGGGTGAGCGCCGCGCGCGCGTAGCGCTGCTCGCCGGCTGCGCCCAGCAGGTGCTCTCCCCGAACATCGGCTGGGCGACCCTGCGCGTACTTGCACGCAACGGCGTTGAGACCGTGATCCCGCAGGCACAGGGCTGTTGCGGTGCACTGGCGATGCACACCGGCGCCGCCGACCAGGCCAAGCGCCTGGCACGCAAGAACCTCCGAGCCTTCCCGGACGACGTCGACGCGATCATCAGCAACGCCGCCGGCTGCGGCTCCGGGATGAAGGAGTACGAGCTGCTTTTCCAGGGCGAGCCCGAGCATGCACGCGCCGCCGCCTTCGCGGAGAAAGTGACCGACGTCAGCAGCCTGCTGGCCCAGCTCGGCCTGGTGGAGATTCCCGCGCTCGGGACCGAACTCACCGTCGCCTACCACGACGCCTGCCACCTCGCGCACGCGCAGAAGATCCGCAACCCGCCACGCCAGCTACTGGCGGCGATTCCCGGCGTGAAGGTCGTGACGCCGGCCGAGTGGGAGCTCTGCTGCGGCTCAGCCGGGACCTACAACGTCGAACGACCACAGATCGCCAAACAACTCGGCCAGCGCAAAGCCCGCAACCTGCAGGCGACCGGCGCGCAGCTGATCGCCGCAGGCAACATCGGCTGCCTAACCCAGATCGTCACGCACCTCCACCAACTCGGCCAACCGATCCCAGTGATGCACACGATCGAAGTACTCGACCAGGCCTATGCGGGCACGCTCAAGACCTCACTCGCACGGCGCTAGCGTCCCGGTTGGCTGAGGACCGATCCTGGTCAGGTGGCGCTGAACGTCCCGACGGCGTCGGCGAGCTCAGCACCGGCATCGCGCAGGCAAGTGGCCAGGTCATCGCCGCCGGGGTTGTCGACCCAGCGGCTAAAGCCAGTTCGAAAGATGGCGATCCCGACGTCCGCGAGCAGCGCGGCGCTCTCCGGCTTGCTCCCCCGTTGAACGAGCTCGGCCGAGAGCGCGTCGGCGGCGGCGGCGAACTTCGTGCGTCCGCGCTCCTGCAACTCGGGGCTGTGTGCGATGACCTCGCGACGCTGCGCGGCGTGCGAGGCGACCTGACCACTTAGGACCGTCCCGACATCGGCGAGCGCCGTGACCAACGCCTCAAACGGAGGGAGCTCCGGGTTGGCCTGCCTGAGTGCCTCGACCAGTAGCCCCGGTAGCCGCTCGGAGCCCGCGAAGAGCACATCGCGCTTGTCGGCGAAGTAGCGGGAGAACGTGCGCCGGGCCAAACCGGCGCGGTCGGCGATCTGGGCCACGGTGAC
>PLES01000179.1 GCA_003137075.1 Solirubrobacterales bacterium
CGCTGCATCTCGCTCGTCGGGCGAACGATGTCGTCCAACAGGCTGTTGACGGAGGCGATGCTCTTCGACCAGCCGTGACCTGACCCCTGGGACGGGATCCGCTGGGAGAGCCTGCCCTCCTTGCCGACCACTCTGCTGACCGTCGTCAGCTCGGTTTCGAGTACCTCATGGGCGGCGATCACCTCGTTGAGATGATCGGCGATCTTGCCCGCCATGCCGGTCCACTCCAGCGGCATGCGCACGGCGAAGTCGCCGCGTCTCACCGCGGCCAGCACCTGCAGCAGTACCACCTGGTCCAGCGCGTCGCCGGGGTCTGCGCTCAGATGGCCGTTGGCAGCCTGTTCCACGGCACTCATCGGGCACCGTGCCCACGAGTCGTGGGCTGGCCAAATGTGGCAAGCGACGCGGGTGCGTTCGGGTCGCCGAGCAGTAGAACACGCATACCAACCTCCGAATCCGATCCAGGAACCTCGGAAGGTCAGTTCTTACGACCGCCATTTCAGGCTGCACGCAGGCTCTAACCGACACGCGAGCGGATTGCGGCTCCACCGCAAGACCTCGCATTGGAGCCAGTCACCCGACACACATCTATAAGCACACCCAGGCTACGCCCCGGCGCTGATAAGTCAAGCTTGCCGAGGACGCCTGCAGCAAGCTGTGCAGAGACTGCCAGCCGCTCACGCGAGCGAGCGCCGCGCCTGGCGCCCGATATCGGCGCTACGCTGTGTCATGGAGGGCACTCCCGCGCGGTCGGCTTCGTTCGTTTTGGGGCCTGCATCCCGGTCTGACTTCCGTGGTTTCGTTCTGTACGGAGACCCGGGGGTCCACATGTACCAGATGGACACAGTGCTGGATGCAACACCGCTCGATGCGAAGCTTCGACTACGGAAGTCGCATAGGAGCGCCGTTAGCTGTCGGCATCCTGATCTCGTGGCTCGAGCATGAACAGCTCGATTTCCATGTCGGGGCCGATGTGCTGGTTAGAGATGAACGCAAGCACGTTGCGGCCCGACAGGCGCTGCACCGCGCTGATGAACGTTTCCTGCATGGCGGACTGGAAGGCGCTGCGCGTCTCCTGAACGATCGTGGTGCGCTGCACCTCGATCATGGTCTTCTCGACGTCGGTGTAGATCCCGCCCAGTACGCAGATCAGCACCTCATCGCTGAGCAACAGCGTCTTGGCCGTCACGGGGACACGGTGGTAGTAGCGCTCGTGCAACGCCACCATCGCCTCTGTCACGGCGGCGAGCAACGGATCGCCGCGCAGAGGAGCATTCGGGACGCTCATGGCGACCTTCCTCTAGTCCTCCGGTGGGTTTGCGCGCGCGAGGCGAAGGGCGAACCCGACGGGCGTACTAACAGTGAGTGTACTTCCGGCTGGGGTACGCTCTGATGATCATTAACCTGCGACCGCAACCAGCGCGACCGTGACGCCGCCTGACGTCGGCAGCCAGTCGCGCGCACACGGTGATGTGCTCACCGAGATTTCGGACGGGCTGGTTGCCCTCTTGAAGGAGTTCTACGGTCGCGGACCGACCCAGGCCAAGTCCTATTACCAGGACGATCTGGTCGTTTGCATATTGAGGGGCGGGTTCTCACGAGTGGAGCAGACCCTGCTCGAGGGTGGCCGTGGAGCGATCGTGATCCAGCAACGCCTCGAGTTTCAAGAGCTGATGCGTGAACGCTTCGAGGCAGTGATCACACACGCGACCGGCCGGGAGGTGATCGGCTTCATGAGCGGCAACGAGCAGGATCAGAACATGATGTGCGAGGTCTTCATCCTCGCGCCGACCGATCTCATCGCCGGCGACGACTCTCCCCGCGCCTGATCACTGCTCTGCCGGCGGCCGCCCCCGCTTGGGGAGCGGCCCTGCTCTCTTCGGCATGCGACCGGCATCGGTCAGCGCTCGCCGAAGCAGAACCTCGATCTGGGCGTTGACGCTGCGCAGTTCATCGGCCGCCCAACGGCTCAGCGCGTCGTGCACGCTCGGGTCCATCCGCAACAACAGCTGTTTGCGATCCTGAGCCACGAACCCAGCTTGTCAGTACAGCGAGCCGGTGTTGACGACTGGCGACGGCGGTTGATCCCCGCAGAGCACCACTAGGAGGTTCGAGACCATCGCAGCCTTGCGCTCCTCGTCAAGCTGGACGATGTCGCGCTCACTCAACTTCTCAAGCGCCATCTCGACCATGCCCACCGCGCCCTCGACGATCTGCGAGCGCGCCGAGACCACGGCGCTGGCCTGCTGGCGGCGCAGCATCGCCTGAGCGATCTCCTGCGCGTACGCGAGATGGCTGATGCGAACCTCGATGATCTCGATGCCGGCCAGCGCCACGCGTTCCGCCACCTCGTGGGCGAGCTCGCCCGCGACGATGTCAGTCGATCCGCGCAGCGACGTTCCGGTGCCGCCGGCGTCGTCGTACGGATGTGTGGTGGCGACGTGCCTCAGCGCTGACTCCGCCTGCACCGCAATGAAGTTCACGAAGTTCTCGACTGCGTACAGCGCGCGCGAGGTATCGGCGACCTGCCAGACGACGATCGCGGCGATCTCCACCGGGTTGCCGTCGGCGTCGTTGACCTTGAGATGGTTGGTCTCGAAGTTCCGCACCCGGACACTCAGAGTGCGCCGGTCGCTCAACGGGATCAGCAACCAGAATCCGCTCTTGCGGATGGTGCCGACGTAACCGCCGAAGAACCGCACGACCTTGGTCTGGCCCGGCTGCACTATCACCAGCGCGCTGACGAGCAGGCTTGCGCAGAGCACCAGGACGACGTCAACGACCACCGCGTGCTTGCCGATCAAGATCGCGCCGGCGACGGCGGCAACCGCGAGTACGACACCGACCCACCCGTTGATTGCCCAGGCTGGCCGCTCGTGGATATCGACGCGGGAGCCTTCATGCCCGACCGGAGCCGCCTCGGGCTGGCGGTACGGCTGATCTGACTGTTCTTGTTGACTCATGACCCCTCCCGGGAGTCGCCCTTGCAGGAAGACGTATAGGAAAACTGTTATCTAAGTGATATCACTTTTCCTGCCGTTGTCAAGCTGCGCACGAGACGCGCGACTGTCGAGCGAAAAGGGCCGCGGAGCGCGCCGGTCACCGTCGGAGACAAACATCAGGCCCAGCCTCAATCTGGCCCCGATGCGGGACGAGATACGGCGACTCGGGGGACTTACTCGGGCCTACGCCGAGTTTCTCCCCCAAAGTCGGGTGGGACCACAGGGGGCGCCACCCGGGCGGGCGGCGCGGCGACTCAGGCCGCCGGAGCGGACACAGGCAGGGCCGCCGCCTCGCGGAAACTCACAAGACGGCCGGAACCCTCGTCCCAGAGCTTCAGCCTCACGGCACGCAGGCCGTCCCGTAGAGAGAGCGTCGGCACATTGTGGAAGACGGCGTTCTCATCATGCGCGCGCTGCAGGTTGTAGTTCGGGATCCGCGCGTTCAGGTGATGCACGTGATGCAGCCCGATGTTGCCCGAGAAGAACTGGAGCACCGCCGGCAGCTTCAAATAGGAGGCGCCGCGCAGGGCGGCGTCGGCATAGGTCCACTGCTCGGCGCTCTGCCAGTACGCGTCCTCAAACTGGTGCTGGACGTAGAACAGCCAGATGCCGCCTGAACCGGCCAGCAGCGAGGCCGGGAACCAGATCACGAGGAAGTTCCCGATTCCGATCCAGACGCAGAGCCCGCTGATCACGAGCAGCAGTGCCAGGTCCGTACCGAGCACGCTGTTGCGCATCCGTGGGCGTTGCGAGCGCGACGCGATCCGTGGTCCCACCATCATCGCGATGATCGGGCCGAGGCCGAACATGACCGCCGGATGCCGGAAGAGTCTGTAGGCGCGCCGCTCGCGCGGCGTCTTCGCCCGGTACTCGGCGACCGTGAGCGTCGGCACGTCACCGACGCCGCGGCGGTCAAGGTCGCCGGAGGTCGCATGGTGGACCTTGTGGTCGTGGCGCCAGCGATTGAACGGCGCGAACACGAACAGTCCGAGCACCGCGCCGAGCCAGGCGTTCGCGCGCCTCGAGCGGAACATCGACCCGTGGGTGCAGTCGTGAAAGACGATGAAGGTCCGGATCAGGAAGCCGGCCGCTGGGACCGCAAGCGCCAGTGTGATCAGAACCGAGACACGTAGAGCGAAGTACATCGCGACCGAGAGCGCCAGATATGGCAGCACCGAGGTCGCAAGGTCCTGCAGGCTGCGCGCCAGCCGGGGCTGCGCGTACGTGAACAGCAGCTCGTTCCAGGAGGGCTGCTGCGAGCCTTGGAACGCGACTTCTAAAGGAACGACGTCCGCGTCGTCCGCGTACGTTGCTGTGTTGCCACCACTGCCCTGCTCTTGAGGCTTCTGCATGACGCTCCAGACGGGTTGTGCGATTGATGCCCAATCGCGCCAAGGGTCGGAGCGAGAAAGTTCTCAATGAATACCGGGCCGATGATAACCGCGGTCACCTCAGATCGGCAATCAGGTTTGTCGGCCGAGGACCGGATTTCTCAAGCCAGCATGCAAATCGATCAGGTGCTTATGTGCGCTGCTTGGGCAGCTCACCGCCGGCGTCGACCACGGCCGCCTTGAGGTTCACGGGGTCATAGCCGGGCTCAAGCAACTCCGAGACCTCGAGCCCGGTGCGCGCCAGGTGACCGGCGAGCAGGGCAGCGGCTTTGTCGCCGTCCCGCGACTTGCAGGCATCGAGGATGTCGCGGTGCTGCGGCGTCGCCCAGGCGCTCGGCCCCTGCCCGATGTGCAGGCGCCGGTAGCGCTCGGCGTGGTCAAACATCTGTGCGAGCACGAAGTTGACGCGGACGCCGGCGTGCTCAGTGAGCGTGCGATGGAACTTGTGATGTGGCACCGTCCAGCGCCGATAATCCTTCTCATCGGCGTAGTGCGCCATCTCTGCCATGTGACCTTCGAGCCGCGCGATGTCCTCCGAGGTGATCGTCGGCAGCGATAGTCGCAGCGCCTCTGCCTCAAGAGTGACCCGCATCACGCAGAGCTGCTCGAGGTCCTCGGCGGTCATCGGTGCCACGCGCACGCGGCGGTTCGGCTCACCCTCGACCAGGCCCTCGCTCTGCAGCATCCGCAGCGCTTCGCGCAGCGGCGTACGACTGATGCCAAGCTCTTCAGCCAGCACCACCTGCGACATCACCGCGCCGGGCGCCAGATCGCCATCGAGGATGGCGCCGCGTACGCGCTCGTAGACGTCTTCTGTGTTCTGACCGTTTTCGGGCATCGAGCCTCTTTTACCGGTTATGCGCCGAGCATGCTGTAGCCGCCGTCGGCGATCATGTATGAGCCGGTGATGTGGTGGGCGTCGTCACTTGCCAGGAACAGCGCCGCCCCAGTCATCTCCTCCGGCTTTGGGATCTTCCCAGCCGGGGTCCCGGACAGCACAACTTCGCGCCGCCCAGCCAGCCATTCGGGGCGCGCCAGCAGCGCCTCGGTCTCCATGAACCCCGGGGCGAAGGTGTTGATGCGCACCTTCGGACCGAGTGCCTTGGCGTAGGACTTGGTGATTCCCAGCAGGCCGTACTTGCCTGCCGCGTACTGCGGGGCACGCGGGCTGCCTCGCACGATCACGGTCGAGCCGACGTTGACAATCGCGCCGCCGTCACCGTCGGCCATGCGCTGGCCGAACTCATGCACCATCAGCATCGTGCCCTTGATGTCGACCGCCAGCACGTGGTCAATCGCCTCCTCGGTGACCTCGGTCCACGAGGACTGCCCGGATGCCATCTCGCCGACGTTGTTGATCAGAACGTCGATCCCGCCGAACTCGCCGAAGGCGTAATGCGCCATGCGCTTGATGTCCTCCCAGGAGGTGATGTCCGCCTGGATCAGCTCCGCCTCGGCGCCGATCTCACGCACGCGTTCAGCCGTGCGCTCTGCGCCCGCGGATGAGTTGCGGTAGTGGATCAGGACCTTGCTGGCCCCCTCTTCCGCCGCCCGCACAGAGAGCGCAGCGCCGAACCCGGTGCCCGCCCCCGTGACCATGAACTTCCGACCCGCAAACCGCTTTTCCATGTCTCTCCTCGTACCGCGAGGCGGCTAAACGATCGTCCGGCCGCCGTCGATGTAAAGAACCTGACCGGTGATAAAGCTCGCGCGCGGCGAGCTCAGGAACAGCACCGGGTCGACAACCTCCTCGAGCTGACCGAAGCGCCCGGCCGGGATCAGCGCGACCAGCGCCTCGCGCTTCTCGGGATGATCGCTCAGATACTGTCGGGTCAAGGTGGTGTCCATGTAGCCGGGGGCGACCGCGTTGGCGGTCACCCCATGCTCGGCGTTCTCGTGCGCGATCACGCGCATCAGCTGGTTGATGGCGCCCTTCGTGGCCGCGTATGGGCCGTGCAGCTTGTGGCCGCTGCGGCCGGCGACGGAGGAGAAGAAGATGATGCGCCCGTGTCCCTGCGCCTTCATCCCGACCACCGCTTCGGTGGCGGTGTGGAAGGCGCTGGTGAGGTTGACCGAGATGATCCGGTCCCAGTCGTCCGCGCTGTACTGCTCGATCGAGCGACGGTCGTTGATCCCGACGCAGTGCACGAAGACGTCAAGGCCGCCAAGGCGCTCGCGCACGTCGCCGACGGCCTGCCGGGCCGCCGGCGCCTGGCTGAGGTCGGCGGCGACGCGGACGCTGACCCTGGAGTCGAGCGCGGCGAGCGCCGAGTCACTCAGATCGGTGACGCCAACCTCTGCCCCGGCCGCGAGAAAGCCGTCAACGAGGGCAGCACCCAAGGTGCCGGCACCGCCGGCCACGAGCACGCGCTGACCGGCGAGTCCAAGCCACTCAGGCACTGGGCGGCCCCTCGCGGTAGGTGTAGACGTTGATCGTTACCGCAGGCCCATCCGTGGGCACGCTGGCTGAGTGCGGCGTGCCACCGGGAAGCGTGGCGAGCTGGCCCGCAGTCAGGCGGACGCTCTCCCCGTCCACAACGAAGTCAATCGTCCCCTCAAGCACCTGGGTGATCTGATCCTGCGAGTGCTGATGCTCTTCCCAGCTGGTGCCGGCGCCATAGCGGTAGAGCGTCGCAGTCAGCTGAGGCGTGTGGATGGTTGAGCCGAAGATCCCGGGACGCACCTCCGTGAACTCCTGCTGCTCCCAGTCGATCGCCTGTGGCGTGTCCATAACCGTCTCCCATTATTGCATACAGTTTGCCAAGCCGTCCACAGGACGGCAGAATGTTTTGGGTCGTCTCAGCGGGTCCAGCTGTGCTCGAGCCCTAAGATCAGCTCGACGATCGCGGCGTTCAGCGGAGCTGGCACTCCCAGCTGCGTAGCCTGGCTGACGATCCCGCCGTTGAGCGTCTGGATCTCGGTGCCACGCCGGGCGCTGACGTCCTGGAGCATGCTGGGACGGTGGTTGAAGTTGGTCTTGCCGGCGGTGTCGATCAGCACTGCCGGGTCGTCCTCGAGCGTGATGCCAAGCGCGTTCGCGACTGCGCGTCCTTCCTCGATCAAGGCGCCGGCCAATCGCCGCGAGGGTGCGTGTTCGCAGAGCTGGCCATGGGTGAGACCGGTCAGTGCGCAGAGCGGGTTGGTGGAGCAGTTGAACAGCAACTTGGTCCACTGCGCACCACGCGCGTCGGCCATCGCGCTGGTCTGCATGCCACAGCTGTTAAGCAGCACCGCGAGCCCTGTGATCTCCTCCGTCGTGGCCGGCTTTGGCTCGAACGGACCGATCCAGGTCGGCCCGGGAGCGTGCAGGTGGATCACGCCGGGCTCGAGTAGTTGTACGGCCGGCAGCGTGATCCCGCGCATCACGCGCGGCACATGCTCGGCGATGATCTCCTCGTTGCCGATTCCGTTCTGGACGCTGCAGACGACGCCGTCCGCGAACAGCTGGGCCGTCGCCTTGATCGCCGGCTCCGTGACGGTTCCCTTGGTGGCGAGGATCCCGATCGAGCACGGTGGGATTGCGGCGGCGTCGGTTCGTGCCTGCACGCGTCCGACAAGCTCAACTGACCCGGTTATGCGCAGACCGTTCTGGTTGATCGTCGCGACCTGATCCTCGGAGGTGTCGTAGGCCCAGACCTCGACCTCAGGCAGTTGCGCAAGGTGGGCGGCGTAGAGACCGCCGATGGCGCCGCAGCCGACGATGCAGATCCGCGTGGGCACGAGCGGCTCAGTCCGCCGGCAATACAGCGGCGGCGAGCCGGCCGCAGACTGACGGCGGCGGCCCGGCGATGCCGAGACCGGCAACGACGATGCCGTCTTCAAGGATCGGCAGACCGCCGGGCGAAGACAGGATCGGATATGGCAGCGCCGCCGCCAAGCGCTCCAGCTGACCGTCCTCCGGGTACAGCTCGCCCAGCTTCTCACTCGCCACCCCGAAGGTCGCGGCGGTCGCGGCGACGGCCTCGGCCACGACCGGCGAGGCCGCAACGGCGCCGTCCATCCGGTCGAGCTGGATCGGGTCGCCGCGACGGTCGACGATCGCAAGCGAGACCAGCAGTCCCTGCTCTGTGGCGGCAGCGATCACGCGGCCTGCGAGCGCGAGCGCCCAGTGGTGCTCATCCTGGTCCTGCGCCGCCGGTGCCGGTGCCATCCCGAGCCCCGGACCGGGGTTCTCTGGGAACGAGCCGTAGGCGTTGATCCAGCGCTCGAGGTCGTCACCGTGCTGCCCCACGTACGGCCGGCCGAGCGCGTAGTGGACGAGCAGATCCTCCCCGTTCGACGGTTTCCCGTCGGCGATCAGCTTCTCAGGATCTGAGCCCGGATAGCCGACGAACGGCCCGATGCCGGCCCCCGATGCCGCGATGCCGGCGATCACCGGGCGACTGGGATCGCCGTGCTCATGGATCAGCATGCCGCCAGCGCCGGGGAAGATCGCCTCGGGCGAGCAGACCGTGAAACCGCTGACCATCGGCGCCGGGATCATCCGCATGCGTCCGAGGTGCTCGACGCTCGGAATCTGCTGGGTCGCCGCGATCCAGGCCTTGGAGCGCGCCCGGGTCATGCCGCCGGCGCCGCCGTGATCCATGCGCGAGCCCGAGACCAGCGCCCCGGTTCCGCCGATCACGACGATTGAGCCGCGCATGCCGATCTGCTCGGCCTTGTCGATTGCACGTGCGATCAGCGCGCGAGCGTCGCTGAGCGGTAGGTCAGTGGTGCGACTCATGCCGAGCAAACTCTACACAGGTTGGCAAAATGTATGCAAGGATGCAGGCATGAGCGGAAGCGAACATTGGGGGCAGCGGCCCCGCGACTGGGCGGAACTCGCCGAACCATCAAACCACGTCCTGTTCACGACGGTGCTGGCTGCGCTCGCGCTGGCGCCGGGCGCGAAGCTGCTCGACATCGGCTGCGGTTCGGGCTACGCGCTGGCGCTCGCCGCCGAGCAGGGAGCAAGCGTCACCGGGCTCGACCTGACCCCGGAGCTGCTGGCGATCGCAGCCGAGCGCGTGCCGAACGCGACGCTTGTGGAAGACGGCATGGATCGTCTGCCATTCGTGGTTGGGCGCTTTGACGCGGCGGTCGGCTTCAACGCGTTCCAGTTCGCCGACGACCCGGCAGCCGCCGTACGCGAAGCCGCCCGCGTCGTGCGAATCGGCGGGCAGGTCGCGGCAACGACCTTTGCCGAACCCGAGCGCAACGAGTCAACCGCGCTGCACCTGGCGCTCGAACCGCTGCGCGGCAGCGCTCCGCAGAGCGGCCACCATCTGCCCTACGGCCTCTCGGCGCCGGGCGGGCTCGAGCGGCTGCTCAGCGACGCCGACCTCGAGGTGACGCAGTCAGGCGAGGTCCCGGTCGTCTGGGCGCATCCCAGTGCGGAACTCGCGGTCCGGGCCGTGCTCGCCTCCGGCGGCGGCGCGATGGCGATCGCGGCGGCCGGCGAGGCCGCCGCTGCGCAGGCGCTGCTCGACGGTGTGAAGCCGTTCACGCTGGCCGACGGTCGCGTGGAGATGCACAACGTCTTCCGCTTCGCGATCGGCGCCAAGCGCCACTGACGTAAAGCGTTCGTCCGACCTGGACTTCGTTATTTAGAAGTTCAGGTCGGACGAAACCGCGTCGCCCTAACTCCCAGGCGTGATCCGGCGCTCGTATTGCGCGTAGACCGAAGCCCGCCGCTCGATCTCCGCGGCCAGCGCACCTTGGATCTGTCCGGTCTCCTGCACCTCGACAAAGTGCTCACGCTTTTCGGTCAGTCCGATCACCGACTTCTCCAGGCCGGCCGGATCGTCGAACGCGACCACAGCCTGACCGTCGGCAACCGAAAGCCGCCCGGCGGCCCCACAGGTGACGCACTCCACAGCGGTGCCGTGGATCTCAACCGCAGAGAGGTGGCACAGCGGGCAGAGCCCAGGCTCGCCGCGGTACTCGACCTGCTCGAACGGCCGGCCGAGCTGCGAGCCGACGCTGCGCCCGACGCGGGCGGCGTTGACCAGGGCGGCGGCGTCGAGCACAACGGCCCTGGGCATGCCGGCGCCGCCGACCAGCAGCTGATCGGCGACGGCGATGTTCGAGGAGAACATCATCTGGTGCATCAGCGGCAGCGCCAGCCCGCGCCACTGCGTGGTGAGGGCGCCGCCGACGGCGATCAGCCCCGCGACCCGCGGGCGAAAGACGCGCTCGTCATACGGGAACGCGACCGGTGGGGTCTCGCCGGCCTGGAGCATCGATCGATAGTTCTCGGCAAAGACCACATCGGCGGCCGGGCCGGAGAGGCGGTCGGCCACGAGCTTCAGCTTGCCGGGGATCGTGCGCGAATAGATCGGCGCGGAGACGATCAGCCCGTCGCTCTCCATTACCTGGTCCCAGAGCCAAGCGCCGTCATCCTCGGTCGCGACCGCGACCGGCCCCACAGGCCGGGTGGGCAGGGTGAGATCGTCGAGTCGCAGCAGGCTGACCTGGGCGCCCTCATCCTCGGCGGCGTGCAGCGCGACCTTGAGCAGGATCTCGGCGCTGCCGTCGGGGTTGCCGGCGCTCAAGCCCAGCACTCTCACGCGCTCACCCCAGTCGGCTCAGCCGGCGAAGGTCCGCGCAGGCCGCCACCGCCGAAGCGGTTGTGGTCAGCGGCGATCTCCATCAGGGGGTAGGTGGCTGCACGCATCTGATCCTCATAGGCCGCGACCGCGTACAACAACCCACGCTCGCCGCGATCAGCGGCCAGTAGCTGATCCCGCAGCACCGCTGCGTTGTGCATCGCCATGTTGGCGCCCTTACCGAGCGTCGGCAGCATCGCGGTGATTGAGTCGCCAAGGTACGTGACGCGCGAGGTCTGCCACGGAGGGGTTGGGTCGAGGCGCCGGAACGGGTGCGAGAAGAGCGTCGCCGGATCAATCCGCGCTACCAGGCCCTGCAGCACGGGATGCCATCCGGCGACCGCCGCGATCATCGTCTCATGCATCAGTCGCGGGGTCTCGGGTGTCCACTCCGCGAGCGGCGGCACCTCGACCCCGGGCGGGATCGCACCGTTGAGCATGAAGTAGGGCTCAGCCTCATCGAAGCTGCCGGCGACGCCGAGCTCGGCCGCAGCCTGCTTCAGCGGCTGGCGCGGGTCCCAGTGGCCGACGCCCATCATCGTCCCGCGACCATCGGAGATGATCGCGAAGCCCGCGTCCCAGATCGCCTGTGGCAGCTCTGCCACCGCCTCCTTGGTCAACGGCGAGCGCCCGAACAAGCCGAGCGCGCCGACCGGTGACGGGATTATCTCGACCTCTGGCATCAGCTTTCTGCGAACCGCAGATCCGACCCCGTCGGCCGCGACCAGCACGTCACCCTCGAACCTGGACCCGTCGGCCAGCACCAGCGTCACACCGCCGTCGCTGAGCTCGACATGCGCGACCTCAGCGCCGTGATGAACGACGTCGTCGAGCCCGGCCAGCAGGATCTGGCGGAAGCTGCGGCGGTCAATGTTGGTCGGCGGCCGCTCGCCCGTCGCCGCCTCACCGAAATGCGGCATCGAGGTAAGGACGTTGCCGCCGGGGTCGAGCACGACCGACTGGTCGTGGCCCGACATCGTCTGGCCACAGGCGCGCTTGAAGAGCTCGTAGAGCTCGGGTGCGAGACAGGCCTCAAGGCCCTGATCGCCCTCGACATCGAGGTTCAGCAGGTAACCCGTGCGCCAGCGATCGAGCGGGTCGCGCTCGAAGAGCAGGCACTCGACACCCTCGCGGCGCAGCCCCTGCGCGAGCGTCAGGCCGGCGATGCCGCCGCCGGCGATCAGGACCTTGATCGAAGCCATCTCGGCGCTCCTAGACGAAGACGATGTCGAGTTCAGCGGCCGCAGCCGCCAACTTGTCGCGATCAACGGCGCGCGCTTGCTCCGGGAAGATCCGCTGCTCTGCGATCTGGCCGGCAACTTCGTGGAAACGCTCGACGCCCGCCGGGCCGTACATGCTCGCGAAGCGCGTCAGCTGTGCCTCCATCGCGTAGCTGTGCTCGCTGCCCGCGGGGATGCTGAAAAAGTCGCCTCGGGTCAGCAGGTGCTCCTCACCGTTGACGGTCACGCGCAGGCGCCCGTCCAGGCAGTAGATCGCCTCGTAGGTCTTTTCGTGTGCGTGCAGCGGGATCGCGGGCGAGCGCGGGCCTTCGGTGACGGTCATGCCGAGCTGGCCGTCGCTTTCGGCACCGGTCATCAACTGGAAGGCGATCTGGCCGAAGAGCTCGTGGCGCGGCCCCTCACCGGCTCGCAGGAAGTAGGCGCTGGCGCTCCCGGGCAGCCGGTCATCGGGGCCGGTGCCGGCATCCGGGTAGGGCTCCTGCGGGAAGTACTTCATCGCGAACCTGGCCTCGGCCTCACCGAACTTGGCGAACGGCGGCGGGCTGTTGTCAACCTGGGGATAGGCCGGCCCCGCGTAAGGGGTGCCGGTCAGGTCGAAGAAACGGTCCCAGCCGGCCGGGGCGATCGGCCCCATGAACTGGCTGTAATGCCCGTGGAACTGGTAGGCGTGCAGCACGCCGGCGGGAACGCTGGCGACGTCACCGGGGTGCAGGATGCGGCTGACGCCGTCCGCCCAGACCTGAACCTGGCCACGGACACAGAAGAAGTAGTCATGCTCGTTGTCGTGGCGGTGCATCGGGATCGGGCGCCCGGCGGGGCCGACGGCAGTCATCGCCGACATCGCACCGGCGGTCTCCTCGGTACCGGCCAGCGCACGGCCGACCTGGCCTAGAAGCAGGTGTGCGCGACCGTCGCCGTCGGCGAGGTAATACGGCACCGGCTCACCCGGAAGCTCCCGGAAGGGCAGCGTTGTATCGACTCGAAATGACATGACCCTCTCCTAGGCCTCGTTTCCAGTATTGTATACAGACTGATCAAATGCGTGCAGAACTGTGATGAAGCGTGTAGCCGCGGTGACCGGCGGCGCGGGAGCGATCGGCGGGGCTATAGCGCAGCACCTGCGCGACAGCGGCCACACCGTCGAGGTCCTGGACCTCAACGCAGAGTCTCCCGTCAACCTCGCCCAGCAGGGCGAGGTTCAAGGCGCCGCGGCGAGCCTGCTCGAGCGCCATGGGCGGATCGACGTGCTGGTCCATGCCGCCGCAGCCTTCGACCAGGCGAACCTCGCCGAGCTCGACCTGGCCAGCTGGCGCCACGTCCAGGCGGTCAACGTCGAGGCGGCGCTCTGGCTCGCGCAAGCGTTCGCCCCGGGCATGGCTCAGAGCCGTTTTGGGCGCATCGTCTTCGTCGTCTCGGACACCGTCTGGGACCCGCCCGCCGAAGAACTGCTGCCCTACGTGGCGAGCAAGGCGGCGCTGATCGGAGTCGCCCGTTCACTTGCCAGGGCGCTCGGCAAGGATGGAATCACCGTCAACTGCGTCGCGCCCGGACTGACTCGCACACCGGCCGCGCAGGCCGGGATGCCGCAGGCTTCCTTTGAAGCCGTGCGCGCGCGAATGGCGATCGACCGCGACCTGCTGCCGTCCGACATCGCCGCGGCCGTCGGCTTCCTGAGCTCGGACGCGGCCGGGGCGCTTACGGGGCAGACCCTGTGTGCGGACGGCGGGCTGGTCCTGCGTTGAGCTGCGCGCCCGGCGCAATCAGGTAAGAGCAGAAGCGCCCTTCGGGATCGCGGCGCGCGCGGACCTGCTCGAGTCGCGCGAAGTTCTCGTCTGAGAGGAAGCGGTCGGAGCGGCGGATGAAGTCGGTGTCGCCGAGATACACGCCTTTGCCGAGCTCCGCGAGCCGACGCGTGTGGTCGACGACCCACTGTTGGTGGTGCTCATCGTCGGCGGCGTCGGGCCAGATCGCGTAGGTCGCCACGTAGGCGCGCCCCTCGACCGAGAAGGCCATATCCGGCAGTTCCCGGTTCGGCGACCAGCCGTACCAGATCGAGAAGGAGTGCTCGGTCGGCAGTTGCGACCAGAGATTTCTGAGCAGCGGCGCCAACTCAGGGCCGCGAGCGTCGGTCCAGGTGCAGTCCGCGGCGTAGCGATAGCCCTCGGGGTTCTGTGCACCCTGGGCGTCGTTCTCGGCCTCGACGGTGGTCGGGCCGCGCTCGTGCCCGATCGCCCGGTCGGCGAGCGGGCAGGCAGCAAGTGGCGCCAGCACCCGCTCCGCCTCCTGTTCGCTCTCGCACATCGCGGTGGTATGCAGCAACAGCACCGGTGGACCCTGCGGGCGCGGAACCCGGGTAGCCGCGATCACCGGCTCCACCACGCGGTCAAGACTCGGCAGGAGCTCGTCTATCCAGGCCAGCAGATGTTCGAGCTCGGCGAGCTCGAACATCCAGGTGTCGTGGGTCATCGCCTTCGGCAGCGGATAGGTACGCAGATAGAAGCGCGTGATGACGCCCATGAAGCCCGGGCCGGCGCCGCGCGCGGCCCACAGCAGATCCGTGTTCTGGGCCTCATCGGCGTGTACCAGCTGACCATCCGCGGTGACCACATCTATCGCGACGACGCGCTCACAGGCCCATCCGTAACGACGCGAGTTCCAGCCCTGCCCGCCCTGCAGCAGGAAGCCACCAAGCCCGACGCTCGGGCAGTGCCCGCCCGGGAAGGCGGCGCCGTGTGAGCTCAGGAAGGGAGTCAGCTCGGTCCCGCCCTGGACGGCCGGGTTGACGGTGGCGATCCCGCTCGCGGGCTCAAAGGTCATGTCGCGCATGCGCCCCAGATCGATCAGCAGCGCCTCGTCGCGTAGGCTCCACGCGGCCCAGCTGTGGCCACCGGAGCGGACCGAGACCTTGAGTCCTCGCGCACGCGCGAGACGCACCCCGGCAATCACGTCCTCTTCGTTCTGCGCGAGCAGCACCGCCGCCGGGTAGCGCTCGGGCCGGCGGGCGTTGAAGACGCGGCCGACGCGTGCATCTTCGTAGCCGGGCTCGCCGCGCCAGATGATCTCGCCGCTGAAGCCGCTCACGAGATCAGTGACTGCCCGCCGTCGACGATGATGTCGACGGCGTTGAGGTAGGCGGCGTCGTCTGAGGCGAGGAAAAGTGCGACCGTTGCAACGTCCTTGGGTACGCCGAGGCGGCCGAGCGGATGGCTGTGCAGCATCTCGTGGACCGGGTGGCCGGGCTCGTCGAGGAAGGGCTCGATCTGCGGCGTCACGATCAGGCCGGGGCTGATCGAGTTGGCACGGATTCCGTGCTGTGCGCCCGACGCCGCGAGGTGACGGGTCATCGCCAGCACGCCGCCCTTGGCGGCGCCGTGGCCCGATTGCTCGATGAAGGTTGCGCCACGGTGGGCGGAGACCGAGGCGGTGTTGATCACGACCCCGCCCCCGCGCGCGATCAGGTGTGGCCACGCGGCCTTGGTGACCGTGAAGATCAGGTCGAGTTCGTTGTGCAGCGTGAACCGCCAGTCGTCCCAGCTCATCTCCGTGAACGGTCCGACGCGCGGCGCCGAGGCGTTGTTGTAGAGCACGTCGATACCGCCGGCCAGCTTGGCGACGCCATCGACCCATTCGGCCGCGGCAACGGGGTCGGCGAGGTCGACCGGAGCGGTGCTCTGCATCTCCCCGCCTGCCGCGCGGATCTCGTGCGCGACCGCCTCGGAGCGCTCGGCGTCGAGGTCGCAGCCGTACACGCTTGCGCCCTCCTGTGCGAATAGGCGCGCCGCGGCGGCCCCCTGGCCGCCGGCCGTTCCGGTGATCAGCACAACCTTGCCGTCAAGACGTCCCATCAGTCACGCTCCACAAGTTCGATGAGGTTGCCCTCTGGGTCTGCCAAGAATGCGAAGCGGACGCCGGGCTCCGGTGAGGGCGAGGGCGGCACCTTCGTTGTAGCCCCGGCGGCAAGCGCCGCTTCGAAGAGCGGGCCGATGTCCAGCGCCTTGAACGCGAAGTGCCCGTACCCGCGCCGCCCGATCGCCTCGATCGGGGTCGCGCCCTGCAGCCCCGCGACCGACGCCTCGTGTTGGAAGAGCTCGAGTCGCATTCCGTTCTCGTGGATCAGCATGAGACCGCGGATCGGGTGCGGAGTCAGCTCAAAGGCGAGCTGGCGACTGAATCCGAAGGCATCTTCGTAGAACGCCTCGGCGGCGCCGAGGTCGGCCACAGAGAGCCCGACGTGATCAAAACCGATCTCCATCCCGTGGCGAGTATTGCATACAGAAGTTCATTACGTGTACAGTTTGGGCGTGCCTTCGTTGCCGCCAATTCACCACGTCGGTTACGTCGTTGAGGACCTTCGCAGCGGCGTTGAGCGGTTTGCCAAGGACTTTGGCGCCGGACCCTTCTTCGGGATGGAGCACATGGTCTTTGACGAGGTCACCTACCGCGGCGTGGCGGCCGTCTACGACCACTCCTCGGCGTTCGGGTGCTGGGGTCCGATCCTGGTTGAAGTGACCCAGGTCCACGACGCCCAGCCGGCCGCTTTCCGCGAGACGCTGGTCGCTCCTGGCACGGGGCTCGGCCATATCGGCGTGCTGACGCCATCACTTTCGCAAGAGACGGAGCGCCTTGAGGCGCTGGGGCTGACCGCGTTTCACACCGGCAGGACCGGACCGGCGTCGGCCGTCTGGTTTGAGGGCGGGCCGCTCTTCGGACACCCGATCGAGGTCTTGCAGGAACGCGATGAGATCCTCGGCTTCTACGCGATGGTGCGCGCAGCGGCGATCGGCTGGGATGGCAGCGAGCCGCTGCGGATCATGACCGGCCCGCCTGAATGAGCTTGCCGGAGGAAGTTGACGTACTGGTCGTGGGCTTCGGCGCTGCCGGCGCCGCCGCGGCGATCACCGCGCACGACGCGGGCGCAACCGTCGCCGTGCTTGAGAAGGCATCGCTGGGCGGCGGCAACTGCCTCCACTCCGGCGGCTTCCTCTTTGAGGTCGACGGCCCCGGCGCGATCGACCACCTCGACGCGCTCTGCTTCGGTAAGACCGACCGCTCGGTGTTGAGCGCCTACGCCGACGGGCTGCCCGAGGTCTCGCCGTTTCTGAACTCGCTCGGCGGCGCCACCGCGGCGGTCGAGATCGGCGCCTTCGGCGGCATGCTGCCGTCCTGGCCGAACTTTCCCGGAGCCGGTCACGCCCGCTACCGGCAGTTCACGCCGGCCGACAAGCGTGAGCGTCCGGGCATCGGGCTCTGGCGGCTGCTGCAGCACGCGGTCTGCGACCGCGACATCCCGGTGGCGTTTGACGCGCCCGCGCTGGAACTGAAGTTCGATCAGCAGCGGCGGGTCGTTGGTGTGGTCGTTGAATGCGGTGGCGCTGCCCGCGAGGTCGGGGTCCGCGGCGGCGTGGTACTGGCCAGCGGCGGCTTCGAGGCCGACCAGGAACTCTGCGACACCTACCTGCCGCTGTCGGTGGTCTCCGTCGGCCATCAGGCGAACACCGGCGACACGCTGGCGCTGACCGCGCAGGCGGGCGCCGCGCTCTGGCACATGAGCGCGTTCTTCGGCTGGCTCTCATTCGTTCACCCCGAGTACCCGGCCGCGTTCACGCTCGACGTGCACGCGCCGAGCTTCATCTACCTCGACGGCGACGGGCGCCGGTTCGCCGACGAGACCGGCTGGGAGGTCCACGACAAGGTGCGCTCGGTGACCGCCTACATGCCGCGGCGCGAGAACCGGCCGCAGATGCCCGGCTGGATCGTGTTCGATGAGGCCGCGCGTAAGGCCGGACCGCTGCACGGGATCGTCGGCAGCCCCAACGGCTACGAGTGGAGCGCTGACAACTCGGCTGAGGTGCAGGCCGGCTGGATCCACCGCGCTGAGAACTCGGCCGAACTCGCGGCGGCCACCGGGCTCGCTCCGGCGATCCTGCGGCGCACGCTCGCTGACTACGCCGCCTCGGTCTCAGAGAGGCGCGACGAGCTCTTTGGCCGCGCACCGGCAACACTCGCGCCGCTGGTGGCGCCGCTCTACGCGATTCAGATGTGGCCGGGCGTCGCAACGGCGTCGGGCGGCCCGCGGCGCGACGCCTTGGCGCGGGTCCTGCGCCCCGGCGGCGAGCCGGTTCCAGGGCTGTTCGCGGCCGGCGCCGCCGGATCTATCTGGGGCCATCTGACCGAACACGGCGGCGGCCTCACCGACGCGATCGTCTTTGGCCGGATCGCCGGGGAGCAGGCCGCGCATGCGGCGCGGCCGGCGCTGAGCACACAACAGGAGGCTGTATGAACCCCACCGTGATTGAAGTCCAGACGCCGCGCGGCACGATGCCCGTGCATCTGCACCAGCCGGAAGGCGATGGGCCGTTCCCGCTGGTGGTGCTGTACATGGACGGTCCCGGGATCAGGCCGGCGCTGCACGGCCACGCCGAACGCCTGGCGCACGCCGGTTACGCGGTCGCGATGCCCGACCTCTACTACGCGTTCGATCCGGCCGACAAGCCCGATGTCGACAAGCTCGCGGCCGGCGAGGGCGCGGAGTTCGGGCGCATGGGCGCGATCGTCGCGCGCGTCAACGACGCCGAGGTGCTGGCCGACACGCGCCTGATGCTCGAGGCGCTGCCCGGCGCGGACCAGCCGTGGGGCTGCGTCGGCTTCTGCATGGGCGGGCGGTTTGGGCTGCGGGCCGCCGAGGCTTTTGCGCAGGAGGTCGCCGTCGCTTCGCTGCTGCACCCCTCGCAGCTCGTCACCGACCGGGCCGACTCGCCGCACCTGGCGCTCGGTGCCGTCGATGCGTCGCTCTACCTCGGCTTCGGGGAGAACGACCACGTGACGCCGCTCTCGGTGATCCCGCCGCTGCGCGAGCAGCTGGAGGAACATGCAATCTCTTATCGGATCGAGGTCATCCCCGACGCCGATCACGGCTTCACGATGCCCGGCCTGCCGGCCTACAACGAGACCGCCGCCGAGCTGGCATGGACCGGAACGCTCGCGGCGCTCGCGGAAGCGCTGCCGGCGGGCGGTTGAGCCCCAGCAGCCCAGCGCAGGCTGCCCACGCGTGGTCGTTTACACCGCGCGTGGCGATTCGGCCACACGGAGCGGACAACTCCTACCGCCAGTCGCGCTCGCCGGGATCGTTCGGGGTTGTGCCGCTGTAGGCCTACCAACTCCGAACCGCTCGCCTCACGCCGGCAAACGGTAGGAGTTGTGCGGGCCAGGACGGCGCTCGCGTTCGGCGCTGGTGGGCTTCTCGCGAGCTAGGCGAAGCTGATCACGCTGCGGATCCCGTCCTGGGCCTCCATCAGCTCAAAGGCGCGATTGACGTCGCGCAGCGACAGGCGGTGCGAGATGAACGGCTCGACGTCGATCTCCCCGGCGAGATAGCGGTTCACGAGCTCCGGGACCTGGTCGCGGCCGCGCAGGCCGCCGAACGAGGAGCCGGCGATCCGCCGGCCCTGGATCAGCCAGCGCGGGATTACGTCGAGCGTCTCACCCTTGCCGGCGACCCCGGCGACGGTGCAGAGCCCCCAGCCCATCCGCGCCGACTCCACGGCTTGACGCATGACGTCGACCCGGCCGGTCGCTTCAAAGGTGTAGTCGGCGCCGAAGCCGCGGGTCTCGGCCAGGATCCGTTCGACGATCTCAGGGCCCGCCAGCCAGGTGTCAGTTGCGCCCTGCCCGACGGCCAACTCGAGGCGGTCCGGCGAGAGGTCGACGCAGATGATGCGGCCGGCGCCCTGCAGCCTGCAGCCCGCAACCGCGCCGAGCCCGACCATGCCGGCGCCGAACACCACACAGGTCGCGCCGCGCCTGACCCCGGCGGTGTACATCGCGGCGCCGAGCCCGGTCGAGAGGCCGCAGGCGAAGAGGCAGGCGGCCTCGAGCGGCGCTTCCGGGTTGACCTTTGCGAGCGCGATCTCCGGCATCACGGTGTACTCGGCGAAGGTCGAGGTGCCCATGAAATGCCTGATCGGTTCGCCGTCGCGAGAGAGGCGCGTGGTGCCGTCCGGCAGGTATCCGAGGTTCTGCTGCGCACGGATCGCCAGGCAGAGGTTGGTCTGGCCGCTGAGGCAGTGCTCGCACTCGCGGCACTGCGGCGAGAACAGCGTGACGACGTGATCGCCGACCTTCAAAGACTCAACTGCGGGACCGACCGCCTCGACGACGCCCGCGCCCTCATGCCCGAGCACGGTCGGCGCGTAGCCCGACGGGTCGACCCCTGACGCCGTGTAGAGGTCGGTATGGCAGACGCCACACGCGACCAGCCTGACCAGCACCTCGCCGGCCTTCGGTTCGTCCAGATCGACATCTGTGATCACCAACGGCTCACCGAACTGCTCGAGCACTGCGGCCGTCATCCGCACGCCGGCGCCTCCTCTCGCGTCTTGCTTCGCAGCGACTCTAAGCCGTTAGACGGCGGACTCCGCGCGATCCGTGGCCTGCGACGCGCTCAGACGTGGTGGGGCTGCTCGACCGCGGGCCTGGCTTCGGCCGGCTGCTCTGACTCAGCGGCGGGCGTTTTAGTCGTGACGGTCCCGTGGATGCGTGCGACGACCGCGTCCTGCAGCTTGAAGTACAAGACCGCCGGACCCTTGCCGGTGGTGGTGCTCATGACGCCGTCCGGGTTGGCGATCGCCGTGACGATCAGCGCCAGGCCGGCGACGATCGTCTGGTACTTGCCGATGCCGAAGCGCTCGTCCAGGAAGGTCACAGCCAGCCCAATCGAGGACATCATGATCCCGGCGAAGACAGCGCCCGAGATGCGGCCGATGCCGGCCACATAGACCACCGCCAGCAGGCCGAGCGAGGCGAAGGTCGCAAAGCCGTCGGCGGTGAGCGTGCCCTGCTGGTAGCCGGTCAGCGCGCCACCGATGCCGGCGATGAAAGCGGCGATCCCGAAGGCCATCAGCTTCGCCTGGGGAACGTTGATGCCGACCGACGCGGCCGCGCGTTCGTTCGAGCGCACAGCAAGCAGCATGCGTCCGGCGGCGCCGCGGCGCAGGCGCGCTACCAGCAGGCCCATCAGGATCACGACGACCAGCACCATGATCCCGAAGATCAGGCGTGGATAGTCATGGCCCTCAGCGATCGAGAGATCGATGCCGAGCAGGTGCGGGGGCTTGATCGGCAGACCGACAAGCCCGCCCGCGAAGCCCTGGCTGTTGAAGATCAGCGCGTCGGCCGTGAAGGCGGCGCCCAGGGTCACGACTGCGAGGTTGACCCCCCGCAACCGTAGCGCCGGCAACCCCACGAGGATCCCAACCGGCACCGCACAGAGGCCGGCGAGGATCAGAGAGAACGGGAAGCCAAGACCCCAGCCGTGCGAGATGTGACCGAGCATGAAGCCGCCGACACCGGCGAAGGTCATCTGCGCCAGCGAGACCTGGCCGACGTAACCGGTCAGCAGCACCAGCGAGAGCGCGATGCAGACCACCGTCAGCGACGAGATGAAGGCGTTGCGCAGCGACCCCTGCAGCAGCAGCATGATCAGCGTTCCGGCGATCAGGCAGAAGGCCGCGCTTGCCATTGGGTTCTTTGGCCGCGCGACCGACGGGTTGCGCTGCGTCATCGCCTCGCCGCGGGCCAGCAGGCTGCGAGCGCGGGTGGTCATCGTCAGGATGATCAGGATGAACGGCAGCGCGTCGGGAATGTCGCCGTGCGGGAACCAGGTCCACTGGGACTGGAACTTGATGATCTCCGACTGGCCCATCCCGAGCAGGATGCCCGCCAGTGCCACCAGCCAGAACGAGCGGAAACCGCCGACCAGCGCGACCCCGAGGGCGGGCACGATGAAGAGCGTGTATGAGGTCGGATCGAGGTTCGCGACCGGGGCGATCAGGATCCCGGCGGCGCCCGCCAAAACGGTCGCGATCACGTAGTTGATGGCGGCGACACGGTTGGCCGAGATCCCGATCAGGGCAGCACCGCGATCGTTTTCAGCGCCGGCCTGTGTGGCGAGCCCGAAGCGCGTGAAGCGGTAGATCAGCCAGAGTGCGATGGCCAGCACGACCACGATGCCGGTGAAGAAGATCCGGTCAGAGGGGAAGGTGAGGCTGCCGATCGTGATCGGTGTGGTCGGCAGGATCGGCGGCGTGGTCTGCGAGGTGGTGCCGAAGTTGAGCACGCCGATCGCTTCGAAGGTGAGCATCACGCCGACGGAGGCGGCGATTCTGGTCAGCGGCGCCGCGAATCGCAGCGGCCGGTAGATCAGGAAGTAAAGGACCGCGCCGAGCAGAGCCGCATAGACGAGCGAGATCACGATCGCCAGCGTTGTATCGATGCCGGTGGAGCTGATCCTGATGTGGTCTGGCACAACGATCAACGGCAGCGGCAGGACGCCTTGCGAACGCAGGTTCACAAAGACGTAGGCGATGAACATCGCCACTGCGCCGTGGGCGAAGTCGACAACGCCGCCGCTGCGGTACTTGAGCACCAGGCCCAAGCCGAGAATCGCGAAGGTGGCACCGGAGCCGAGGCCGAGGATCAGGAAGAGTAGGTAACTGGACATGCGTTTCTGAGACTGATGGAAGTCGCGACTTTAAGCCCGCGATGTGAGCCCGCCCAGCGGGGCGGGCTCACAGTCGCTTGCTCAGTGGCTAGAGCCCCTTGAAGTAACCCTTCGAGGTGATCCAGGTGTTCGGGTTGGCGATGACCGGCGCCGTGCCCTTGATCTGCTCAATGACGTAGTAGTCGTTGCAGATCGAGACTGCCTTGGCAACGGCCTTGCCGTTGCAGGTGTACGAATGCGACATGAAGTTCGCATGGTTGGAACCGGTGGTGAACGCCTTCAGGATTGAGGCGCTGGTCGGCTTGCCCTTGACCGTGTCAAGCCCGGCACGCACGTTCATGACCGTGGCGAACCCGGCCTCAGCGATCGAGTCGATCGCAGTGTTCGGCGCGGCCCACTTCTTCATGGCTGCGAGGAACAGGTCGAACTGCGAACCACTGCGCTCGAACGGGCTTGCGATGTACATGCCCTGAGCGGCACCGGCGGCCGATGCGATCGCCTGCGGCGAGGTGCATGGGTCGATGCCGACGATCTTGCCGCTGTAACCGAGGCTCTTGAGGTCCTTGAGGACGACGCCGCAGTTGTTGGGGATGTCGACGTAAACGACGTCCGGGTGGTCGGCGATCGCCGACGCGACCTCAGGTGACGGGTCAGGCGTAGTCGGCGGAATGCCGATTGTGTCGACCGTCGTGACGCCGGCGGCCTTCATCACCGGCGGGATGATGTGCAGCCCGGCGATCTCACCCTGCGAGTTGCTGAAGTAAAGGACAACGGCCGTCTTGGCCTTGAGCGTCTTGGCCGCGTATACGGACGCCGCGGCGTTGTCACCGAGGCTGACCGACCAGAACTGAATTGAGTTCTTGGCGTTCTGCTCAACCGGGGTGAACGGGATGCCGCCGAGGTAGTCCAGGCCTGCACGCTCGTAGACGGGCTCGGAACCGGGCGTGCCGCTGTCGGCCGCGCCGAGGATGGCCAGCGGCTTCTTGGCAACGAGTTCGCTGGCGCAGCGGGCGCTGGTCGGTGCCGTGCCGTCGCCGATGCAGTCGGCGAGCTTGATCGGGTGGCCGTTGATGCCGTCCATGTACTCGTTGACGTAGTCAGCGGCTGCGATCTCAGCCTGGCGTGCTTCCGGGAACGTCACCTGGCCGGTCTCATCGTTGATCAGACCGAACGTGTACGGGGTTCCGGTGGCCTTGTGGACCGCGCCGAACGGACTCGATGCCGCGGCGTGAGCCGCGGCGTGTGTTGAGGCACTGGCGCCGCCCACGGCGACAGCCAGTGCCGCAACGCCGACCATCGCCGTAGCGGCGATCGGCATACGGAATGACTTCATAACAACCTCTCCTCACTTCGATTATTTGCTGTCTCTGAAAGTTCGTCTGCGGCTGCCTCGCCGAGGTAACTGGCGGTGACCAGCTTGCGATCGGCCTGAAGCTGTTCGGCCGGCCCCTCCAGCACGATCCGACCGTGAGTCAGTACGTAGGCGCGGTCTGCGATCTCAAGCGCGAACGCCACGTGCTGCTCGACGAAGAGCACCGCGGTGCCCAGTTCGGTGGCGACGCGGCGCAGGATCGGCAGCAGCCGTTCGACGATCACCGGGGCTAGCCCGAGGCTCATCTCGTCGACCAGCAGTACGCGCGGGCGGCTGATCAGCGCGCGGCCGACGGCCAGCATCTGCTGCTCACCGCCTGACAGCAGACCCGCTCGGCGGTCAAGGCATTTGTCGAGCTCAGGCAGCATCTCAAGCAGCTCCTGCTGGCCGACGCCGTCCTTGGAACGAGCCAAGCGCAGGTGCTCACGAACGGTCAGGCCGAAGAACAGCGCCCGGCCCTCCGGGACCAACGCCAGCCCCTCGCGCGCCAACAGGTGCGTTTGGCGCCCGACGATCGACTCGCCGTGCATCGTGATCGTGCCCGCCATCGGCTCGTGCAGACCGGCGATGGTCTCGAGCGTCGTCGTCTTGCCGGCACCGTTCGGTCCGAGCAACGCGACCACCTCACCCGGCGCCACATGCAGCGAGACGCCGCGCACGACCGGGCTTCCAAAGTAGCCGGCGTCAAGGCCGTCGACGCTGAGCGCCGTCGCGGTGGCCGTGGTCACGATCCGCTCCCAGCTGCGGTTGTGGCGACCGGAGTTCCATGGCTGCCGAGGTAGGCCTCCAAGACTCGCGGGTCCTCGCGGATCTCAGCGGGCGAACCCTGCGCGATCGCGTGACCAAAGTCGAGCACCATCAGGCGGTCACAGACGGCGAGCACGAGGCTCATGTCGTGGTCAACCAGGAAGACCGTGACGCCGTGCTCGTCAGGCAGGGAGCGCAGGCGCTGTCCGAGCGCGAGGCTCTCATCGGTGTCGAGCCCCGCGGCGGGCTCGTCCATCAGCACCAGTCGCGGCTTCTGGGCGAGCGCCCGGCCGACGCCGACAAGCTTGCGCTGCCCGTGCGAGATCTCGCTCGGGTAACGGTCGACGACGCCACCGAGGTCACAGACGTCGATCGCCCAGTCAACGTTCGTGCGGTCCGGGGCACGCGCGGGCAGGAAGAGATCGCGCAGCGCCAGCATCACGCCGGCGCGCTCACTCGCGACCAGCAGGTTCTCATCGACGGTCAGGTCGTCGAACAGCTCGACCGACTGGAAGGTGCGGGCCAGTCCGAGCCGCGCGCGGCGGTGGGCGCGCATGTTGGTGATGTCCCTGCCATCGAAGTTGACGCTGCCGCCCGAAGGCGCCTGGTACCCGGTAAGCGCATCAATCATCGAGGTCTTGCCGGCGCCGTTTGGCCCGATCAGCCCGAAGACTTCGCCCTCGGCGACGCTCACGTCCACGTCGGCGACCGCGACAACGCCGCCATAGGCAACGCGCAGGCTACGGACGTCAAGCAGCGGCATTTTGGGGGTTAAACCGGTCATGGATCCTCTCAAGGGCACTCCCTCAGCGCCCCGGCGAAACTGTACACAGTTTTGCGTGATGCGTCCAGTCATTGACATAGCACGCATGTTGCCGTTCGATTAGCGCATCTGCCGCGCGCTGCAAACGGGGCCACAGAGAGTCTTATCCAGCGACTCCAAAGACGGGAAAGGTTTCTGGTTGTGCAGCCGTTAAGCCGGGCCAGCCGGGATCTCCGTCATGCACGAACCGCGCCCAGGCCGTGCGGAGTTCGGTGGCCACCGCCGCGGCCCCCTTGGCCTGGCCGCCGAGACGCTGCCCCGGTCCGCCGTCGTCCCAGGTGCCGAAGAAGAGCGGCGTCTCAACTGTGTGGGTCGCGCCGAGTTCAGGACCAGCGCCGGGATGGTCGACCCGATAGCGGTAGACGCGGCTGCGTCCCGCTACGGCTTCGGTGCGCGCCGCCGCCCAGCCGGCCAGCGGCTCCGCGATCATCGCGTCGGTCGCGATCTCGACCAGCAGTGAGAGCGGGTCGGTCGCGGTGCCGCGCTGGCCGGCACGCTGCCGGTATTCGGCGAGCACGCCGTCCGCCTGGTCTGTGTGAAAGAGGTGGCCGACGATGCCGGGGATTCGCTCCCGCGGTGGCGGCGGCCGCCAGGGCGAGCGGAAGAAGAACGTTCCCTCCTGGCCGGTGTGACCGACCAGCACATCGACCTCGGGGCTCGCGCCCGGGTCAGCCAAAGGTGAAACCGGAAGTGTTGCGGGATCGAGCGTCGGCAGGGCGCCGCCGCGGCTTCCGCGCCAGGCGGGGTCGTCAAGCAGCGCCTCGTGGGTGGCAACCAGCTGATCCGCGTCGAGCGCGCGCATCCGTTCGGCATCGAAGCCGTCGCTCAGCCCGGCTGCTTCGGCGACGGCCTGTGCCCAGCTGGCCGCGACCTCGGGCGCCTGGGCGACATCACCGAACGGCGGCGAGGCGAGCAGCGCCCGTTGAAAGAGCCCCTTGGCCGCGGGCGCGACCAGCAGGTCCGCGGCACAGAGCGCCCCGGCCGACTGCCCCGCGAGCGTCACGCGCTTGGGATCGCCGCCGAAACCCGAAACGTTCTCGCGCACCCACTGCAGCGCGGCGACCTGGTCAAGCAGCCCCCAGTTGGCGCTCGGGTCGCCGGGCTGCTGCGCCAGATCCGGGTGACCGAGCCAGCCGAGCGTGCCGAGCCGGTAGTTGATCGTGACGACGACCAGATCCGCGGCCTGGGCGAGGCGAGCGCCGTCGTAGAGGCTCGCGGAGCCGTTGCCGATCGCGAAGCCGCCGCCGTGGATCCAGACCAGGACCGGCCTTGAGGCGGTCAGCGACGGTGTAAAGACGTTGAGGTTGAGGCACTGCTCGGCCGTCGGCGGCGTCTCGCCGTGCGTGAAGGTCGCCACCGCCCGCTCTGGCTGCGGAGCCGCGGGACCGCGGGACGTGGCGCCGCGGATTCCGGACCACCCAGGCTGGGTGGTAGGCGGCGTCCAGCGGGACGCCGCCGCGAAGGGGACGCCCAGGAACGCAAAGCCTTGCTCGGTGGTCCCCCCTTGCAGCAGACCACCGGACGTCTCGACGACGGGCACCAACTCAGCTCGCGGCTGCCGCCTCCGAGGTGATCGGAGCGAGATCCGGATGCCCCTCTGCCCAGGAGATGACGGGGTTGCGCAGGACTCCGACGCCCTGCACCTCGGCCTCGACGACGTCGCCGGGCTTCAGATAGAGCGAGGCCGCATCCTCGCTGAAGCCGGCCACACCGGCGACGGTGCCGGTGGAGATGATGTCGCCCGGGCTGAAGCCCATCGACGAATAGTGGCTGATGATCTCCGGCACGGTCACCGCCATGCGGCTGGTGTGCGAGACCTGGCGGCTCTCGCCGTTGACGCGCAGCTCCATCGAGAGGTTCTGCACGTCCGGGATCTCGTCCTTGGTGACGATCCAGGGTCCGATCGGCACGAAGGTATCGATGCTCTTGGACAGGCAGAAGACGCCCGACTTCATCTCCACGCGCTGGATGTCGCGGGCGGTGATGTCGTTGAAGACGATGTACCCGGCGATGTAATCCTCAGCCTCCTCGGGCGAGAAGAACTTGCCGGCCTTGCCGATCACGACGGCCAGCTCGAGCTCGTAGTCGAGCTCGTTGGTCATGCCCTCGGGGTAGATGATCGGGTCGTCCGGGCCGATGATCGCGTCGACGTTCTGAAAGAAGACGATCCAGGGCAGCACCGGATGCGACCAGTTGACCCGCGTTGATTCCTCGTGGTGCTCACGGAAGTTGCCGGCGGTGTGGAAGAACTTCTTGGGGATGATCGGAGCGCGCAGGTGAACCTGGTCGAGCGGCGTTTCGCGCCCGGTTGGCTCGACCTCGCCCTGCAGCTCGAAGTAGCGCCGCATGTCCGGCACGTCGAGCTCGATCACGGTGCCGTCGACGACCTTGCCGACCCGCCCGTCGTCATACGTCACCAGCTTCATATCCTGCTCCCTTGCTGTATTCGTGGCCGCTGCGACCGGCGACCGCGTGCGTAACTATAGACAGAAACTCGAACTGTATGCAATAGTCGCTTCTGCTTACTAAGTTGTAGCGGGGGCATAACGAGAGGAGACCAGGTGCGTTTTGCATCGGTCATGCACGGAGAAACGCCACTTGCGGTGGCGATTGAGGGAGACCACGGGGTACCGCTGGTCGGCATCTCGGAGTTGGGCGTCGACACGCCGCTGTCGGTCTTGAAGGCCGCGTCGCTGGACCGTGCCGGAGCACTGCCGCTGGATGCGATCCGCCACCGGCCGCTGGTACCGAACCCGCGCAAGGTGATCTGCGTCGGGCTGAATTACGTCGAGCACGTGCACGAGAGCGGGCGCGACGTGCCTGACTACCCAGTCTTCTTCACGAAGTTCGCGAACTCACTGATCGGCGCGTTTGACGACATCGTCTGCCCACCGGAGTCGGAGACGATCGACTACGAGGGTGAGCTGACGGTCGTGATCGGTGAGCGGGCCCGGCGAGTCTCGCGCGCGGATGCGCTGGATTACGTGGCCGGCGTCACGGTCGGCAACGACGTCAGCATGCGCGACTACCAGAACAAGTCGCACCAGTGGCTGCAGGGCAAGGCCTGGGAGGCCGCGACGCCGATCGGTCCGCAGTTGGTCACGCTCGACGAGGTCGGCGACCTCAGTGCTCTGACGTTGCGCACGACCGTGAACGGGAGCGTCGAGCAGGAGGCCTCGACCTCGCTGATGATCTTCGACGTGCCGACCCTGGTCAGCACGCTGTCGGAGTTCACGACGCTCGAGCCCGGCGACCTGATCCTGACCGGCACCCCGAGCGGCGTCGGCTTCCGGCGCGAGCCGCCGCTGCTGTTGGGCGCCGGTGACGTCGTGATCGTCGAGGTCGACGGCGTCGGCCGGATTGAGAACACCTGCGTCTAGGTACTGGCGCGGGGGCGCGCGGGGCCGATTCCGGGAGCTCTTGCTCGTCTCTGGGGGAGTTACTCGGTCCAGGGCCGAGTTTCTCCCCCAGAGTGCGGCGGGCGGGCGGCAGGCGGTAGGCGGTCCGTCTAGTTCGGTGCCGCTAAATCGGGTATTCGCGGGGCTCGTCCTGGATCGTGATCCAGCGCAGCTCGGTGAACTCCTCAGCGGCCCACTCGCCGCCGAAGCGGCCCCAGCCGCTGGCCTTGACGCCGCCGAAGGGGACCTGCGGCTCGTCGTGCACCGTGGCGTCGTTGATGTGGCACATGCCGCTCTGGATCTGACGCGCGACCTGCTGCGCGGCCTCGACATCGGCCGAGAAGATCGCGGCGGCAAGACCGTACTCGGTGTCATTGGCGACGCGGATCGCCTCCTCGACACTGTCGACCTCGACGATCGAGACCGACGGGCCGAACGACTCTTCGCTGTAGATCCGCATCTCAGAGGTGACGCCGCGCAGCACGGTCGGCGGGTAGACGAGACCGTCGGGCTCGCCGCCGGTGAGCTTGACCGCGCCCTTCTCAACGGCATCGTCGACCAGCGTGGAGACGCGATCCAGCGCGGCGCGGTTGATCAGCGGTCCGATCTGGGTCGACTGCTCGCGCGGGTCTCCGACCGTCAGCTTGCCCGCGCGCTCCGCGAGCTTCGCGGAGAAGGCATCGGCCACCGTGCGGTCGACGATGATCCGCTCGGTCGACATGCAGATCTGGCCCTGGTGCATGAACGCACCGAAGTTCGCGGCTGCGGCCGCCGCATCGAGGTCGGCGTCGGCGAGCACCAGGAACGGAGCCTTGCCGCCGAGTTCAAGCACGACACGCTTGAGATGGCGGCCGGCCTTCTCCGCGATGATCCGCCCGACGTGGCTTGAGCCGGTGAAGTTGACGCGGCGTGTGGCCGGGTGGGCGATCAGCGCCTCGACGACGTCGGGGGCATCGGAGAGTGCGTTGGTGACGAGGTTGACGACGCCGGCCGGCGCGCCCGCCTGCTGCAGGCACTCGATGATCGCGCCGTGCGTGCGTGGGCACTGTTCGGAGGCCTTCATCACAACCGTGTTGCCGTAGGCCAGCGGCGACGCGATCGCGCGGGTACCGAGGATCACCGGTGCGTTCCAAGGCGCGATGCCGACGACGACACCGGCGGGCTGGCGCACCGCGAGCATCCGCTTGCCGGGGATGTGCGAGTGAATCTCCTGGTCATGGACCGCCTGCGCGTGCACGCCGGCCTCACGCAGCATCCCGGTCGCAAGCATGATGTTGAACATGCCCCAGCCGAAGGTGCCGCCGGTCTCCTCGGCGACGACTCCGGCGATCTCCTGCTGGCGCTCCTGCATGATCTCGGCGGCACGCTCGAGGATCGAGCGGCGCTCTGCCAGCGAGGTCTGCGACCAAGCCGGGAAGGCAGCCTGCGCGGCGTCGACCGCACGACGCGCGTCAGCGACGGTGGCCGCGGCGCCGACCGAGGCAACCTCATCGGTAAAGGGGCTCCGCACCTCGAAGGTCGCGCCAGAGCCGGCTCCGACCCACTCGCCACCGATCAGCAACTGCTGTTGGGCAATCCCGGACACGCTCATGTTCTCTCCTCTGCTCTGATCCGCTGCGAAAGTCGCTCTCGATCGTAACCATCCGGCCCGCCGCGCGGGAGACGCATCCCGGCCGCGCGCAGCCTTCGAGCTGGCAGATCGCTCGGCAATCTCTTCGTCGTGCAGCGATTTTCGAAAATACGTAGCAAAATGAAGCTCAACCGATGAGCCCACGGCCGATCTCACAAGGACTTGCGGCGACCCTCGGGTTGCGCCAGATGATCATCGAGGGCGAGCTTGTCGCCGGCGATCGTGTCTCCGAGCTTGGCCTGGTCGAGCGCCTGCAGGTTTCGCGCACGCCGCTGCGACTGGCGCTTGCCCAGTTGGAACACGAGGGGCTGCTGGAGGCTTTGCCCGGCGGTGGCTTTGCGGTGCGGTCGTTCTCGAGTCAGCAGGTGGCGGACGCGATCGAGCTGCGCGGGGTGCTGGAGGGCACCGCAGCGCGCCTGGCAGCGGAGCGGTTCAGCGGTCACGCGGGACTCGCCGAACTGGTTGGGGTCGTCGCCCGGATTGACCGCATGCTGCGCCCCGGCCAGGGCGGTGTCGAGGACTTCGGCCTCTACGTGGAGCTCAACGAGCAGTTCCACGATGAGCTCTTTGCGCTGGCCGCCAGCGACCCGCTTCAACACGCTTACGAGCGTGTGCTGGCGCTTCCGTTCGCCTCGCCGAGCGCGTTCATCATGCTCCAGGCCGAGCTGTTCACCGGATGGCACGACACGCTCACCGTCGCCCAACACCAGCATCGTGAGATGCTCGACGCGATTGAACGCGGCGAGGGTGCGCGTGCCGAGGCGATCGCGCGTGAGCACGCGCGGCTGGCGCGGATCAACCTCGACGCCGCGCTGCGCAGCGAACACGCGCTCACCAAGCTTCCCGGTGGCACGCTCATCCGCATCGAGGATGAGTCAACGCCGCTGCCGTAACCCTGGCGCACGAGGGCCGACGGCGGCGGCGCTGCGGGTGCTCTGATCCAACCCTAGCCATCGTTGCATGCAACCGCGTACACTTGCGAGTGACGGTGTGTCATGCCGTCGGCGCGCTGACTGAGCGCGCCTGAGGAGAGCGAGGGGAATCAGCATGCCAACTCTGCGTGAGAGGCTGGAAGCGCCGGGCGCGTTTGTAATCGCGGCTGAGCTGGTGACGAGTCGTGGCGTGATGGCCCAGCACACCGGCCAGGCGCTGCACGAGATCTCTCACCAGCTGGCAGAACACCCAGGGATTGACGTGCTTTCGATCACCGACAACCCCGGTGGCAACGCGATGATCGCGCCGGACATGCTCGGCAACCGCATGCGCGAGCTTGGGCAGGAGGTGATCCTGCACTTCGCCTGCAAGGACATGAACCGCAACGGGATCGAGAGCCGCGCCTGGAAAGCGGCATCCGCCAACCTCAACAACATCCTTGCGCTCTCGGGCGACTACCCGATCGCGGGTCACACCGGCGCCGCCGCGCCGGTGTTCGACATCGACTCGGTCGGCCTGCTGGAGATGCTCAGCGACATGAACGCCGGGGCGCAGGAGACAAGGGCCCCGGACGGTCATCTGATCGCGACGGACTTCTATGCCGGTTGTGTGGTCACCAACCACAAGCTGCACGAGCGCGAGGTCATGCCCCAGTACTTCAAGCTCGCTAAGAAGGCCCGCGCCGGCGCCCGCTTTGTCTTCAACCAGGTCGGCTGGAACGTGCGCAAGGACGACGAGCTGTTGCGCTGGGTCCACGCGCAGGGGCTCGACCTGAAGATGGTCGCGAACGTGTACCTGTTGACGCGCGGCGTAGCCCGCGTCTTTCACAGCGGCAGGGTGCCGGGCGTGGTCGTCTCCGATGCGCTGCTGGAACAGGCCGAGCGATACGGCGGCGGCGAGGACAAGGGCCGGGCGTTCTTCGTGGACCTGGCCGCCAAGCACGTTGCCGTCGCACGCGGGCTCGGGTTCAACGGCGCCTACATCGGCGGTCATATGCCGATCGAGCGGTACAGCGAGATCCTCGATCGCGCCCTCCAATACAGCGGCGACGACTGGATCGAGGCCGCCAAGGACCTACGTTACGACCGCCCCGGAGAGTTCTACCTGTACGGCCAGGACCCGCGGACCGGGCTCTCCGACGGGCAGCGTCGCCCCGAGTATCTGGAGCGTAAGGCCAAGCGTCAGACCGACCTGCCGGTCCCGGTCAGGTACCGCCTGAGCCGCCGCATGCACAACGCCGTCTTCGCACAGGACGCACCGCTGTTCGACCTCGGCACGAAGCTCTACAGCAAGCTCGAGGATGCGCCCAAGTCGGTCCAGCGCGCCGCTCACCTGGCCGAGCAGGCGGCGAAGGTGCCGATGTTCAAATGCCAGGACTGTGGCGACTGCTCACTACCTGACATCGCCTACGTCTGCCCTGAAGGTCCGTGCGCGAAGAACCAGCGCAACGGACCCTGCGGCGGCACGCGCGACGGGATCTGCGAGGTCTACGACACCGAGTGCATCTGGGCACAGGCCTATGAGCGCCTGAAGGCGTACGGCGAAGAGGAGCAGATGCTCGACGGGCCTGTCGTAGTCAAGGACAACGCGCTACGCGGAAGCAGCGCCTGGGCCAACACCTTCCTGCATAGAGACCACAGCACCAAGAATGAGGACCACTAAGTGAGCCGTTCCAACCTTGCGCGATTGCTGGTGTCGTGCCCCGACCGCGAGGGCATCGTCGCGGCCCTCGCCAACGCGCTGGCCGACTCCGGCGCCAACATCACCAGCTCGGATCAGTTCTCGAGCGATCCGCTCGGCGGCAGCTTCTCGCTGCGCATGGAGTTCTACGTGCCGGAACCCGAGACGCGTATCCCGCTGCTGGAGCAGCGACTCGGCGAGATCGCGGAAAAACTCGATCTGGAATACAAGCTCGTGGACGCGCATGTGCGCAAGCGGGTCGCGATCTTCGTCTCTAAGTACGACCACTGCCTGATTGACCTGCTCGGCCGCTGGCACCGCGGCGATCTGGAGATGGACATCGTGATGGTGGTCTCAAACCATCCGGACCTTGCGGTCGAAGCGGCCCGTTTCGGCGTGCCTTACCACCACATCCCGGTGACGAAGGAGTCAAAGCCTCAGGCCGAGGCGGCGCAGCTGGAACTGCTGCAAAAGCACGGCGGCGCCGACCTCGTGGTGATGGCGCGCTATATGCAGGTCCTGAGCGCCGACTTCCTCGCGAACGTCGGCGCGCCGGTGATCAACATCCACCACTCCTTCCTGCCCGCGTTCGCGGGCGCCGATCCCTACAAACGCGCGCACCACCGCGGCGTCAAGCTGATCGGGGCCACCGCCCACTACGCCACAGAGGACCTCGACGAGGGACCGATCATCGAGCAGGACGTGGTCCGCGTCTCGCACCGTGAGGATGCCATCGCGCTTGAGCGGATCGGCGCCGACGTCGAGCGTCTGGTGCTGGCGCGCGCGGTTGAGCGCCACCTCCAGGACCGGGTCCTGCTGCAGGGCCACCGCACCATCGTCTTCTAGGCCGGCGCCGCCGGCAAAACCTGCATTACCCCCACGTTCAAAGCTACCCAAACAACCTGTCACAGGACAGACAAAGAAGGAGAGAGATGGCACCGTCCAACCTCCAGCAGGTGCTGGATAACGCGGGTAACACCGTGGAGCTTCTGCGCAACTCGCAGATCGGCACCTATATCTATCCAGTGGTTCCGGCCGAGTTCAGCAACTGGCGCCGTGAGCAGAAGGCGTGGCGCGAGACTGCCGTGCTCTTTGACCAGACGCACCACATGGTCAACGTCTTCCTCGAAGGCCCAGATGCGATCAAGGTGATCGAGCGCACCGCGATCAACTCGGTCGCCAACTTCCCGGTCAACCTCGCCAAGCAGTACGTCCCGACAGCGTCAAACGGCGGCGTCATCGGCGACGGCATCCTCTTCCATCTGGCGGAGGAGAAGTACGTCTTTGTCGGTCGCGCTCCAGCGGCCACCTGGCTGCAGTACCACGCTGAGACCGGCGACTACAACGTGGACGTCGTCTACGACGACCGCTCCCCGTCGCGCCCGTACGGCAAGGCGGTGACGCGCAAGTACTGGCGCTTCCAGATCCAGGGCCCGGCCGCCTGGGACGTGATTGAGAAGATCAACGGCGGCACCGTGGACAAGGTCAAGTTCTTCCACATGGGAACGATGAACGTCGCCGGTGATACGGTCGCGACCCTGCGTCACGGCATGGCCGGCGCTCCTGGCCTGGAGATCTGGGGTCCGTTCGAGAGCTACGAGAAGGTCCGCAACACGATCCTCGAGGCGGGGGCCGAGTTCGGTCTGCTGCCGGTCGGATCGCGCGCGTACTCGTCCAACACGCTCGAGTCGGGCTGGATTCCCTCACCGTTGCCGGCGATCTACTCCAGTGAGGCCGAGCGCGGTTACCGCGAGTGGCTGCCTGCCAACAGCTACGAGGCGACGCAGGCCCTGTCCGGCAGCTTCGTTTCGGACAACATCGAGGACTACTACACCAACCCGTTCGACCTNNGGGCTCGATCCCGAGGCACAGCGCAAGAAGGTCACGCTGGCCTGGAACGCCGAGGATGTCGCTGACATCCTCGGCTCGCTGGTGGACCTCGACAGCGACGGTTATCAGGTCTTTGATCTGCCGAACGCCAACTACGGCTCGTCGAACTTCGACTCCGTGATAGATGCCGACGACACCGTCGTGGGCGTGTCGATGTTCACCGGTTACAGCGCCAACGAGCGCCGGGCTCTCTCGCTCGCCACGGTCAGCCCCGATGTCGAAATCGGCACCGAGCTGCGGGTCGTGTGGGGCGAGCCGAACGGTGGCACCAAGAAGGCGAACGTGGAGCCGCACAAGCAGAAGGAAGTTCGCGTGGTCGTCTCACCGGTCCCGTACGCGGTGACGGCGCGGCTTGAGTACGCCGAGGGTTGGCGTACCGCCAAGTAGTGACACGTGGGTAACTAGACGTGAAGAGGGGGGGTGACCGCGGCGCGGTCACCCCCCCTCTTTTACTGCGTCAACGTGCCCGCGAAGAGGTCAGATGT
>PLES01000080.1 GCA_003137075.1 Solirubrobacterales bacterium
GCGTTGAGGCGCGGGAAGGCCATGTCCCGCGCACCGATCATCAGCGGCACGAAGTAGTTGCCGAAGCCGGCCATGACCGGGACGACGAACAGGAAGATCATCGTCGTGCCGTGCAGCGTGAGCAGCTCGTTGTAGTGCTCGCCGCTGATCAGCGTGTTGTTCGGCACCGCCAGCTGCGAGCGCATGAGCAGCGCCTCGACGCCGCCGAGCAGGAAGAAGACGAAGGTGAGGACCAGGTACATGATCCCGATCTTCTTGTGGTCCGTCGTGAGGACCCAGTCCAGCCACTTATTGGTCTCACGGGGCTTGCGAACCTCGTGCGCCAGAACCTGGGGTACGGGACGAAGCGCTTGATCGGTTGTGCTCATGTCGACGGTTCGCTTCCTTCTTAGAAGATGCCTGAGGGCGTCAGGTAACCCTGCTTGATCAGATCCTGCCGAAGTTCGGCGACCTGGTCATTCTGTTGGCTGATCAAAGTCGCTTGCTGCTTGAGCCAGGCCTCGTACTGAGACGGCGTCACAACCTTGACGAGCGCGGTCATGAACGCGTGCTCGCGGCCGCAGAGCTGCGCGCATTGGCCGTGGTACAGCTCGTTGGCGTGCAGCGCCTTGAACCACGCGTAGGTAGTGAAGCCTGGGACCGCGTCGACCTTACCGCCTAGCGCCGGCACCCACCACGAGTGGATCACGTCGCTGGACTGGATCACGAGATCGACGGTCTCCCCAGAAGGCACGACCATCTCCTGGTACGAGTAGGGCAACTTGTCAGCCCAGGCGGCCTTGTTGCAGTCCGCGCCGTACGTGTAGCGCCAGATGAACTGGCGGCCGGTCACGCAGATCGTCAGCTTGTTGCCGTTCGGCGGGTTGGGCGCGGTCAGCGAGGCTGACAGCACCGACGCAGCGCCGGAGTCGGAGTTCGGCGGGTTGATGATGCCCGGAAGCTTGATGAAGGTCGCGACCGCGATGACCACGAGGATCACGAACGCACCGGCAGTCAGGCCGAGCTCCAACCGGGTGTTGCCGTGGATCTGAGCGGCGACCGGGTGCTTGCTCGCGCGGAACGCCCAGACCGAGTACACGACGAAGCCGGTGACCGTGAGGAAAACCAGCACCGCGATCACGAAGATGATGTCGTAGAGGCTGTGGATCGAGTTTGCGTTAGGCGATCCACCTGACTTCACCGAGCAGCAGGCCGCCATCGCGTTCGGAGCGAACGCGAGCGATAGACCGATAACCAGCGGGACTAGCGCCAGGGCCTTTCGGCCGGCACGGCGTGAGGCGCGTAGGGCTGAACGAGAAATCATCAAAGCGGCGCTCATCATATAGAGCCGAGGGGCACCTTGGTCGCGGGCCTGCCCTCCCGTCCCGTTCGAGCCTGGAATTGCGGGCAACTCGGCCGCACGGGCGCCGGCTTCGCGAGGCCCCGGGCTCGCGCGACTCATATACTGGCCGCGCTTGCGACTTTCGAGGGCTATACGACCAGCCGCGTGGGCGCTCGTCGCCGCAGGCGTAGCAGCGCCGAAGGTCAGGCGCAGCGTGAAGCTACCGAAGGGCGTCGCCCTCGGCGCCGCCGCGCTGGTCCCCGCTGCGGTCTATGTCGCCGCCCCCAAAGGCCGCGCACGCAGCGCGGCCGTGTGCGTCGCACAGATGTGGGCCTATCTGGCGGCCTATGAGATGCCCAACGACGATCCGCAGGCGTTGCGTGAGCGGGTACACGTGGATTACCCGATCGCGATCGACCGTGTGATCGGCTTCGGCAAACTGCCGACGCAGCGGCTCCAGGACGCGTTCGCAACGCCCGGGACGACCAAGCGTTTCGAGAAGGTGCTCGCCTGGAGCCACTGGGTCTGGTTCGTGGTCCCCCACGCCGCCGTGGCTTACACGGCGTTGCGCAAGCCCGAGAAGTTCCCGAGCGCGGCCGTGCGGATGTACTCGGTCTTCGACCTCGGCGCCGTCGTCTACTGGACGATGCCAACCGCACCGCCCTGGTGGGCGGCGGCTCACGGACACGTGTCCGAACTCGATCAGAGCGTCAATATCGGCGAGTTCGGCCACCGCGAGGACAACGGCGACGCGGTGCTGCCGGTGCGCCGGATGATGCTTGAGTACGGCGAGACCTTCTGGGGTAGCCGCTGGAACGATCTTTACGATGCACTCGGAGGCAATCCGCTTGCTGCAATGCCATCGCTGCACTTCGCAACTTCACTCATGGCCGCACGGCTGCTGTCTGAGGTCGGACCTGTGTCCGGCGCGATCGGCTGGACTTACGCGGGCACGCTCGGGCTCGCGCTCGTTTACATGGGCGAGCACTACGCGATCGACGTGATCGCCGGAGCCGCACTTGCCGAGACGGTGAATCGCAGCGCCCGTCCGGCCACCCCCGCCGCCCGTCTGCTCGTGCGCAGCCTCCGCGCCTTGCGGGCAGCTGCCGATGGCGACTGACGAGCCACCGCTGCACGGCGGCGCGCCGGTCGACTCGGCGCGACCGAGCGGCTCAGTCGAGCAGCCGACGGAGCAGATTCCGCGGGTGACGATCACGCGGGGTCGCGTGATCGCGTCGATCTTCTTCGTGGTGGGCGTAGTGGTGTTCATGTATTTCGGGCTGCCGAAGCTCGTCGGCTTGGGCGACACGATCAAGCGGCTACGCGAGGGCAACGCCTGGTGGCTTGGCTTCGCGGCGCTCTTGGAGACACTCTCGTTCGGCGGCTATGTGGCGCTGTTCCGCGCCGTCTTCGTTGAGAAGACCTCAAGGATCACCTGGCGCGCGAGCTACGAGATCACGATGGCCGGGCTGGCCGCCACCCGCCTGTTCGCCGCGGCTGGGGCCGGCGGGATCGCGCTGACCGCCTGGGCGCTGCGGCGCTCCGGCATGGAGCCGCGTCTGGTGGCCTCGCGCATGGTCGCCTTCATGGCGTTGCTGTACGGCGTCTACATGTGCTCACTGGTGATCGACGGCTTGGGCCTTTACTTCGGCCTCTGGTCGGGGGCGGCACCGTTCGCGATCACGGTCGTGCCCGCGATCTTCGGCGCGGTCGTGATCCTCGTGTTCCTGGCGATCTCAGCGGTGCCGGACGATTTTGACCGCCTGGTCGCGATCCACTCGGCCGGTCACGGCTGGAGAGGGCGTGTGGCGCGGCGCCTGGCGACGGTGCCGAGCGCCGCTGCCTCCGGCGTGCGGACCGGCATCCAGTTGCTGCGTACGCGCAACCCCGGGCTGCTGGGCGCGATCGCCTGGTGGGGCTTCGATATCGCCACGCTCTGGGCCTGCTTCCACGCATTTGGCGCCTCACCCCCGAAGGGTGTGATCGTGATGGCCTACTTCGTCGGCTGGATCGCCAACACGCTGCCGCTGCCGGGCGGCATCGGGGGCGTCGAGGGCGGCATGATCGGCGCCTTTACGGCGTTCAACGTGAGCGTGCAGTCCGCGGTCGTGGCCGTGCTCGCCTACCGCGCCTTCTCATTCTGGCTGCCGACGCTGCCTGGCGGGGTGGCTTACGTGCAGCTGCGCCGCACGGTCAACCGGTGGCGGTCCAGCGGGACCGCCACCCCGGAAACGCCCCTCGCGTCGGCCAGCTGACCGTGTTCCTATACTTGTTGAAGTGACTGATCGCAACCACCACAACGTCGTAATCGTCGGCAGCGGACCGGCCGGGTACACGGCCGCCCTGTACACGGCAAGAGCGAACCTCGCCCCCTTCGTAGTCGAAGGCTGGGCTTGGGGCGGGCTGCTCCAGCAGACCACCGATGTGGAGAACTTTCCCGGATTCCCGCAGGGGATCATGGGTCCGGCGCTGATGCAGCAGATGCGCGACCAGGCGGAGCGTTTCGGTGCGCAGCTCGAGACCGATGAGGTCACCGCTGTTGAGTTCTCCCAGGACGGTGGGCTGCACAAGGTCTTTGTCGGTGACGACGTTCACCTGACGCGCAGCGTGATCCTGGCGATGGGAGCCAAGCACCGCAAGCTTGGCGTCCCGGGTGAGGAGCTACTCGCGGGGCGCGGCGTCAGCTACTGCGCGACCTGCGACGCGGCCTTCTTCAGGGACGTGCCGACGGTGATCGTCGGCGGCGGTGATTCGGCCATGGAAGAAGCGATGTTCCTGGCGAAGTTCGCATCGAAGGTCGTGGTCGTGCACCGGCGTGACGAGTTCCGCGCCTCCTCGATCATGCTTGAACGCGCCCGCGCGGTGCCGAACCTCGAGCTGCTCACCCCTTACGAGATTGACGAGTTCGTCGCCGGTGACAACGGCTCGCTGGCGCTCGCACGCCTGCGCCACACCGGCGACGGGTCGACCCGCGAGCTTGAACTCAGCGGCGCCTTCATCGCGGTCGGACACGACCCGCAGTCACAGCTCGTCGCCGGTCAGGTGGACATCGATGAGAATGGCTACGTGGCGACCGAGGGTCGCTCAACACGCACCAACATCCCGGGCGTCTTTGCCGCAGGAGATCTGGTCGACCACACCTACCGTCAGGCGATCACCGCGGCAGGCTCAGGCTGCCAGGCCGCACTTGACGCCGAGTGGTTCCTGCGAGACACCCCCGCGCCGACCCAAGCGGCCGGCGAAGCAGTCGCCTCCGCCTAGCGCTTGCTGGCGGCGTGGTGCTTGCTGGCGTGCCGCGTGCGGTGATGGTGCACACGCGAGGACGTTGAGACCGACGGTGCCGTGACCTCGAGCGCTGAGTACTCGACGCGTGTGCCAGGGAACTCGCAGGTGTACAGCGCCTGTTCACCGAGCGTGACCTGCGCGAGCGGTGTCGCCGTGGCGGTCGTGTTGCAGCTCGAAGTCTGAGCGGTTCCCGTGCCGGTGAGCACCTGCGTGTGGCTCTGGGCGTAGGAGAAGTCGCTTGTAGAGAGCCCAATCGTCAGGATCGGAGCCCAGGTCGGCACGGTGATCGCAAGCAGTTCGCCCTTGACGACCGGCAGCGGTGCGATCAGCGGGAACTCGACCACGCCACCGAGGTAGCTGAGCAGCGGGATCACCGGCGACTGAGCGGCGACGGCCCAACGAGGACCGTTCGCGCTGGCCACCGGGCGCAGCACCGTGAGCTGGGCCGATGGAGCGCCGCCCCAGAGGCCGTTGAGCGTCGCGACGTCGGCGGAGAGCGTGGCTCCCTGAATCACGAGGCCTGAGATGCCAAGCGTGAACGAGTCGATCACGCCGGGTGTGGTGATCAAGCTCGGGTCCGCGGTGCCGTCACTAAGCGTCTGGTAGGCAGTCGTCTTGGCGAGCACGATCGTGCAGGCGGCCTGGGTCAGCTTGACCGTTGCCTCCTGCGGGCAGGTCGGCGCTGCGAGTGCAGTTGTGGTGTCGCCGACCTGAATCTCTTGGGCTGATGCCAATCCGGGCACGACGCCGACGGTGAAGAGCGCGGCGGCGAGCGCCAGGATGAGACGTTTCATACGCCCATTGAACACGAGAGTCGTCTGAGAGTTGCGCAAAAAGTTGCAGGCCGCCACCCGCGGCGGCCTGCAATACCGCTCAGATCTTGACTACGTTGACTGCCTTGGGGCCCTTCGGACCGGCCTCTTCTTCGTACGAGACCTTTGAGCCTTCGGGTAGCGACTTGTACCCGTCGCCGTTGATGCCGCTGAAATGCACGAACAGGTCGCGGCCGCCGTCATCTGGAGTGATGAAGCCGAAGCCCTTGTCGTCGCTGAACCACTTGACGGTTCCAGTTGCCATGTGTCGAATCCCCTTGGCGCTGCTGCCACAAGCGTCAGGTGCCCCGCTGGCCCCCGACAGAACACGCGAACCGTATCAAGATGACGGCCCCTGCCGAGTTACGCAGCGTTTGTGAGCGGTCAGGTCGCTGATCAGGACCGACAGGAGTCAGCGGCCTTCGAAAGTCGCGCTCTGTGGTCCGGTGGTAAGGAACGCCTGCACAGCGCGCTTAAGGTCCTGGCTGTCGAAGAGCGGGCCGATCGTCTCGAGCACCTGGCCGTTGGCCATTTCGACGCTGCCTTCGACGGTCTCACGGACCAGTCGCTTGGTAGCCATATGGGCCAGTGTCGGCCCGTCGGCCAGATCTTGGGCGAAGGCCTGCACCGCCTGATCAAAGCCCGGAACTGGGAGCACGCGGTTGACGATGTTCCAGCGTTCCAGCACCTGCGCCGGGTAGAGCTCACCGGTCATCACGATCTCTTTCGCGCGAGCGCCGCCTGCCCGCTCTGCCAGCCGCTGCGGGCCCCCCATCGTCGGCGAGAGCCCAACGCGTCGTTCCACAAGCCCGAAGTTCGCGCCCTCGGCGGCGATGATCAAGTCGCAGGCAAGCGCGGTCTCAAAGGCCCAGGTCAGCGTCAGCGCATGAGCCGCGAACACCGTCGGGCAGGGCAGCAGGCCGATCCGGGTGGTGACCGACAGCAGTCGCTCAAGCAGCGGCAGCGCCTGCTCGCCGTTCTGCGGGGCGGCAAAGAGCTTCACGTCGACGCCGCCGCTGAAGACCTTGCCCTGTGCCCGGAAAAGCACCGCCCGGGGGCTCGAGGACTCGAGCTCGTCGATAACGCTGTCTAGGGCGGTGCCGAGCGCTTCGTCAAAGAGGTTCAGCGGCGGCGAGTCGAAGGTCACGACCGCGAGCCCAGCCTGCCACGAAAGCTCCACAGCGGCGCTCATCTGAGCTGGTCGGCGACGGCGGCGA
This sequence comes from Solirubrobacterales bacterium, assembly GCA_003137075.1. Classification (GTDB taxonomy): domain Bacteria; phylum Actinomycetota; class Thermoleophilia; order Solirubrobacterales; family Solirubrobacteraceae; genus Palsa-465. The sequence goes on from PLES01000080.1 coordinate 6,636, forward strand.
TCTCCGTTGGGTTTCCGGCCGCTGGTACCCACGGCAGCTTGAGTGGATCGCCGCTGTAGCGCGGGATCACATGCACGTGCAGATGAAAGACCGTCTGCCAGGCCTCGGGGCGGCAGGAGTTGATCAGGTTGACGCCGTCCGGCTCGAGCCGCTGCTTGACCTTCTGCGCGAGCCGATGGGCGGAGCGTGCGACGGCCGCGAACTCTTCTTCGTCTATCTCCCAGAGATCGGCCGCATGCCGCTTTGGTATCACCAGTGCGTGGCCGCGGGTGGCGGGCGCGATGTCCATGAACGCGAGCGTGTGCTCGTCCTGGTCAACGATCTGCGCCGGGATCTCCCCGGCGACGATCTTGCAGAAGATGCAGTCCTCAGCCATGCCTCGAGCCTAGATCATCGCGGGCGCGTTGGCGAGCGCCTCAACGCTCGCCAACCGGCTAGATGACGCGCTCGTTACCGCCGTCAACCGGTAGCTGGGCGCCGGTGGTCTTCGCGAACAGCGGCCCGCACATCGCACATGCGAGCTCCGCCACATCATGGCTCGTGACCTCGACGCGCAGCACGTTGTTGGTGCGGTATTCAGTTGGCGTGAGGCCATACGACGCGGCGCGGGCGCTGACGACCTCGTCAGTCCAGATACCCGTGTCGAAAACCGCGTTGGGATGCAGGATGTTGACTCTGACCCCCGCCTCCCCCCACTCAAGCGCGGCAACCCGCGCGAGCTGAGTCAGCGCCGCCTTAGAAGCCGAATATGCGGCGGCGCCCGGACCCGGTGCGGGCACGTTCTTGGAAGCGATCACGACGACGCGACCGCCACTGGGGGCCATCGCCAGGTACGGAAAGGCGAGCCGCATCAGCAACAGCTCGGAGTCTGTGTTGACATCAAAGGTTCTGCGCCAATCGCCGAGCTCGAGATCTTCGATGCGGCGCGAGGGCGGGAAGATGCCGGCGCTGAGCACGAGCATGTCGAGACCGCCGAAGGCGAGAGCGCAGCGCTCCACCGCCGCCTCGATCTGCTCCGGCTCGGTTACGTCACAGACGACGCCGAGGTAGCCGGGGACGTCCGCGACCTCGGCGACCTTGCCGGAGATGTCGACGCCGACGACACAGGCACCCCGCGCCAGATAGGAATGCACGCAGGCGGCGCCGATCCCGGAGGCGGCACCGGTGATCAGCACCACCTGGCCTTCAAACTCATCGCGTTGCCCGTGTTTGAGCTTGGCCTGCTCGGCACCCCAATACTCGACGTCAAAGATCTCCGAGGCGGGAAGCGCTTGGTAGGACTCGAGCGCGGTGGCGTTGAGGATCAGCTCGATCGTGTGGCGGTAGAGGTCGGCCGCGACCTTGGCCTGCTTGATCGTGCGGCCCACCGTGCAGAGGCCGAGTTCGTGGTCGAGGATGACGCGGGGGGCGGGGTCGAGCATCTCGATGCTCGACCCCCGCGCTTTGGTCTGCTCGTCGAAGTACCGCCGGTACGCCCCGACATAAGCATCCACGTCGCGGCCGATCATCGGCACGGGCTTGGTGTAGATCACGTGGTCCGGGGTCGCCGGGCCTGACTGCGACAGCAGCTCAACGTCACCGCGATTCGCGAACGCAAACCCGAGCGGATCCTCGTCGCGGCTCAGCACCACCGGGAAGCCGGCGGCCATCGAGATCTGGGCGCGTAGCCTTGCCGCCTTGAGGCCCGCCGATTCAATTGTTGCGGGCGGGTCTGCTGCCACCGGCACGCGCGCCGGTGCGCGCCGGCGCTTACCCTGAGAGGCGCCGTAAGCCTCGGCGCGAGCGACCAGCTCGAGCATCGCCTCATAGGACTCGCGAGCGCTGTCACCAAATGACACCGGTCCGTGATTCATCAGCACGAGTCCGATCGTCTGCGCGGTCATCTGCTCGGCGATCAGCTGCGCACAGAGGCGCGCGAGTCCATGACCCGGGCGAACGTACGGGACGACGATGACCGTGTCTCCGTAGGCCTTGCGGACATGCCGCTCGCCTGAGGGAGTGTTGGTCAGCGCCAGCACTCGCTCTGAGTGCGTGTGATCGACGTAGGGCTTCGCGATGATCGCGTGCAGCAGCACCTCGACCGAAGGGGACCCGGCGTCCGGGTCGAGCGCCGAGACCTGAACCTCGCGGTTGACCACAGTGTCGCTGAGACTGTCGAGGCCGGCGAGCGTTCGCAGGTGTTCCAGGCGCAGGCCGGTGAACCCGCCGGCGTCGATCTGTGCGAGGTCGTGTCCGCTGCACTTGACGTAGAGCACCTCCAGCTCCTGACCGAGCAGGTCCCGCTCACGCAGCTTCACCGAGGTGTTGCCGCCGCCGTGCAACACGAGCGAAGGATCACTGCCGAGCAGTCGCGAGCTGTAGATGCGCTCGCCCAGCGGGCCTGCGAAACTCGCGGCTTGCGTGTCGTTCCAGGCGGCCGGCATCAGTGCTCCAGGTGGTCGCAGACGGCAGCCAGGTAGCTGCCCGCTTCGGCGCCGTCGACGGTGCGATGGTCGACTGTCAGCGTCAATCCCAGTTGCGGCACCACGACGACCTCGCCATCGATCGCCGCGGGGCGCTCGACGATGCGACCGACCGCGACAATTGCGGTCTGGTCGGGGTCGACGATCGCCTCAAAGTGATCGACGCCGTACATGCCGAGGTTGCTGAGGCTGATCGGCGCGGGAACGCTTGCGGCGCCTGAGAGTCGTCCCTCCCGCCCCTGCTGCACGGTCTCGCGGACCGTCAGGGCGAGCTCCTCCAGTGGACGCCGGTGCGCCTCCGAGATCGTCGCAATGACAAGCCGGTCGTCACTCGCGATCGCGAGCCCGACATTGGCCTGGGTGAACTGACGGAAGCTCGGTCCGTGCTCCAGCCAAACGCGGTTGACGCGCGGAAAGTCATCGAGCGCGGCGGACATCGCCTGCAGAATCACGTGTGTCAGCGTCGAGCCCTGGGCCTCTGCGACCCTTGCCATTGCGACACGGGCATCGATCGTCCGAGAGACCGAGAAGTACGGCACCGCGGTGCTGCGCGCCAGTCGCTGCGCAATTATCTGGCGGTGTGCGGGAACAGGCTCGTCGCGGGATCCAGCGGGGCCTGGGGCGGGTTCAGCGCCGGCCGGCTCGGCAGGCGCCTCGCTGCTTGTCTCGCCCGCGGCCGCCAGCACGTCACGGCTCTCGATCCGGCCGTTGGGGCCGCTGCCGATCACCGTTTTCAGGTCGACCCCGTGCTCACGCGCCATCCTGCGTGCGACCGGGGTAGCTGGAACCGGCCCCGCCGCGGGATCGGCAGTCGGGGCGGCGAGTGCCGGAACCGGTGCCGCCGCTGCCACCGCTGCCGCCGCAGAGGCCGGCACGGCGCTCGGCACAGCGGGACTTGACGCCGCGGGGCTCGACACCGCGCCTGCCTTGACGTACGCGGGCGCGACGTCCGGGATCGGCTCGCCGGGCTCACCCAGCCAGGCGATCACGGTCCCGACGGCGATCATCTCGTCGATCTCGCCGAGGAGCCGCAACAGCGTCCCGTCCGAAGACGCCTCAACTTCGTGAACCGCTTTGTCGGACTCGGCTTCGAAGAGCGGCTCGCCCTCGTGCAGCGTGTCGCCCTCGGCTTTGAGCCAAGCGATCAGTCTCAGCTGGTCGCTCGTCTGCCCGAGCGCCGGCATCCTTACCGGAGTCGCCATATCTAGCCCACCAACCTGCGGATCGTCTCGACGATCGTTTGCTCCTGGGGCAGAATCCGCTGCTCGAGCACCGGCGCTGCCGGGGCGGGAACATCAAGCGTCGCGATCCGCTTGATCGGTGCCTCGAGGTAGTCGAGGCACTCGTCGGCGACGCAGGCCGCGACCTCGGCCCCCCAGCCGCCGGTGAGCGTGTCCTCATGCACGATCACAAGCCGCCCGGTGCGCCGGACCGAGCCGAAGATCGTCTCAGTGTCAAATGGCTGCAGCGTCAGCGGGTCGATGACCTCACATTCGATCCCATCGGCCGTGAGCGTTTCGGCAGCCGCCAGCGCCCTGTAGAGCGAGACGTGAGTGGCGACGACCGTGACGTCACTGCCCGCACGCTTGATCACGGCTTGGCCGATCGGGAAGGTGTAGTCCTCTTCAGGCACTTCGGCGGTCAGGTCCATGCCGCCGGCGGCCTCACGGCCCTTGCTGCCGTAGAGCAGCTTGTGCTCGAAGATCAGGACCGGGTTGGGGTCACGCACAGCGGCCTTGAGGATGCCCTTGGCGTGGTACGCGTCGGACGGCGCGACGACCTTCAGGCCAGGAACGTGGATGAAGTAGCTCTCGGGGCACTGACCGTGCTGTGCACCGCGCAGCGTCATCCCGACCGGGGCGCGCATCACCATCGGAACCGAGACCTTGCCGCCCGACATGTACCGCATCTTGGCGGCCTGATTGACCAGCTCGTCCATGCACTCGAACAGAAAGTCCGAGTACTGCATGTCGGCGATCGGCTTCATTCCGAGCATCGCCGCACCGGCGGCTGCACCCGCGATCACCTTTTCACTGATCGGCGTATCGATGATGCGCTCATGACCGAACTCCTCGGGCAGGCCCAGGTAGACGCCGAAAGCGCCCCCGAAACCACCCTCCACACCGATGTCCTCGCCGATCAGGAAGACCTCGGGGTCGCGGCGCATCTCCTCGGCGATACCCTCGCGCAGCGCCTCGGCGATCGTCAGGCGGCGGGTTGCGACAGCGGCCTCAGGCATAGACGTGCTCCAGAGCGGTCGCAGGGTCAGGATCGGGGGAGTTGCGCGCGAACTCAACCGCCTCGTCGAGCTCGGCCTTGACCTCGGCTTCGAGGCGCGCGACGGTCGCCTCATCCAGCCGCGCCGCGAGCACGATCAGCGGGTCACGCTTGGCCCATTCCTGCTCCTCTTCGCGTGTCCGGTAACCGCGCGCGTCGCTTCGGCTGTGCCCGGTGAAGCGGTAGGTCTTGCACTCCAGGAGGGTTGGGCCGCCCCCGTTACGGGCGTGCTCCACGGCGGCGGCGCTGGCCTCGCGCACGGCCACAGCGTCCATACCGTCGACTATCTGAGACGGGATTCCGTAGACCTTGGCGCGCTCGGCCACATCGGGAACAAGCGAGACGCGGCCGTAGGGCGTCGAGGCACCGTAGAGGTTGTTCTCGCAGACCCAGACGATCGGCAGCTGCTCCACCGCGGAGAAGTTCAAGCCCTCATGGAAGGCGCCCTCGTTGGTCGCGCCTTCGCCGAAGAAGCAGGCGGCTACCTGGTCACTCTTGCGCAGTTTCATCGCGAGACCCAGCCCCGTGACGATCGTATTGCCACCGGCGACGATCGCGATCGCGGGCAGCATGCCGACCGCGGGATCCCCAAGGTGCATCGAGCCGCCCTTGCCGCCGCAACAGCCTGTGGCCTTCCCGTAGAGCTCGGCCATCGCCTCGCTCGTATTGACGCCTTTGGCGAGAGCGTGCCCGTGCGGACGGTGGGTCGAGGTGATCCAGTCGTCGATTCGCAGCGTGCTGCAAACGCCGGCGGCGACCGCCTCCTGGCCCTGATATTGGTGCAGCGTGCCGGGGATCTCGCCCTCAAGAAAGAGGCGGTAGACCCGATCCTCGAAGCGCCGGATCAGCGCGACTTTGCGGTAGAGCTCCTGCACGGTCTCCAGTTGGAGATGCGCAGCGCCCGCGTCCATCGGCGCTGCTGAAGAGGCTTGTGACTCGCTTGTAACCAGATGTTCAGGCATTGAGCAAATGCTCGCACAAACGACACACGCTGTCCAGCCGGTGCCGCGGCACTGACGAGAACGCAGCCCTGGAGGCTAGGAGTGGACAGCTGAGCGCGGCCGGTCTTCGGCCGGATCTGCGTGCTCAAGCACCCACCGGGCGGTCCCGAGATTCGTCACCAGCACATCGATGATGCCTGTCCGTAGAGCCCCCAGCACAGCCGCTTCCTTGTTCGCCTCGCTGGTCAGCGCCACCACCTGCGGTATCGCGCGCAGCTGCTCTGAGCCGAGCCCCACGACGCGGTCCCGGACACTGTCAGCAACCGGCTCGCCGAGCGCGTCGAAGAAGTAGCCGAGAATGTCCCCTACGGCGCCGGCCTTGCGCATACGGGCCATATCCAAGGTCGAAAAGCAGCCCATCTCCACCACCGGGCCGTTATCGCGAGCGTCGCCGATGCCGACGATCGCGAACTGGGCGCCGGCGGCATGCGCGAGCGTCTCGCGAACGTCAGCGTGCTGCATGAAGGCGGTCCGGCTCCTGACGCTGTCTGCGTACGGCGGCGCGTAAAGGATCTCGGCGCGTCCGCCGAAGCGCTCGGCCAGCCGCCGGCAGCTATCGCCAGAGTTGACGTCCTCGCCAACCTGCGGCGAGCCGCCGATCGCGCTGACAAAGGTGCACGAGCGCTGCAGCGGGCTGAGCAGCTGCTCGGAGACCGCGCCGACGTTGCGACCCATGCCCACCGCCACGACGCCGCCCGCAGGCAGCAGCCGTGTGAGCAGTTCCGCGACCGCACGTGCCGCCAGCGCCCGTTGAACCTGCTCATTCGGCTGGTCGGCGACCAGGATCGCCTGGCTGAGCCCAAAGCGCCGGGCAAGTTCGGCCTCAAGCGGCAGGTTGAGCGCCGGATGCGTGCGGATCGAGATCTCGACGATGCCTTCGGCGCGAGCCTTGCTCAGCAGCCGCGCGACCTTTGGCCGAGACAGACCCAGGGCAGCCGCGATCTCAGCCTGAGTCTCGTCCTCCAGGTAATAAAGCGACGCCACCCGCGTCAGCAGCTCAACCTCGTCAACATTCACCGCCCCAACCTCCTGCGAACGAGGTTAGTAGTCCAGGCGGCCACATCGCCGCGCGGACACGCGGTCCGGTTCACAACACGCCCGCCACCGAGTCGGCGAGCTCGATCGCGCGGCCGCTGCTGCCGAACCGACGGATCAGAGTTCTGACCACCTCAATCACGTTCGCCTTGCCGACCTCCAGCAGATCGTCGCTGCTGTGAGAGCCGATCAGCGCGTGTGGGCTGGTCAGCTCCGAGACGTTGCCGGCAGCGCCGCGCAGCGCCTCGAGGTAAGAGCGCTTGAGGACCGTGCCGACATTGAACTTGGCGACGCCGCGCTCGATCGCTCCGGGCACCGCATCAGCCGGGAAGGCGGTTCCACCATGGGCGACGAGCGGCACCGCGACGCGCGCGTGCACCGCCGCGAGCCGATCAAGGTCGATCGTCGCCCGCGCGCCCTCAAGCGTATGGACGTTGCCGAACGACACCGCCAGCGCGTCGACGCCTGTGGCTTCGACGAACGCGGCGGCCAGATCCGGATCGGTCAGCGCCGCGTGCGAGCTGTCGACGTTGCCGTCGGGACCCCCGTCGGGCAGCTCGCCTAGCTCGGCCTCGACCGCTACGCCCGCAGCGTGGGCGGCGGCCACCAGCCTGGCGTTGCGCTCGGTGTCGCTGTCGCAGATCATCACCGCGTTGAAGCCGGCGTCGATGCCACGCAGTGCGTGTGCGACGGTATGCGCCTCATTCAGCAGCAGCGACACCGGCACTCGACAGCTCTCCGCCACCTGGCGGCCGATCGCCCCGAAGATCTCGACGCCGCCCCGCTCAAGCCACGCCTGCTCCAGGAGCATGCAGCCAAAGCCGATGATCACGGGCGAACGCTCGGCCTCGGCGGCGGCGACAACCGCCTCCAGCGAGTAGCTGTCCCAGGCCTCGAAATAGCCGACCGCGTAGCCGCCTTCGCGGGCGTGAGCGAGCATCTCGGGCATCGGTATCAGCGCCATCAGGCAGCCGCCATCGCCCGAGGAGCCAAGGGGTTCGCGTCCAGAAACGCTTCGGTCTGAGCCCGGCTGAAGACCCCGTTCCAGGAGCCGAGCGCGGTGCAGGCGGATGCTCCAGTGACGTTCGCGAAGCGGACCATGCGCTCGATGTCCCAGCGCTCCCGAATACCCACGATCAAGCCTGCGGCGAAGGCGTCACCAGCACCGGAAGGCTCGACCGCCTTCACCGGTGCGGCCGGCATCTCAAATTCGCGGCCCGCGGAGCGCACATACGTACCGTGCTCGCCGAGCTTGATCAGCACGCGCTGGGCACCGGAGGCCATCAGCCGGTCGGCCTGCCTGCGCGGGTCGCGCTCGCCAGTCATGGCACGAGCCTCGTCGACGTTCGGCACGAAGTAGTCGGCCAATGGCAGCAGCGACTCGAGCGCAGAAAGCGGCGACTCTGTTCCGGCCGGCACCGCCACGTCCAAGACGATCGTCGCGCCGCGCGCGCGTGCGCGCTTGAGCGCCGCGACCAAAGGCGCCTGCTTTAGCGCCGGCAGCATCAGATAGCCGCCCACGTAGATGATGTCGGCGCCCGCCAGAACATCGTCCGGGACGTCATCCGTACTGAAGGCGGCGTTGGCGCCGAAGGTGTGGACGTAGCGTCGGTCCTCACCGGTGACCGGCAGTATCACGGTCGTGGATGTGTGAAGCTCGGCGCTGCGGACCATCGCGCTGGTGTCGATGCCGCGCTTGAAGAGGTCACCGACCAGCAGATCACCGAAGGTATCCTCGCCGACGCGCCCGCTGACCGACGCGGGTACGCCAAGCGCCGCCAGCCCCAGCGCGACGTTTGCCGCGCAGCCGCCCGGCTGCACCAGAAACTCGCCGGTCGCGACCAGCTCGCCTGCAGCCGGGAGCCGCTCGAGCGGCGGTACGAAGATGTCCGCGACCACAACCCCCAGGCAGAGCACGGGCGCGTCGCTCACGTCTCTCCAACCACTGTCGCGCGCTGAATCCTCGGGTCACTGAAGATGTCGAGCTCGTCGCGGCTCTCGGTCGAGAACTCAGAGACGATCGCGCCCTCGTCTCCCGCCTGGAACCAGTGCCGCGTATTGGGCTCGATCGTGAACTGATCACCGGGGCGCAGAATCACCTCATGCCAGACGTTGAAAACGCCGTCCTTGGGCACCTGGGCGGAGGGGTTGGGCGTCGGTTCGCCCTCCGTGTAGAGGTAGACGGTGCCGGTGCGGCAGCGGAAGGTCTCCTCCTTGCCGGGCGTTCCCTCGAACGGCGGATGCTTATGCTCGGGACAGAGCTGCCACGGGAACAGCACGAGTTCCTTGGCGCAGACGCGCTCGGTGTTGACGTACACCACGACCTCCAGCCCGATCTGCTCGAGCCGTGAGAGGCCGAAGTCGGCAATCTCGATCAACTCGATCTCAGCTCTGGTGAGCGCAATCCCCGCCCTCGCCAGAATCTCGGCGGCACGGCCGCGCGCCGCATGCAAATCTGTACTAGCCAGCACCTTCTTACTCACCTCTGTCTAGGCGCCTACGGCTTTGACCATACAGAGTCGGGAGCATTGGTTCAACCAGTGAGCATTTGCTCGCGGACGTAGGTGATCGCCTGCTGCTCGGTCTCGATCTCGCCGGCGTAAGTCGCCTCCGTCAGCTCCGCCAGCAGCTCCCCGATCCGCGGCCCTGGCGTCAGCCCGATCTCCTTGGCCAGCTGGTCACCGCGAATCGGCGGCTTCGGCGGATCGACCCGGTAAGCCAGCGCCGCCGGCAGGATCTGGTGCGCCAGCTCGACATGTTTGGCGACCGCGACCTCATGGTTGCGACCGAGCGTCGCCAGGCGGTCGGCCACGCTCAGCACCGTTACGTCGACCTCGACTGGCGCGCAGGTGCTCAGGTAGCGATAAACCGCCCGCTTCGAGAGTGACCGCTCATGCACGAGGAATCCGAGCCGCAGGTGCTGCCGCGTCAACGCCGCGACATGGGTCGCGAGCCGCTCACTCGCGCGCAGCCGCCCGAGGATCTCCACTGTCATCGCCGCACCGACGCTGTCGTGGTTGAAAAAGCTGACGCGGCCCTCAGGGCTGACGGCGCGCGTCCGTGACTTCGCGATGTCATGCAGGAGCGCGCCGAAGCGCAGCGCCTGACCACGGGTCAGCTCGTTGGCGAGCGGCTCGGCCAGCACGACGCGCAGTTGTGCCGAAGCGCCTACGCCGAAGACCGGCTCAGGCTCACGCTCGAGTTCGAGCACCTGCGCGAGCGTCGCGAGCGTGTGCTCGTAAACGTCGAGGTGATGAAAGTCACTCTGCTGCACGCCCCGCAGGGCGTGCAGTTCGGGCAGCAGCGCCTCCACACCACCGACACGCTGGAGCAACGCCAGCCCGGCGAGCACGCCGTCCGCGGAGATCAGCTGTTGCAGCTCCTGGAAAACCCGCTCGCCCGGGACGTCGACGAGCTTCGGGGAGCTGCTCTCGGCGAGCCGCTCGGTGCCCGCTTCAACCTCGAACCCCAGCTCGGCCTGGAAGCGGGCCAGGCGCACGATCCGCAGCGGGTCAGAGCTGAAAGACTCCGGGCCGACCGCGCGCAGGGTGCGCGCCGAAATGTCGGCGGCGCCTCCACACGGGTCGATCAGTTCACCGCCGCCCAGCTCCCGCGCGATCGCGTTGATCGTGAGGTCACGGCGCCGCAGATCCTGCTCGAGACTCTCCCCCATCAGCGGTGTCAGGTCGACCTGCCACTCGGCCTCGCGCCCCTTCACCCGCCAGGCGCCGAACTCCTCTGAGAGCAGGAAGGCGTGACCGTCGGCGGCGTGACCGAGCGCGCGCGCCAGCTCGCGCGCGTCGCCCTTCACCGCCAGGTCGTAGTCGGGCGCCGGCCCGGCGGTTCGCGCCAGCAGCTCGTCGCGCACGGCGCCGCCGACAAGCCATGCCCGAGCGGTGCCGGCAGTGAGGTCTCTGAGTGCAGCGAGCGGGCCTGGGCTCACACCGGCACCCCGTCACGGTGGTAGAAGCGCGGGACTCGCCGGGAGATCCAACAGAGCACCTCGTAGTTGATCGTCCCGATCCGGGCCGCGAGCTCTTCAGCGGTCTGGCGCTGCTCGCCTTCGACGCCGATGATCGTGGCTCTGTCGCCAACCGCCACGCCCGCCTCTGGACCGACATCGACCGTGATGTTGTCCATGCTGACCATGCCGCGCAGCGGGTAACGGCTGCCGTTGATCAGGACGTCGCAGTTGTTGGCGAGCGCTCGTGTCGGGATCCCGTCGCCGTATCCGATCGGAAGCGTCGCGATCATCGTTTCGCGGTCAGCGATGAAGTGACGACCGTAGCCGGTGCTCTGGCCCGGGGCGATCGGCTTCAGCGCTGCTACGTACGAGCGCAGCGCCAAGGCCGGCTCGAGCCCATGCTCGGCAGGATCAAGGTTCATCGGATCACCGCCGTAGAGCGCGATTCCGGCACGGACCATGTCCAACCGTGCGGCCGGAACACGTAACGCCGCCGCGCTGTTTGCGGCGTGGATGAGCAGCTCATCGCCGCCAGGCTGGGAGCGCAGCCGCTCGACCAGCGGCGTGAACTGGGCGAGCTGGTGGGCGGCAAAGTCAAGGTCGCCGTCGGCGGTCGCGAGGTGAGTCATCGCGCCCGTGAGCCGTAGTGCAGGCGCGGCCGCCCGTACCGCCTCGGCGACCGCCAGGGCCTGCGACAGCACCCGCGTGCCGAGCCGACCGAGGCCGGAATCGAGCTTGACGTGAACCTGAATCTCGCGGCCGTCGTCTGCTGCCGCGGCCCGCAGCGTCTCTACGAAGCCGAGGTCCCAAACCATCAGTACGACGCCGGCCGCGATCGCGACCGGCAACTCCTCGTCGCTGACCGCCCCGAGTAAAAGGATCGGCGCGCTGATGCCGGCTCGCCGCAGCTCGCCGGCCTCCTGGGCGGTGGCGACCGCGAGTGTCTGCGCGCCTGCCGCAAGTGCGGTTCGCGCGACTGGGACGGCGCCATGGCCGTAACCATCGGCTTTGACCACCGCGCAGAGCTGCGTCTGCGGGCCTACCGTCTGCTGCAACAGCTTGACGTTGCGCTCGATCGCCGCCAGGTTTATCTGCGCGACAGCCCTCAGCGCCACCCTCAGTCCTTTCCGCCGGACCGCCGAGGCCGCTGCCGCGCGCCATCACGCTGCGGCCGTGCGAGCGCCTTGGGCAGCGCCGCGATCACGTCGCTGGCGATCACTCCCTCCTCACCGACGTCGCGGGCGGCGATGCGTCCGGCCTTCAGATGGATCATCACGGCCGCGCAGGCGGCGGTGAACGGGTCAAGTCCCTTGGCCAGGAAGGCGCCGGTGATTCCGGCGAGGACATCCCCGGTGCCGGCGGTGGCGAGCGCCGGGGCGTCGCCGGGACTGATCGCAGCGGTCCCGTCTGGGGCGGCGACGATCGTGTCGTCGCCCTTGAGCACGACGATCGCGCCCGAGCGCTGCGCACACGCCCGCGCTGCTTCGAGGCGACCCGCGTCGACCTCGGCCGGCTGCACATGCAGCAGCCGCGCCAGCTCGCCCGCGTGCGGCGTCAGGACTGTCGGCGCCTCACGCTTGCTGAGTCCCTCGAGTGCCTCCTCCTCGACGTGGGCGTTGAGCCCGTCCGCGTCGAGCACGAGTGGAACCTTGACGTAGCTGGCGACGGCCCGTGCGAAGCCGATCGTCGCGGGCTGACGGCCGAGGCCGGGACCGAGCACCAGTGCGCCGGCCCGGGCCGAGCGTTCGACCACCATGCGCGAGGTTCCGCGTTTGAGGCCGTTGTCGCCGTCGTCTGGCAACTCGACCGTCATGATCTCCAGCAGCCGTCCGGCAACGATCGCGCCGACCGAGGCGGGGACGGCGAGGGTGACGTAGCCGGCACCGGCGCGCGCGGCCGCCATCGCCGACATCACCGGTGCTCCGGTCAGACCCTTGGAGCCGCCGCAGACGATCACGCTGCCGACGTTGAACTTGTTCGAGCCGGCCGCGCGCCGCGGGACCTGATCTCGTACGGCCGGATGGATCCGTCCGATCGTCGGCGTGACCGGCTGGTCGGCCTCGGGGATGCCAATGTCGATCACCGTCACTCGCCCGGCGTGGCGCTTGCCGGGCGCAATCAAAAGTCCCGGTTTGGCGGCGTGGAAGGTGACCGTCCGGTCGGCCTGCACCGCTTCGGCGAGCACCTCGCCGGTGGACGCGTTGACGCCGCTGGGGACGTCGCAGGCGATCACGGTCAGGTTGGGGTCACTCACGCGGGCGGCGTTGATCGCCGCGATCGCGGTGCTGATCGGCTCGCGCGGCTCGCCGCTGAACCCGGTGCCGAGCATCGCGTCAAGCACGCCGCTTACGCCGTCCAGCAGCTCTGGTGCGAACTGGGGGAAGTGCTGGGCGCCGAGGCGCTCAAGATTCGTCTTGGCATCGCCCGTGTAGGCAGTGTCGTCAGCCACCAGCAGGACTCGGACCTGGCGCTCCTGCTCGAGCAGCAGCCTCGCCGCGACGAAGCCATCGCCGCCGTTATTGCCACCGCCGCAGACGATCGCTATCTCGCCCTCGGGAACCAGCGCCGCGCAGGCCTCCGCGAGCGCCGCGCCGGCGCGCTCCATGAGTTCGACGCCGGGGATGCCGTGGGTCTCAATCGCCCAGGCGTCAAGCGCGCGTTGTTCGACCGCGTCAGGTAGCGGCGTTAGCCAATCGGGAAGGGGTGTCATCAGCGTTCGGGAACGGTCACTCGACGGTGACTGTCTTGGCCAGGTTACGCGGGCGGTCGACGTTGAGACCGCGATGGCCGGCTATGAAGTAGGCGAACAGCTGTAGCGGGATCACGGCGAGCAGCGGACTCAACATCGCGTTGGTCGCGGGGACCCGGAAGATCTCATCGGCATGGGCGTCGATCTCGGTGTCGCCCTCGGTGGCTACCGCGATCACGCGGGCTCCGCGGGCGCGGACCTCCTGGATGTTTGAGATCAGCTTCGACAGCACCGGCGAGTTGGTGGCGACGACCACCACCGGCGTGCTCTCATCGAGCAGCGCGATCGGGCCGTGCTTCATCTCGCCGGCGGCGTAGGCGTCGGTGGCGATGTACGAGATCTCCTTGAGCTTCAGCGCACCCTCGAGTGCGATCGGCAGGCTGGAGTTGCGCCCGAGGTACATGAAGAAGTTCTGCTTGTAAACCTGGTCGGCGACCTTCTCGATCGTGGCCGTACCGGCGTCCAGCACCTCCGACATCAGGTGCGGAAGGTGCTTGAGCTCGGCGATCCGGGAGCTGAGGTCGTGCGGCGCCAGCGCGCCACGCAGCTCCGCGAGCCTGAGCGCCAGCAAATAGAAGGCCGCGACCTGGGTGACGAACGTCTTGGTCGCCGCCACCCCGATCTCCATACCGGCCCTGGTGAAGAGCACTCCGTCCGCCTCGCGGGTCATCCGCGTACCGACGATGTTCGTGATCGCGAGCACGCTGGCGCCGGCGTTCCTGGCCGTCGCCATCGCCGCCAGCGTGTCAGCCGTCTCGCCTGACTGCGAGACACCGATCACGAGGTCATTGGGCCCGACGACCGGGTTGCGGTAGCGGTACTCGGACGCGATCTCAACCTCAACGGGAACGCGTGCCCACTCCTCAATCGCATAGCGGCCTACAAGTCCGGCGTGGTACGAGGTCCCGCACGCGACCACGACGATCCGGCTGATGTTGCGCAGCAGGTGGTCACTGATCTGGCCCAGATCACCGAGATCGATCGAGTCCTCGGCCGCGGCACGCTCACCGATCGTCTCGGCGACCGCGTCCGCCTGCTCGTGGATCTCCTTGAGCATGAACGTCTCGTAACCGCCCTTCTCGGCGGTGTCCGCGTCCCAATCTACCTCGTCTATTTCACGCGCCAACGGCTCCCCATCGACGGTCAGGAACTCGACGCCGTCGGGGCGCAGCACGACGATCTCATCGTCGTTCATGTACTGGACGCGCTTGGTCTCCTTGAGGAACGCGGGTACAGCCGAGCCGATGAACTGCTCACCCTCGCCACGGCCGACAACAAGCGGGCATTCCTTGCGAGCGCCGACCAGCACTCCGGGCTCGTCGACGGACATCGCCACAAACGCGTAGTGGCCGATGAGGTCCTGGTAGGCGTCACGAACAGCCTTCGTGAGATCACCGTTGTAGTGGCGCTCGATCAGGTGGGCTATGACCTCGGCATCGGTCTCCGACGTGAAAACCGAGCCGTCCTTGACCAGGCTCTCCTTGAGCGTGACGTAGTTCTCGACGATGCCGTTGACGGCGATGTGGATCCGGCTGTTGGTGCTGTAGTGGGGGTGCGCGTTGGCCTCGGTCACGAGGCCATGGGTCGCCCAGCGCGTGTGCCCGATGCCGGTGCCGTCAGCGACGACCGGCGGCGCTGAGCCGTTGCTGTTCTCAGCCATCGCGTCGCGCAGGAAGCTGAGGTCGCCGACCGCACGGATCAGGTCGATCTGCTCGCCGTTGAGCACGGAGATACCAGCGCTGTCGTAGCCACGATATTCGAGCTTCTCCAACCCGGCGAAGAGCAGAGGACGTACTTCACGTGGTCCGACGTAGCCGACGATTCCGCACATGGGTTAGTGACCTGTCTCCTGCATTCGGGGTCTGCATCGAGCCGCTCCGAGGCGGCCCGCGCTCGTCAAGGCAAAACCGACGAGCGAAATCCCGAGTCTACTTGGGCGGCCGACGAGACGAAACTCGCGGCCTCCGTGACGGACAACCGAGCGCCGGCGCACGCGGCGCGCCGCGGCCCGGCTAGGCCAGGGCCGATTCGACGGCGGTAGCGAGCTCGGAGCAGACCTCGTCGGTCTCCTCCTGAGTTGGAGCCTCGACCATCACGCGTATCAGCGGCTCGGTGCCGGAGGCACGGACCAGCACGCGGCCGCGACCGGCGAGCGAGGCAGCGGCGGCGCTGACGGCCCGTTTGACCTGGTCTGAGTCCATCGCGGCGGTCAGGCGCTCGCGGCTGGCGGCGCGGATGTTGACGAGTTTCTGTGGGAGCTTGACCATCGCCTGGCGGTCAACGAGGTCACCGCCGTCGAGCGCCTCCAACGTCAGCAAGGCGCTGGCGATGCCATCCCCGGATGGGCCGAAGCCCAGATCGATGATGTGGCCAGACTGCTCACCGCCGAGCCGCCAGTCGAGGTTGCGCAGAGCCTCGTTGACGTAGCGATCGCCGACGGCAGTGGTGGTCACGTTGATTCCCGCGTCCTGCATGGCGGTGTGGAAGCCGTAGTTGGTCATCACGGTCACGGCGACGCCGCCACCGTTGAGAACCCCGGTGCGCTTGTAGTGGGTGGCGACGATCGCAACCAGCTCGTCGCCGTCGATCACCACGCCGTGGCGGTCGACCGCCAGCACGCGGTCTCCGTCGCCATCGAACGCGAACCCGGCGTCGTACTCGCCGCCGGCCATCAGCTCACAGAGATGTCCCATGTGCGTGGAGCCGACACCGGCGTTGATGTTGCGGCCATCGGGATCGTCGGCGACGACGTCTACCTGCGCGCCCAATCGGCGGAAGATCTCCGGCGCGGCACGGTAGGTGGCGCCGTTTGCACAGTCCAGCAGGATCCGGCGGCCGCTGAGGTCGAGCGAAACGAAGCGCGTGTGCAGCTCACGCAGATAGTCCTCAAGCGCTCCGTGGAGCTCGCGCACGCGCCCTGTACGTTCGCTGGGGGCGCCAGGGAGATCGATCCGGTTCTCAATCTCGGTCTCGGTCTCATCCGAAAGCTTGAAGCCGTCACCCGCGAAGAACTTGATGCCGTTGTCCTCGTACGGGTTGTGCGAAGCGGAGATCACGACCGCCAGCTGCAGTCCGTGGCGGCGCAGCAAAAGCGGCGCCGCCGGGGTCGGCAACACGCCGCCGAGCAGCACATCCCCCCCGGCGGAGGTGACACCGGCGGCGATAGCCGCCTCGAGCATCGCGCCCGACTCGCGCGTGTCGCGCACGATCAGCACCCGAGGGTGCCGATCGCAACTCAATTCGACCGTCGCGCGGGCCAAGGCCAGCGCCAACTCGGCGGTTAGGAATTCTCCTGCCCGCCCACGCACACCATCCGTGCCAAAGAGCTGGCGCGACATCTACGAAGTATCGCTCCGAAGAGGAGCGCCGACTAACGCTTCGAGAACTGAGGCCGCTTACGGGCCTTCTTGAGACCGGCCTTCTTACGCTCCTTGACGCGTGGGTCACGCGTGAGGAAGCCACGGCGCTTCAATTCGCCACGAAGGTTCGGGTCGGCCTCGAGCAGCGCCTTTGAGATGCCGTGACGCAGAGCGCCGGCCTGAGCCGACACGCCACCACCGTGCATGCGGGCGATGACGTCCATGCGGTTGTCGTAGCCGACAGTCTCAAGCGGCTGACGGATGACCTTCTGAAGCGTGTCGCGCGGGAAGAACTCTTCCAGCGTGCGGCCGTTGATGATGTAGGTGCCGGTACCAGGCTTCAAGATCACGCGAGCGACGCCCGTCTTGCGCTTACCGGTGGCGGTGTAACGCGCGCCGGCGGCAAGGTCGATGGCTGCGTCGGCGATCGGTTGAACAACGATCTCCTCGTCGTCGTCGCCGGCGGCTTCGCGAGCCGCAGCTTCCTCGGCCTCCGCTTCAGCCGCGGCACGGGCCTCGGCGTCAAGGAAGTCAGAACCGTCGGTGACGAGGTCCGGAATCAGGTCAGCGCCTGGGATCGCGGGCTTCTCACGCGGGGCCTCGTCAACCTCGATGTATTCGACTGAAACTTCTGCGACCGGCTCGCCGGCAGCGATCAGTTCGCCTTCAGCGACCGGCACGATCGGCTCGACAGCGACAGGCTGGGCGAGAACCTCCTCGGCCGGGACCTCGGCCTCCTGCGCGGGTACTTCCGGGGTGGCCTGAGCCTGGGGCTCGGGGGTCACCTCTGCTGACGTCTCAGGTGTGGGCTCGTCAGCGGTGTTTTCAACTTCGTCGGTCACGACGCGATCTCCATCGGTTGCGGCTGCTGGGCGGCGTGAGGATGATCGGGCCCTGCGTAAACCTTGAGCTTGGTGAGCTGCTTACGCGCAAGTCTGTTGCGCGGCAGCATGCCCTTCACGGCCAGACGGATCACTTCTTCCGGACGGCGGTCGAGCATTTCAGTAAGGGTGCGGGACTTCAGGCCGCCCGGGTAACCGGAGTGGCGGTAGTACATCTTCTGCGCCATCTTGTTTCCGGTGACGGAAATCTTTTCCGCGTTGATGACGACCACAAAGTCGCCGGTGTCAACGTGGGGCGTGTAAGTCGGCTTGCGCTTGCCGCGCAGGGCGTCGGCGATCTGGGTCGACAGGCGACCGAGGGTCAGCCCGGTGGCATCGACGATCAGCCAGTTGCGCTCGCGGTCAGTGGGGTTAGCTACGTATGTCTTCATGGCATGCAAGTTGGCCGCGCGGACGCGCGGGACGGTCCATGATAGGACATCGCTGCGCAAACGCGGATTCCGAGTTCAGCGCAAGGCTGATCCCGGAAGTAGAGGCTCCGGTTGGGTTACTCCCACTCAATCGTTCCGGGTGGCTTGCTGGTTATGTCCAGCACCACACGGCCGACAGGGCGGATCTGATTGATCATCCTACTAGCGATTTGCTCAAGTAGGTCATAAGGCAGTCGTGCCCAGTCCGCGGTCATCGCATCATCACTGGTGACGGCGCGGATTGCGATCACGTGACCGTAGGTGCGGTTGTCGCCTTGGACACCGACGGCGCGGATATCCGGCAGCACGCAGAACGACTGCCAGAGCTCGCGATAGAGGCCGGCTTTGCGGATCTCATCCTGGAGGATCGCGTCGGCTTCCCGCAGGATGTCGAGCTTCTCCTTGGTGACTTCGCCGCCAACGATGCGGATACCGAGGCCCGGGCCCGGGAACGGCTGGCGCCAGACCATGCGCTCCGGCATCCCAAGCTCGGCCCCGACCGCGCGGACCTCATCCTTGAACAGCGTGCGCAGCGGCTCGACGAGCTCGAACTCAAGGTCCTCAGGCAGGCCACCGACGTTGTGGTGAGACTTGATCGTGGCCGTTCCGGTGCCGCCGCCGGACTCGATCACGTCCGAGTAGAGCGTGCCCTGGACGAGGAATTTGACGCCCTCCAGCTTTTCGGCCTCTTCTTCAAAGATGCGGATGAACTCAGAGCCGATGATCTTGCGCTTCTGCTCCGGGTCGGTGACGCCCTTGAGCCGTTCTAGGTAGCGCTGCTCGGCGTGGACCGCCACGAGCGGCACACGGAAGTAGTCAGTGAAGGCGGCGATCACCTGATCGGCCTCGTTCTTGCGCATCAGTCCGTGATCGACGAACACGCAGGTCAGCTGGTCACCGATCGCGCGATGCACCAGCACCGCCGCGACGCTTGAATCGACGCCCCCGGAGAGCGCACAGATGGCGCGGCCGTCGCCGACCTGGGCGCGGATCTTCTCGATCTGATCGTCGATCACGGAGCGGGCACTCCAGGTGCCGTCGGCACCACAGATGTTGATCAGGAAGTTCCGCAGGACCTGCTGGCCGTAAGGCGTGTGCACGACCTCAGGGTGGAACTGGATTCCGTAGATCTGGCGTGCTTCAGACTCGATCGCGGCGACCGGCGAAGCGGTCGAAGAGGCGAGCGCCTCAAAGCCCGGCGGCGCCTTGAAGACGGTATCCCTGTGCGACATCCAGCAGGCCTGGTCGGTCGGGGTTTCGGCGAGCAGGCGCCCGCGATCGTGCACGGTCAGCTGGGAGCGGCCGTACTCGCCCACCTCGGCGCTCTCAACGGTGCCGCCCAGTTCGCGCGCGACCAACTGCATTCCGTAACAGATACCTAGCACGGGGATTCCCAGCTCAAGCAGCCCTGGATCGAGCGCGGGGGCGCCGGCGTCGTAGACGGAGGCCGGGCCGCCGGAAAGGATCAGACCGATCGGGTCAAGGCGCTTTACCTCTTCAGGCCCCACGTGGTAGGGCAGGAGCGTTGAGAACACACCGCACTCGCGCACGCGGCGCGCGATCAGCTGTGAGTACTGGCCGCCATAGTCGAGGACTACAACGTTCTGCGGCTGCAAACCTTCGTTGGACGGCGTCCTCGCTCGCTCGCGGGCGTCATCGCCCGCCGCGCTCACTGCGTCCTTGTCCAACTCGGTTTTCGCTCGCAGTTCCTGTGTGGCGGGTGCGTCGCCGGCAGCCACTGGACCACCGGCGACAGGTGCACCCTCAGCCTCAATCAGCGACACCGGCAGTCGCCTTGCCGGAGGCGCCCATGCCCACGGCCTGTTCGCGCTGGAGGTGTTTGCCCTCAGTCTGCAGCGATGGCGCGACCATCAACTCAGCGCGGTTGAACTCGGCGATATCCCGATAGCCACAGGTCGCCATCGAGGTGCGGAGCGCTCCCATCATGTTGAAGGTGCCGTCGTTCTCACGGGCCGGGCCCTTGACGATCTCCTCGAGCGACCCGTTCTGCCTGGTGGCGACGCGGGTACCGCGCGGCAGTGTCGGGTGAAAGGTCGCCATGCCCCAGTTGAAGCCCTTGCCCGGCGCCTCGTAACAGCGTGCCAGGGCCGAGCCGAGCATCACAGCGTCAGCGCCACAGGCAACTGCCTTGGCGATGTCACCGCCGTTGCGCATGCCGCCGTCGGCGATCACACGCACGAACTCACCGGTCTCCAGCATGTGCTGCGAGCGGGCCGCCGCGACGTCAGCGATAGCTGTCGCCTGCGGAACACCGAGGCCGAGCACGCCACGGGTCGTGCAGATCGCGCCCGGGCCGACACCGACGAGCACGCCGGCAGCGCCGGTGCGCATCAGGTGCAGACCAGTGTGGTAGGAGGCACAACCGCCAACCACGACCGGGATCGGCGACAGCTCCCGGATGAACTCCTTGAGGTTCAGCGGCGGTCGTGACTCGTCGAGCGAGACATGCTCAGCCGAGACGACGGTGCCCTGAATCACGAGGATGTCGAGGCCGGCGTCGAGTGCGATCTCGTAGTAGGTACGGACCTTCTGCGGAGTCAGTGAGGCGGCGGCGACTACACCCTGAGCCTTGATCTCCTTGATGCGCTTGGCAATCAGCTCTGGCTTGACCGGCTCGCGGTAAATGTCCTGAAGCTC
Source organism: Solirubrobacterales bacterium (assembly GCA_003137075.1). GTDB lineage: Bacteria > Actinomycetota > Thermoleophilia > Solirubrobacterales > Solirubrobacteraceae > Palsa-465. Next base: position 27,453 of record PLES01000080.1, read on the forward strand.
GCGAGTCGCGATGTCCTTGGAGAAGGTCGCGATCTGAGCGAGCATCTCGTCGGCGTTCTCGTAGCGGCACTGGATGCCCTCGAGGTTGAGCACCGCGAGACCGCCGAGCTTGCCGAGTAGCCCGGCCGTTTCCGGGTTCACCACACCGTCCAGAGCAGCCGCGAGCAACGGCAGATCGAAGCGGTACGGACCAAGCGTCCAGCTGATGTCGACGTCGTCGGGGTCACGTGTCCGGCGTGACGGCACGATCGCTACGTCGTCAAATCCATAGGCCCGTCGGGCCTTCTTTCCACGTCCAATTTCGACTTCCATCAGCGCATCGTAGAAGGTCGCTCGGTTGACAAGGGGAACCCCACTTTCGGCATCAGCACGCAGCCGCGTGGCCGGCGGCAATCGGTCTGTTTCACGTTAGCATCGCGCCGCTCTCGGCCCTGGCGTCAATGCCCGGAACGTGGGCGATTACGGCTCGTACGTGAGCGGAATCACAGAGCGCGCGGCGGACGCGGGGCGCGGGCGCGACGGCGACGACTCAGAAGACTTCGACCGGGAGCGTCACGCGCTCCGCGGAGATGCCCTCGAGCAGGCGCTCGACCTGGGCGGGATCGATGATCCCGGCGCCGATGTGCTGGGTCGACTCGGCGCCGCAGGCGACACCGAAACGCAGGCACTCAACCGGTTCCTTGCCCTCGTAGCGCGAGGCCACGTATCCGGCCAGGAACGCGTCTCCTGAACCGATCGGTGAGCGCGCCTCGAGCGGATCGATCGTCAGCCGGTAGATCACATGGCCACCGTCCTCGCGGACGTAGGCGTAACAGCCGTCAGGCACCGTCATGATCGCCTCTTCCGGTCCCTGGCGGGCGATCTCGACGACGGCCCGTGCACGGTCATCGACGCCGACGAACTCATGGCCGGCGAGGTCCTCCGCCTCGAGCTCGTTCGGCGAGACGACATCCGGTTCGGCGCGAACCGCGAGCTTCAGCGGTTCGCCGTCCGTATCGATGATCGTGGTCAGGCCGAGCTTGCGAACCGAGCGGATCAGTTCCGCGTAGGTCTCGGGTTCGAGCCCTCGCGGCAGGCTGCCCGCGAACACGCACATGCTGGCGCCGCGGGCGAGGTACAGCAGCCGCTCCTGGAAGAGCGCGAGCTCGTGCTCGGTCACCGAAGGCCCGCGCTCGTTGATCTCCGTGTGCACGCCGGTGGTCGGATCGAGCAGCGCCATGTTGGTGCGCGACTCGTCGCGGATGCGGAAGAAGGCGTTGAGGATCGACTCGTCGTTGAGCGCCTCGATGATGCGCGTGCCGGTGGCCCCGCCGATGATGCCGGTGGCGATCACCGGCTGGCCGAGCCGCTTCAGCGCGCGGGCGACGTTTACGCCCTTACCTCCAGGCATCGTCTGCTGATCGACGGTGCGGTGGCGGCGACCCGGTGTGAAACTCGGCACCTCGAGGGTGCGGTCCAGAGCTGGGTTGAGGGTGACCGTGAGGATCATCGCTGTCTACTTTGCCCGGCGGCCACGACTCGTGGACGCCGGCGCCGCACCGTGAAGACCGCTGCAGCGGCAAGCGCAAGCACAACGCAGATGAGCGTAAACGGTCCGCCAAGCGCGCGAGCAACTTTCGTCATCGTCGAGACCGCCGGCAGCGCGCGGCGCAGCCGCAGCGGCACGACGGCCACGACCTTGCCGGAGACCAGGACACGCACATGCCCGACCACGGTGCCGGCCGCGAGCGGGCCTGAGAGCTGTTTGGGCAGCTTGCGCTTGAGCACGACCCGAGCCGAGTCTGGGACCACGTCGGTGAAGCTGCGCCCGACCACCACCCTGGCGTGAGTGTTGGAGTAAGCGACCGGCAACCAGCCGAGTGCCTGACCACGGTGCAGCGGCCTGATCAGGTGGTACTCGCTGAAGCCGTAGTTGAGCAGCGCCAGCGCGTTGGCATTGCGCTCGGCCTCGCTGTCGGTACCGAGCACCGAAGCCGTGAGCGTGAAGCCGTCGCGCGTGCCCTGGCTGACCAGCACATAGCCGGCCTCGAGCGTATGCCCGGTTTTGACGCCGTGAACCCAGGGCACGACGCCGAGCAGCGTGTCGGTGTTGGCGACCGTCATCTGGTGGTTGCCGACGGTGATCCGTGCCGAGCGCAGATCCACCGTGTGGCGAAAGAATGCCGAGTAGCTCGTGTCGTAGTCGGCGAGGCGCACCAGGTCGTCCGGGCTTGAGTAGTTGCCGGGCGTATCGAGACCACTCGGCGTCGTGTAGTGCGTGTGCTTGAGCCCAAGTTCGCGGGCTTCGGCGTTCATCATCGCCACGAACTTGGCGGTCGAACCGTCGCCGACGTTGTACGCCAGGTCGGCCGCGGCGTCATCGGCACTCGGCAGCAGCAGCGCCACCAGCAGGTCGCGCACGGTCATCTTCTCGCCGGGGACCAGACCGATCTGCGAGTCACCCGGCTGGTCGACCCAGCTGCCCTGTGTGAAGACCTGGTTGAGGTTGCTCACGTGTTGCAGCACCACCAGCGCGGTCATCAACTTGGTGGTGCTGGCGATTGCCAGCTCAGCGTTGCCGTTTTCACTCCAGAGCGGTTTCGCTGCACCGGCGAGGAACAGGCTGGCACCGGTGACCTGCAGGTCGGGAGCGGGCGTCGCCAGCGCCGGCCCGGCGCATGTCAAGAGTGCCGCCGCGGCGATGGCGGCGACCATGAGTACGGCTCTTCTCATCAGGAGCGTGATACCAGACGATTCACAGAATCCCGTAGACGTGCCGCCTCGCGGCGTGCGCTGTCTGCTGGATCACCGCCGTCAGCCGTGTAGGCGTAGGCGATCCCGCGGGAGACGCTGACCAGGCCGCCGGCCGGTCCGGGCTCAAAGGCCGGCGCGAGTGCCTCGATCTGTCCGCCCTGCGCCCCGACCCCGGGCAACAGGAAGATTGCGTTCGGCATCGCCGCGCGCAGATTTGCGAGCTGGTGCGGCGCCGTGGCGCCAACCACAGCACCGATGTCGCTCAGCCCGCTCTCCCCGATCCCGTCGGCGCCGAGCTTGGCGATCATCGCCGCGGCGGCCTCGCTGACGGTGCCTGCGGCAAGCTCACGATCCTGCAGATCGGCGGCGCCGGGGTTGGAGGTGCGAGCCAGCACGAATAGACCTGCGGCGCGGGCGCGGGCGGCCTGCGCGAAAGGTTCAAGTGAGTCGGTCCCGAGCCACGGGCTGACCGTCAGCGCGTCGACGCCGAGGCCTTCAACGACACCGTAGGGAGTCTCGGTCACACCGAAGAAGGCCTGGCCGTAGGCGGCGGCGGAGACGTCAATGTCACCACGCTTGGCATCGGCGATCACGATCAGGCCGGCCGCGGCCGCGTAGGCGACGACCTCCGCCAGCGATGCCCAGCCGGCAGCGCCGAGGCGCTCGAACCACGCGACCTGCGGCTTCACGGCGACGCACTGGTCGCCGGCCGCGTCGATCAGGAGCCGACAGTGAGCCGTGACCGCCCTCGCGGCGAGGGCGGCGGGCGGAGCAGACCGGTCGTCCACTCCACCCGCAAGCTCAAGCGCATGTGGCCACAGCCGCGAGGGATCCGGGTCGAGACCGAGCACGAGTTGCGACTCACGTCGCGCCACACGCTCGGCCAACCGGTCCCCGAAACTCACGGCGGATTCACTGGTCTCCACGGGGTCGTACGTTACGACCCCGCCGGACAAGCCGTTTCCAGCTACCTCCGCGACCGTGGTCACATGCGATACCGAAATGCCGTTAGTTGACGGCCTTCTTCAGCGCAGCGCCAGCGGTGAACTTAGGCACATTTGAGGCCTTGATCTGGATCTTCTCGCCAGTGGCGGGGNNGACCCTCCCGCGCGCTACGCGCGGACACGCTGAACTTGCCGAAGCCGGAGAACGTCACGTCGCTGCCGCGCTTGAGCGCGCCTTCGACCGTCTCCAGAACCGCATCGACCGCTGCCGAAGCATCCTTCTTGCTTAGACCAGCGCGCTCGGCGACTTCGTCGATGAACTCGGTTTTCGTCACTTCACTCCTCCTTCGAGGTGGTAGGAAGCGCCGAAGCTAACACGGTTTGCGGACGGTCGGGGGTCTTTCGCTCCATGAAAGCCCAGAGTTTCCCGCGCTTTGCGCTCCCGTTGAGCTTCAAGGACCGGCCCACCTGCCATCCTTCGGCAGGTGCAACTGGGACGCATCGCCTGGATGTTCACGACGCTCGCGTGTTCGATCGCGGCAATCGTGGTGCTGATCCGCGGCGATCGCGGCTACGCAGTCGTCGCCTTCGCGGTCGCCGTGTCAGCCGGAATTAACCTGCTCTAAGCGCTTTTTGAGCGCTGCCCGCCGCTTCGCTCAGAGGTAAACCACTCCGCGAACGCCCGCACCGCCTGGCCACGGTGGCTGATCGCGTCCTTCTCAACCTCTGACAGTTGCGCCATCGTGAGGCCATCGCTGCGGTCTGCGGGCAGGAAGGCCGGGTCGTAGCCAAAGCCGCCGGAGCCCGCCGGGGCCGCCGCCAGACGGCCCCGGCAATCCCCGACGAAAACTCGTTCACTGTCGCGCTCGACGAAGGCAACCGCACAGACGTACCGCAGCTCGCTGCCCGCCGGGGCCGACGCGAGGAGCTTCGCGAGGTTCTCGGCGTCGCTCGCTTGCTCACCGGCGAAGCGTGCCGAGCGGACCCCAGGCCGCCCACCCAGGGCGGCCGACTCGATGCCCGAATCGTCGGCGATCACAGCCACACCAAGCGCCAGCGCCGCAGCGCGGGCCTTTGGCAGCGCGTTGGCCTCATAGCTGTCGCCGTCCTCCGGCGGCAGCACGACGCTCTGCGGCAGCGGCGCGACCGTCAACCCGTAGGGCGCCAGCAAACGCGAAACCTCGAGGACCTTGTGCGCGTTGCGCGTGGCCAGGATCAGCTCCACCGCACTAGCTCCCGGCCGTGACCGCCTGGTCCTGCGCGGTCTGAAGCTGAGCGATGCCGAGCTCGGCCAGTGCCAAGAGGTCGTCGAGGTGAGCACGCGAGAGCGGAGTGCGTTCGGCCGTTGCCTGAACCTCGACGAGGCCGCCGTCACCGGTCATCACAACGTTCGCGTCGACCTCGGCGCAGGAGTCCTCGGGGTAGTCGAGGTCGAGCAGCGGCACGCCGGCGACGATCCCGGCTGAGATCGCGGCCACGGTCCCGGTCAGCGGGACCCGCTCAACTTTGCCCTCGGCGACCAGCTTCGCGAAGGCCAGCCGCAGCGCCACCATGCCACCGGTGATCGAGGCACAGCGAGTGCCGCCGTCAGCCTGCAGCACATCACAGTCGACGTAGACAGTGCGCTCGCCGAGCGCGGCAAAGTCGACGACGCCGCGCAGCGAGCGACCGATCAGGCGCTGGATCTCAACCGAGCGGCCGTCGGCCTTGCCCTTGCTGATGTCACGCTGTTTGCGGTCGCCGGTCGACGCGGGCAGCATCCCGTACTCGGCGGTGACCCAGCCGTTGCCCTTGCCCGCCATCCAGCGCGGCACGCTCTCCTGCACCGAGGCGGTGCAGATCACGCGGGTTTCGCCGACCGAGATCAGCGCGGAACCGGTCGCGGTACGGACAAATCCGGGCTCGATCGTGATCGGCCTCATCTGATCGGCCGCACGGCCGTAGCTACGTTCGCTCATGCCTTCACCCTAAACCAGGCCGGGCCAGAACTCGGCGAGGCGTGTAAGCGCCTCCATGGCGAGTGGGTGCACCGGCATCGAGGGATCGCTGTTCACGCCGGGCAGCAGCGAGCGCATCGTCACCGCGACCGAGCGCGCCAGCGCGTGCACCGCATAGCCACCCTCAAGCACGCAGCCGAGCGGCACCTCGAGCTCGATCGCGAGCTGCCGCATCAGCGCGGTCATCTGCGCGAAGCCCGCATCGGTGACCGCGCAATCAGCCAGCGGATCCTCCAGATGCGCGTCATAGCCGGCCGAGATCAGGATCAGATCCGGCTCGTAGAGGCGCGCCAGCGGGACCGCCAGATCCCGCACCAGTGAGACGTAGGCGGCGTCGCCCGTTCCCGCTGGAACGGGCACGTTCACGGTGTAGCCGCGCCCAGCTCCGCGCCCGACCTCTGAGGCGCGGCCGCTGCCCGGGTAGAGCGGCCACTCGTGGATCGAGAGCAGCAGCACCTCGTCGGACTCCCAGAAGATGTCGCTGGTGCCGTTACCGTGATGAACGTCCCAGTCGAGAATCAGCACGCGCTTGCGGCCGAGCGCGTCAACCGCGTGGCGCGCCGCGACAGCGATGTTGTTGAACAGGCAGAAACCCATCGCGCGCTCGGCGACGGCGTGGTGCCCCGGGGGCCGATGCGCGCTGAATCCGACCTGGCCCGCCCCACCGTCGACGAGCCGGCGCACCAACTCCACGGCGCCCCCGGCAGCGTGCAGCGCCGCGACATACGAGCCGGAGCTCATAACCGTGTCGACGTCGAGCCGACCACCGCCGGCGGCCGCGAACTGCTCCAACGCGTCGATGTGCTCGGGTGTGTGGACCCCCTCCAGCACCCCGCGCTGCACCGCCGGTGAGCTGATCCGCTCGTAGCCGAAGTGGGCGTAGTTCTCGAGCTCCTCGTTCAGCACCAGCAGCCGCTGGACGTTCTCCGGATCGCCGCCGGTGTCGTGCTCGAGCGAGGAGGGGTGGTCGAGGAAGACAGGGCGTGGTGCCATGCGCCGGTACCGTACCGGTCGTGGAAGCTCTGTCCAGTGGTCGACAGGCCACTGGCTTCGGTCAGAGGCAGCTGGTCGTGGTTGGCGCCGGTGGCGGCGGCCTCTATACAGCGATCTGCGCTGCGCGCGCCGGTGCGCAGGTGACGCTCGTCTCCGCCACGGAGCTGGCCGAATCCTCGAGCTACTGGGCGCAGGGCGGTCTCGCGGCGGCGTTCGGCGAGGGCGACACCCCAGAGCTTCACCTCGCCGACACGCTCGTGGCCGGCCGTGACCTTGTGCGTGAGTCGGCGGCGCGCGTGCTGACCAGCGAAGCCCCAGCCGTAGTCGAGGACCTGGCCCGGCTCGGGGTGAACTTCGACACCGACGCAAGCGGTCACTTCGCACTCGGACTCGAGGGCGGTCACGGCCTGCGCAGGATCGTGCACGCGGGCGGCGCCGCGACCGGCCGCAGGATCGTGCGACAGCTCTCCGCGGTTGTGGCACAGGACGAGCGGATCGAGGTCTTGGAGGGCCGGCGCGTGATCTCGCTGTTGACCGACGGCGGGCGCTGCACCGGCGTGGTGCTCGACAACGGTCAGGAGCTGCGCGCACCGGCCACGGTGCTCGCCACCGGTGGAGCCGCCGCGCTCTGGTCTCGCACGACCAACCCGGCCGGAGCGACCGGCGGCGGCCTGCTGCTCGCCTACCGCGCCGGGGCGACGCTGGCAGACATCGAGATGATGCAGTTCCACCCGACGGCGGTGGTCGCCACCGACCTCAACGATGGCCTGCTGGTCACGGAGGCGATCCGCGGTGAGGGCGCCGTGCTGCGTAACGGTGCCGGCGAGCGCTTCGTCGACGAGCTGGCNNCGCGAGGCCGGCATCGACCCGGAGAGCAGCGTGATCCCGGTGGCGCCGGCAGCCCACTACATGATGGGCGGGATCGAGACCGACCTCAACGCGCGCTCGACCTTGCCAGGCTTGTTCGCGGTCGGTGAGTGCTCCTGCACCGGGCTGCACGGCGCC
>PLES01000006.1 GCA_003137075.1 Solirubrobacterales bacterium
GGCCGAACGCGCGCATTGAGTTAGCAATCGTCGACTGCTGATTCTTGACAGTGGCTGTCGCTCGAGAAGTAGTTCAGCTGCCAGACGGCCCGAACCGTTCGGTTCTGATCCGTGCTGGCGGGTAGCCGAGTTCGAGCAACGCCTGAGAGGCGGCCTCTACGAAGCCGCTCGGACCGCATATGTAGGCGATTGGATCGTCAGCGATTGGGAATGCGAGTCCCTCTAGAAGCGGAGAGTCGATCCGTCCGCGATGTCCGCGCCATCCGGTCGGCGACTCCCGGGTCAATGTGATCTGAACATCGACTCCGTCGCGCGAGAACGCTTCGAGCTCCGTCCGGAAGATGACGTGCTCAAGTGATCTCGAGGAGTAGAGCAGGCGCGGTGTCTGCGACCGTGGCCCGGTCGCCCAGTCACGAAGCATCGAGCGAAACGGGACGACACCAGAGCCGCCGGCGAGCATTAGGAGCGGGCGGCTGATCGACTGGCGCCAGACAAAGTACCCGCCGATTGGTCCACGGAGCTCGAACACATCTCCGACTCGGAGCTCATCTGTGAGGTATGGCGAGACCTCTCCGTCGTCGAGGCGTTCGACTGTGATCACGAGGTGCTCGTCGGCGGGCGCGGACGCGATGGAGTAGCTGCGTTGTGCTTGGTACCCATCCTCGGCGGTGAGCCGTACGTCGAGGTGCTGGCCGGGGCTGTGACCGGCCCACTCTGGAGCGTCCAACACGATGCTTTTGGTTCGCGCGGTCTCGTCGATGAGCTCGACCACCGTCGCGAGCTGCCAGGTCAGTCGCCCTGGTAGCGCTGCTCGAGCCAAGGGTCACCGTGATTGTGGTAGCCGTACTGCTCCCAAAAGCCGGGCTGGTCGTCGAGTGTGAGTGTGAGTCCTCGGACCCACTTCGCGCTCTTCCAGAAGTAGAGGTGGGGCACCAGAAGCCGCGCAGGGCCTCCGTGCTCCGGCGCTAGTGGCTCGCCGTTGTACTCGTAGACCACCCAGGCACGACCACCAGTCAGGTCCTCTAGCGGAAGGTTCGTCGTGTAGCCGCCATCTGACCAGACGGTGACGTACGCAGCCCCCGTGTGAGCTTCTTCCAACAACGTGTCCAGGGACACGCCCCGCCACGTGGTGTCCAGCTTGGACCATTTGGTCACGCAGTGGATGTCTACGGTGGGGTTCTCAGCCGGCAGCGCGATGAACTCTTCCCAGGTCCATGACAGCGCGGCCTGGAGAGCACCATCGATCGCGAAGCTCCAGGCTGAGAGATCGACTCGCGGAGTAGGCCCGGCAGAGAGCACCGGAAAACCGCGTTCGAGGTACTGGCCGGGTGGGATCCGGGACGGGTCTACAGTGGGACGCCTCCCGTGAAAGCCGCGTGTTATCGGTGCCAACTGAACTCCTTTGCTCGTAGCTAACGGTACCGGCTCGTCGTCTGTCAGACGCTCCATCCTGGGCGCGCGGCGCACGGGTCGTCATCCTGGCCTCACGAAACGCGCGTTGTTGGGGCGACAGATCCCAGCCCCGGGCCGGGTGCCTAGCCCGGTCCTCGCGTCGGCCGATCGAGGCGCGCCGATGCGGACACTTCCTCGCTGCGATAAGGACTGGCGCCACACCGATGGGACGGGGTGGCGTGGCGCGGGTCCTGGCGATATTCCGCTGGCCTGACCGCAACGTCGCGGGGTCGCGGTGTGACCGGTTCATCAGAGGCGTCAGCGTCGACCTCGAGCTGCGACCATAGCTGCAGCAGCTGTGAACACCGCGGTCCGACCCTCTGGATTCGGAGACTGATGGCTTAAGTCGCCGAGACGGCTATAACTCGTCTCGCAGGCCAACGGCGAGAGAACTCGCCCGGGGCGGAGATGGGCGCACAACCCGAGAGCTATCGGGGTGTGGAACTGCGAGTGCTGGTTAGAGACGCTGATCAGTAGAACTTCCCTTGGAAAGGACTCCCGGGTTGATGAAGAAGGCAGTGCTTTTCCTGGTCAAGTTGGACTTTTTGGTGACGGTGCCGATGACGATCGCGACGTATCCGGGTTTGCTTTGGTGCTTGGTGGTCGTGACGGTCCTGCACGAAGCTGGCCACGCGGCGATCGCCAAGGCGATGGGGCTTGTGCCGAGCCTTCACATCTCCTCGAGAGGCGTGCGTATGGCGGTTGGCCCTCGCACCGCCAGGGAAGGCTTTCTGATCGCCGTCGCGGGCCCAGGAACGTCCTTTGTGACCGGTCTGGCGTTTCTGGACGCGCATTTCTTCATGTTGGGCGTCTGCAGCGTCTGCGCCGGCTTTTGCATGTCAATCCCCGCGAGACCATTGGACGGGTTCTTGGCCTGGCGTTTTGCCCGTTACGGATACGTAATCGACCGACGACTAGCGCCGCGACTGGCTTGACCGTGTAGAGGGGGCCCTGGCGCCCGACAAGGGCAGCGGCGCGCCAAACCCATCGCTCTAAAGGCGCCCTCAAGGAACCCATCGACGACCTTTGCTCGCAAGACGTCGTTGGGTACGACGGTGACGACCAATTCTCAGCAACAGCGGTTGCCCTATACGGGGCGTTCCAGCGACTTGGGATGAGTGACAGGCAAAAGCTTGAGACCCACACCACAAGAGACCCCAGAAAGCTTCGTGTAACGCGCGATAATCATCGTTATGTAACCCAGCAAGTCGCGACGGGCGTATACTCACCGACTCGTGCGTTGTGAAATCTCACGGGATGTCAGCGGAATTCTCAAGAGATGTCAGCTGCTCGTCTCACGTGATGTCAGTCGTCCGATGTGACCACGGTGACGGCGCTTCGGTGGCCACACGCCTGACGGGGCCGGGGCCAGCATGTTGGAAATCGATCGATCCGACAGTGCGCCA
>PLES01000004.1 GCA_003137075.1 Solirubrobacterales bacterium
TAGCTATCCCGAGCTGACGTGCGGCCCGTTCGCGCTCAAGGTAGCGGCGAAGAGCGGCGCCATCACCGGCGCCCTCCACGGGAGAGGAATCCTGCGGGTGTCGACGTGGTCGCTCGTGACGGCCGAGAGCAACGCGGAGCCGATGACCGTCGACGTGGATCTCGATGGTCCCGCTTCGGTCGACATTCGCATCCACCAGACCTACGCAGGTCTTCATGAGAGTGGGATGCAGTAGGGGAGTGCTGTAGAANNAGCTTGCCGATAAGGGAGCTTAGGTAGGTAGCTCGATGCATCTCCTACCCTGCTACTATGATGGTTCACGTAAAGTAGGCGATCATCCCTTGCCGATTTGATCTTCCCCCGCTTTCGTGGACACCCGAGATGCGCGATCATGCGCGAGGAGTGTTCCAATGGCGAAGGCAAGTGGACCAAGGAAACGGCGCAAGTTTACCCCAGAGTTCAAGGCAGAGGCGGTGCGCCTATGCCGCGTAGGCGACCGGTCGATTGGCCAGGTAGCGACGGACCTGGGCCTGACGGACAGCGGGCTGCGTGAGTGGGTCCGGCGGGCAGATGTGGACGCGGGAGGGCCCACCGGGTGCGCTGACGACCGCAGAGCAGGAGGAGCTTCGGGAGCTTCGGAAACGGGTCAAGCGACTCGAGATGGAGCGCGAGATACTAAAAAACCGTCGCGGGCGTCGCCCGACCTGTTGGGCGAGAAGCTCATGCCGCGCTACAAGAAGGGCCGCCCGGAAGGAGCGTCCGTCTGCTTTTTGGAGGCCCGTCCCCGTTAAAAAACATGGTCCAGGGAGCGCTGCGGACTTGAGATTGGTGACGCCCTCGGGCGATCCCGTTTAGGAAAGTGATTCGATGCGCGCTCCTGCTTCCGGGCCTCTCACCTAGGAGGCAATCATGGCGAACAGCAGGAAGAAGGGTACGAAGAAGATGACGGCGCTGGCGCCGCTCAACAGTCGCGCAGCGGGTGTCGACATCGGCTCGACGTTTCATGTCGTCGCCGTTTCGCCGGAACTTGATGCCGAGCCGGTGCGATCGTTTCGCAGCTTCACGGCGGATCTGACTGCGCTCGCCGACTGGCTCGTCGGTCTCGGCATCGCGACGGTTGCGATGGAGTCGACTGGAATTTACTGGGTCCCGCTCTTTGAACTTCTCGAGGCGCGTGGACTCGAAGTCGTGCTCGTGAACGCGCGCGACGCGAAGAACGTGCCCGGTCGCAAGACTGACATCAACGACGCCCAGTGGATCCAACAACTCCACTCGTATGGGCTGCTCCGTGCGAGCTTTCGGCCCGGGGCCCAGATCGTCGCCCTGCGCGCTTATCTGCGGCATCGGGAGAGACTACTCGAGTACGCGGCCTCGCACGTCCAGCACATGCAGAAAGCCCTCATGCAAATGAACCTGCAGCTGCACCATGTCGTCGCGGATATCACAGGCGTGACGGGCATGAAGATCCTGCGCGAGATCGTCGCCGGCGAGACCGATCCCGAGTCGCTCGCGGCATACCGCGACGTGAGGTGCAAAGCGTCCGTTGAGACAATTCGGGGCGCCCTCACCGGCCACTACCGACCTGAGCACGTCTTCGCCCTGCGGCAGGCCCTGGAGCTGTACGATTTCTACCAAGCGAAGCTGTCCGACTGTGACGTCGAGATCGAGCGCGCCCTGCAGGCGTTGCCCAGGGACCCCGATACATCTACCGCTCCGCGAGCACGCCAGCGAGGGAAGAACGAGCCTCGGTTCGAGATCCGCACCGTCCTAAACTCCCTCCTCGGGGTGGATCTTACGGAGATCCACGGCCTCGGCCCGTACTCGGTGTTGCGCATCTTCGCGGAGTGCGGCTCCGACATGACTCGTTGGCCCACTGCGAAGCACTTCACGTCGTGGCTCACGCTCGCGCCAGGGAACAAGATCTCCGGCGGTAAAGTCCTCAGCGCGAAGACCCGTCGCACGGCCAACCGAGCGACGGTCCTTCTGCGGCTCGCGGCCGTCTCGGTGAGTAGGACGGCTACGGCCCTCGGCGCTTTCTTTCGGCGTCTGGCCGCCCGCGTTGGCAAGGCCAAGGCGGTCACCGCGACGGCCCGCAAGATCGCGACCGTGCTCTACAACACGATCAGACACGGGAAGGCTTACGTCGATCCCGGCGCCTCCTACTATGAGGAGCGGTACCGGGAGCGGACCCTGAACAATCTCCGGCGACGCGCCAGCGCCATGGGCTTCACGCTCACTGCGAGCGCCGTGGAGTGAGCTTCTTAGGAAAGCGGCGGCCTTCTTCGCGAAGGAGAACGGGTGAGGTTCGAGCTCGTTGACGCGGAGAAGGCGCACTGCCCAGTCGAGGTTCTCTGCAGTGTCCTCGACGTCTCTCGGAGCGGTTACTACGCATGGAAGCGGAGACCACCGAGTCGTCGGGCACGGGACGACGCACGGCTTGCTGCCGAGATCGCTGCGACGCACGCGAGGAGCGGCGAGCGCTACGGCAGCCCGCGCGTTCACAGGGCGCTCGCGAGGCAGGGCGTCGTCGTGGGCAGGAAGCGCGTGGAGAGATTGATGCGCGAGAACCAGCTTGTCGGCCGAAGCAAGCGGCGCTTTCGGCGGACGACAGACTCGAACCATCCGAACCCGATTGCGCCTAACGTCGTGGCGCGTCGGTTCGAGCCGAGCGGCCCGAACGAGGTGTGGGCCGGCGACGTGACGTACGTCGCGACCGACGATGGCTGGGCGTACTTGGCGGTGCTGCTGGACCTCTTCTCGCGGCGCGTGATCGGATGGGCGATGAGTAGGAGCAACGACACCGAGCTTGCGGTTTGCGCGCTGACTCGCGCCGTCCGCGCTCGCGGCTCCGTTCCCGCGGGCCTCGTCCATCACACCGACCGCGGAGGTCCTTACGCCAGCCACGAATACCGGCAGGCGCTCGCGATGCACAGGATGGTTCCGAGCATGAGCCGGAAGGGAGACTGCTGGGACAACGCAGTTGCCGAGAGCTTCTTCGCGACCCTGCGGGCTGAGCTCTTGGACCACGTGCGCCACGAAAGCCCACGGGCGGCCGAGACCTCCATTCACAACTACATCGAGGGCTTCTACAACGTCGATCGGCTGCACTCTTATCTTGATTACGTCAGTCCAATCGAATTCGAATTAAGAAGACAAATGATTGGGAGTGCGGCATAGTGACGCTGTCCACGAGAACGGGGGAGGTTCACACTTCCTGTCCGCACACTCGACCCCGTACCCGAGCAAGCAGGTCGTGCTGACGGAATCACACACGAGCCCCGTCGCGCACGCCCCACCATTGCCGAGACAGCCCTCCCCGTAGGTCCACCCATACGTGTCGCTCTG
>PLES01000018.1:0-5278 GCA_003137075.1 Solirubrobacterales bacterium
TGCGGAAGACGTCACGCGGGAAGACGCTGTCGGCCTCAGCGCGCGCGACCCGCGGCGCAAGTTCGCCGCGGGCGACGTCGCGCGCGAGCCTGACGATGTCGTCGGCCTCCGGGGAGGGCAGTGTGCGTTCAGCTGGCATCGTCAGAGTGAGGGTCCATCCGGGAGAGACACATGATAATAAAGAATTAGATGATTGAACGCATCACATCTGAGTTGGTGGGGAGCTGATGGCCGAACTCGACACATTGCCCTACGGGGGTCTCAACCTCGACCTCGACGCGGTCGGGCGGCGCTCGTCCCCGTTCGAGCGCTCCTGGAGCTCTCGCGACGCGATGCTTTATGCCCTCGGGGTCGGCGCCGGCGCGGGGAGTCCCGGAGCCGAGCTGGCCTTCACCACCGAGAACAGCGTCGGCGTGAGGCAGCGAGTGCTGCCGACGTTCGTGCTGACGCTCGCGGACCTTGGCAACGCGCCAATCGGCCAGGTCTCACTGGCGCGGATGCTCCACGCCGAGCAGGCGCTCACGGTCCACGCGGAGTTGCCGGTCAGCGGCCATACCCACGCGGTGACGGTCGTCGCCGGGATCTACGACAAGGGCAGGGACGCGCTGATCACGCTCGAGACCGAGGTCTGGGATGCCTCGGAGGAGACTCACTACGCGACGCTGACAAGCGTGGTCTTCGTTCGCGGCGCCGGCGGCTGGGGAGGGGACCGGGGTCTGAGTTCGCCGTGGGAGCCGCCGCGCGGGGAGCCGGACTGCATCCGCAGCTACCAAACGGGTCCAGATCAGGCGCTGATCTACCGCCTATCCGGAGACCGCAACCCACTGCACTCAGACCCAACGACCGCAGGGGCGGCGGGCTTTCGCGCGCCGATCCTGCACGGCCTCTGCACCTACGGGTACACCGGTCGCGCGCTGCTCGACGCGCTCTGCGATGGTGAGGTTGATCGCTTCGGCTCGATGCGCGGCCGCTTCACCGCCCCCGCCTACCCAGGTCAGCGGTTGAGCGTCTCAATCTGGCGCACTGAGGGCGGCGGCCGCTTCCGGACCTCAACGGAGGAAGCCGTCGTACTCGATCGTGGAGTGCTTGAGCTGCGGTAGCTGGGGAACCACCAATCGGCCGGGTCGACCCCGCTTGACGACAGGGATAGGCTTGCCCAACGGTGACGGGTACCTCCCTGGAAAACGTCGAGCCCTATCTCAACATCTCGCCGAAGGCGTATGAGCATCCTGCGGACCGGGCCGCGACCGCTGCGCTGAAGGCGGTGCCGATGCTCGACACGCTAGTTCGCCGGCTGATTGAGTGGCGTTACGAGCGGGCCCTTCGGCAGTTCTACCTGGGAACCTCGCTGAAGGTTTCAGAACAGCAGTGCACCGACCTCTGGGTCTCACACACCGCCGCCTGCCGGATCCTCGACATGCCCGACAAGTATGACCTCTACGTGTCGACGCCGGTCAGCGGGATCGCCGTCACGATCGGGTCCAAGCGTCCGATCATCGTGGTCGATTCGATGGTGCTGCAACGGCTCGGCCCGGGTGAGCAGCGGGCGCTGCTCGGCCATGAGCTCGGGCACATCCTCTCCGACCACGTGCTTTACATCACGGCGCTCAACATCCTGATCGCGGCCGGTAGCTCGGTCCCGACGCTGATGGGGTTGCCCTTCCGCGCCTTGCAGACGGTCCTGCTCGAGTGGTACCGCGCCGCTGAACTCAGCTCGGACCGCGCCGCCGCCCTGGTCGTGCGGGACCCGCAGATCGTCTGCCGCATGCTGATGGTGGCGGCCTCGGGTCTGCCTGCAGAGAAGCTGAACCTCGACGCGTTCATGGCGCAGGCCATGGAGTACGAGAACTGGGACGACCCATCGGATCGCGTCCGCAGGTTCTTCTCTGAGATCAACATCACCCATCCGTATGCCGTGAGGCGCGTCTCCGAGATCATGCGCTGGGTGCAGAACGGCGAATACGACCGGATCATCCGCGGCGAGTACAGAACTCGTGACGAAGAGACGGATGTGCGTGGCGAGGCCGGCGACGCGATGGAGTTCTACGGCGAGCGATTCCGCGGGGCGTTCCGCGACCTCGGTGAGAACGTGACCAACTTCGGGTCCCAGGTCGGCGGGGTTGCCGACCAGGTCTCGGAATGGCTTCGCAACCGCGGTGGCGGCAGCGGCACCGACGGCTAGACGACGCCCCCGAAGGTTCCGTAGCGGCCGCGGAAGAAGACGAGCGGTGGCTTTAGCTGCTCTTCGGGCGCGGAGCTGATCTCGAGCACGTCTGCGACAACGATGGTGTGGTCGCCGGCGTCGTGTTCGTCGCGCAGTTCACAGTCGATCCAGGCAAGCGCGTCCCGCAGCCGTGGGCCGGTAGGGCCGTCGATGCAGTCAAGTCCGGCGAAGCGCTCGACACCCTTGGCGGCGAACCTGGCCGTCAAATCCTCGTGGTGGTGGGCCATCACGTTGATCGTGAAACGCCCGGACTCGCGCAGCTGCGGCCATGTCTCCGAAGTTCGGCTAGGACAGAACAGCACCAGCGGCGGCTCAAGCGATACCGACGTGACCGAGTTGGCGGCCATCCCCACCTGACCGGCTGGGGTCTGTGCCGTGATCACTGTGACGCCGGTCGGCAGGTGTCCGAGGACGCGGCGGAACTCCTGTGGCGTCATCGGCGTTCTACTCGGGTTTGGGCTGCGACCGCCGGGTGATCACGGCATCGAGCGGCCAGGCCCGTGAAGAGCGGTGTCCGTCCTCAAGGTTCTCAAGCTCGGTGCGGATCAGTAGCTGAAAGTCATCGAACGGCCCGAGTCCGGTATGCATCGTCTGCGGCTCCCCGACGATGCGCAGCGACAGCGCGCCATCAACGATCACGTCATTCGCCTCGAGCTCGGTCGGCGAGACGGATTCGGTGGCGGTTTTACGCGGAGCTGTCATTGACATGGTTGTTCTCTCCCTTGCTGGCTGACATCAGCGCCAGCACAACAACTAAATCATATAACAGATAAACACGCCTGCCAAGAACTGCCTCCGGGTCTTGAGCACCCGGACGCCCAAACACCGGCCGCGCCGGATCCGCATCGGCCAGCCATCGGCCCAGCTTTAACCCCGGGCGGGCTCAGCCAGCCTGCTCATAGTTGGCGACGATCATCGCCCGTCCTAGCGTGTGGCCGAAGAGCGTGAAACCAAGCAGGGCGGGCGTGGTCATCTCGTCGAGTCCGAGCGACTCGACGTCGACCGCGTGCACGACAAAGTGGTAGCGGTGTGGCCCGTGGCCCGCGGGTGGGGCGGCGCCGATGAAGCGGCGCATGCCGCTGTCGTTGCGAAGCTGGAGCCCGCCCGACGGCAGCTCGCTGCCCTCCTCATGGCCGGCGCCGCGAGGGAGTTCGGTGACATCGGCGGGGATGTCGCAGACCGCCCAATGCCAGAACCCGCTCGCCGTGGGGGCATCCGGGTCGTAAAGCGTCACCGCGAAGCTTTTGGTGCCTTCGGGGAAGCCGCTCCACTTGAGCTGCGGTGAGGTGTCGGTGCCGCCGGCGCCGAAGACGCCGCTCACCTGATCATTCGCGAGCCTTGCGCCTTGGCTCACGTCCTCGCTCGTAACTTCAAAACTCGCCACTGCGGGCAAGTCGTCGTACGGATTGCGGTCCTGCGGCATGTGCGCTCCCTCTCACTGGAATTCAGACACTGACAAATCAGCTAAATGATATAGGTGAACAACGGATAGCCCCTCCGGGGACGCTCCACCAGGCACGCCTCCAGCACGGGACCGCGTTCAGCGCGACTGATGCCAGTCGATCGGGCCGGCGGTCAGCAGGTGCGAACCTAGCGGGCGTCCGAGCAGCATCTGCACGGCCGCGCTCGCATCGAGCAGGCGCGGCAACTCGATGCCGGTCGCGATCCCCATTTCGTGCAGCATCGAGACCAGGTCCTCGCTGGCGATGTTGCCGGTTGAGCCTGCCGGCACCGGGCACCCGCCGAGCTCACCAAAACTCGATTCGAACGAGGCCACGCCGACCTCGAGCGCGGCGAACACGTTCGCGAGACCCTGACCCCTGGTGTTGTGGAAGTGCGCGGTCAGCTCGACTCCCGGCAGCCGCTCGAAGGCGCTGCGGAAGAACTCGCGCACCTGCAGCGGGTTGGCCATCCCGGTGGTATCGCCGAAGCCGATCTCACCGGCGCCCGCGGCGGCCAGGCGCTCGGCGATCTCATAGACGTGCTCCGGTCTCACGTGTCCCTCATAGGGGCAACCGAATGACGTGGCGATCACGGCCTCGCAGCCCAGCCCCGCCTCGCGGGCGCGGGCGATCACGCGCTCGAGCCCGGCCAGCGACTCCTGCACCGAGCGGTTCACGTTGTGCTGGTTGTGGGACTCGCTGGCCGACATGAAGACACTGACCTCGTCAAAGCGGTCCTGAAGCTTCAGGGCGTTGTCGAGGCCGCGCTCATTCGGGATCAACACGCTCAGTGAAACGCCGTCGACCCGCTCGATGCCCTCGAGCACCGCCGCCGCGTCGGCGAGCTGCGGAATCACATCAGGGCGCACGAAGCTCGTCACCTCCATGCGCCGCAGGCCGGTTTGCATCAGCAGCCCGATCAGGCGCACCTTCTCGGCCGTCGGGATCACCTCAGGCTCGTTCTGGAAACCGTCGCGCGGGCCGACCTCACGGACTTTCACATGGTCTGGCATCGAGAAACTCATGGCTCACATCCTGAAGACGCCATAGCCGACATCGGGCTCTGGCATGGGGTTGGAACAGGCGGCGAGCGCCTGGCTAAGCACTTTGCGGGTGTCGCGCGGGTCGATCACGCCGTCATCCCAGAGGTGAGCTGTGGAGAACCACGGCTGGCCCTCACGCTCGTAACGCTCGCGCAACTGCGCGCCCATCTCGGGCTGGCCGACCTCCGTCATCACAACTGCGGCCTGCTCGCCGCCCATCACGCTGATGCGGGCGTTTGGCCACATGAAGAGGAAGCGCGGCGAGTAGGCGCGACCGCACATCCCGTAGTTGCCGGCGCCGAACGAGCCACCGACAATCACGGTCAGCTTCGGCACGGTGGCGCAGGCGACCGCAGTCACGAGCTTGGCGCCGTCCTTGGCNNATCCCGACCGGATGGCCGTCGATATGGGCGAACGCGCAGACCAGCGTCTCGCCGTAGAGGGCCTTGAACTCCTGCAGTTCCGAGCCGTCTACGACTGTGCGCAGCAGTTCGCGGATGTCATAGGGGGTTCGGGGATCGGTCGGCACCACCTCGAGCACGCTGGCCGGTGCGGCGGCGGGTGGGCGT
>PLES01000018.1:5363-5506 GCA_003137075.1 Solirubrobacterales bacterium
ACGTAGGCGCCGCCCGCGGTGCAGGACCCCATCACGCAGGCGATTTGGGGGATACCGGCCTTCGAAAGGTTTGCTTGGTTGAAGAAGATCCGGCCGAAGTGGTCACGGTCGGGAAAGACATCGGCCTGCATCGGCAAGAAGGC
>PLES01000141.1 GCA_003137075.1 Solirubrobacterales bacterium
CGCTCCGTGCATTAATTGGGCTAGATCCGGGAGGCTGACTGCGGAGCGGGTTCCCCCAATGCTGTCATGCCGAGGTCCCGGTTCGGGCGTGCGTACCGCGACTTACAAGAACACGCGTTCGCTGACAAAAGCGCACTGTCATTTGAATGACGTTTTACAAGATGTCACTTGGTGAGACCCGACATCCAGGATTCTGGGATCGGTCGCCTACCAGAGGACCGATACGTCGTAGCGCCCAATCCGCTGATCGTTGGTGACGATCGCTGCGCTCTCAGCCATCGCCTGCGCGACTAGCAGCCGGTCGAACGGATCGCTGTGGTGCGGTGGGAGACTTTCAACCTGTTGGGCGTGGGCAATCACAACAGGTAACTCCCGGCTCCCGGCCGCTAGCATCACGTCGACATAGTTGTTCGCGACGAGCAACTTCCCTAGCCCGCGCTTGATCGCGATCTCCCAGGCGACCACAGCGCTCAGCAGTATGTCGTTGCCCGGATCCTCGATCGCGGCCGCGGCACTCGTCGACAGCTGAGGCGCATCCTCTGTGAACCAGATGACCGCATGCGTATCGAGCAGAAGCTTCAAGGCTTCATGCCGAAGGCATCCGCGATGTCATCTGGAAGTTCGTCGAAGTGCTCGTCGATGAGGCTGGGGTTTCCCTTGAACGCGCCCCGTACGGATGCGAGCCGGTTTGGCTTCGGCACCGGTGTCAGCCGGACAGCGGGCGTGCCGTTGCGGGTGATGACGATCTCCTCCCCCCGCTCGGCCCGTTCCACGAGCTGCGACAGCTTCGTCTTCGCTTCATGCATCCCGATCTCAGACATACATCGAGCGTATCAAACTAGCTAAGGCTTAGCTAGTCATGGGCCGAGCAGCCGTTCGCTGACAAAACTGCACTGTCATTTGAATGACCTTCACATGGAGGGTCAGATGCCTGTCAGCGGGACGGTCGCCGGACGTCAGCGATTGTGGTCACGCGGTGCCAGGCCAGGGTTCACCGGTTATTAGCGCAACGGGGACGACCGTAAGGTCGTCGATGCCTGCGAAGTCGCTCGGGTTGCACGTGTAGACCGGCAGCCCGTATGCGAGCGCTGTCGCGGCAATCATTGCGTCGTAGGTGCGCGCTGCAGGCTTGCGACCCGCTCGCCGCAACGATGCCGCGACACGCCCGAAACTTCTTGCGGCCATTGCGTCAAACGGCAGAGGTTCGAAATCAGCCTCAGCTTGCTGAAGATGTGCCTGGCGGGCTTCTCTCTCGCGTTCGTCCGCAGTCACCAACGGACCGACGGACAACTCTGCCAGAGTTACGGCCGTGATGAGCGGCTCTTGCGGTAGGACGTTCGGGTCCGTGATCTCGCCTAGCTGGATTACTGTCGGCGTGTCCAGAATCCCGCGAAAGTGCCTACCTGTGCTCATAGTGAGGGATCGATGACCGCGTCGATGTCCTCGCGCAACCGCACAGGGTCAATGATGGGCAGCCGCTTCCAGTGCTGAAGCAGTACTTCGGCACTTAGCCCACCGGCCGGCAGACCGTGGAGCTCGGCCACCGGCTTGCCCGCCTTGGTGATAGTGATGGTCTCGCCGCGTGATGCGCGTTCGACGACCTCTCCACCGCTATTGCGGAGATCTCTAATACTCACGCTACTCATGCCTGAAGCGTATCACCCGTGATACACCCGAACACGGGTGCGCTCGTGAGTTCAGCCGTGGCGGCAGTTCCGTAAGACCACTCGGAATTACCGTAGGTTCGGCGGGAAGCCTGCAGCGTCAAGGTCGGCCACAGACGCCGAGATCGAGTCCGGCGGCATGTCTACGATCGGTGCCGCAGATGAATCGGTTTTATCCCGCTGCACCTTGTCAGGGTCGCGGGCGGTCTTGCTCTCAAGCGTGTCGCGTAGTGCTTTCAATCTGTCAAGCAGTCGCATCGTGGTCCTTTCGTGAGACCTCATAGTCTGATTCTGCAGCACGACGACCCGCATGAACGTGGGTAGTGGGTCCGATTGGCATCGCGGGTTTGCCGCCATGCTCGTCCGTGTTATTTCGTCGACGCAGTCCGACCGCGGGAACCGGCACGAACGCGCGTTCGCGGACAAAACAGCACTGTCACTTGAACTGGATCGCAACGCTAAGTTGCAAAATGATCACCAGCCTCAGTAGCAGCGGTGCCCGCCAGCCCGCCGCAGTCCGACAGTAAGCGCTAACTCAGCCCCGCTACCCATGTCCGTTACACCGGTCACTCACAAGGATGGCGCCGGTGCTTGGGTTCATGACCACGACTCGCTTCGTTCCCGGGACCTGGCCGCAGAGTGCCCGGATGTGAGCGCTTTCGCCAGCACGATCAGCGAGTCTCGTAGCGGCGCTCGAGTGAGACGGCACTTTCGAGCTCTGCAGCGTCACGAGCGCGAGCGCCAGCGCGCAGACGACCGCCGCCATGAGCGCGGGGGCACGAACTGCTTTGGTGCGCATGCGTTCAGCTAAGCCGACGGCGAGCACGTTGACCAGGAGCGGCGTTGCTCGCTGTCCCGAGTCCTCAAGATCGGCAACAAGGTCCTGCAACTCCTCCCCATACCGATCGCGCCACTGACGTGGGTAAGTGGAGAGCAGGAGTCGTGAGAGCCTCTGTCTCATGGGCGGGTCGCTTCGATTCGTGTCAGTCCCAATCTCACAATCTGCCCACCTTGTTCGAGCTGACTCGACAGCATGTCGCGGCCCGCTTGGGTGATCCGATAAGGCCGGCGGCGATTCGCGGCGGGGAGCGCCTCCACGAGCTTGGCGCGTTCAAGCCTCGCCAGCGCGGCGTATAGCGTTCCGGGACCAAGCGTCACGCCGCAGAACGCTTCGATGTCCTTAATCAACGCGTAGCCATGTTTCTCGCCGCCCGTCAGGCTGGTCAGCACCAACACACTTCGGTCAAACAATGACGCGTCCCCCGGGCTCTTGCGACCAGCGAAAGCTGCTCAACACCAGATGTAAGTTAACTCCAGCTTCGATATAGCGCAACCCCGACCCTTAGTCCAGCGCATATACCCGGAGCACCGTCGGCCTATAGTCGAAACGATGACCATTCCAACTCGAGTTCTCGGACGTACTGGTGCGGAAGTGACAGTCCTTGGATACGGAGCGATGGAGCTGCGCGGGCTCCCGCGTGGCCCAGAGATCAGCAGCGCCGACGCGGGCAAACTGCTCAACGAGGTCCTTGACGCCGGCATCACCTTGATCGACACCTCAATCGATTACGGCGACAGCGAGGAGCTGATCGGCACGCACATCGGCCACCGCCGCGACGAGTACTTTCTGGCCTCCAAGTGCGGATGTCTGCTGACCCCGCCGACCGGTGCGACGCCGCCCTACCCGCACGACTACAGCGCTGCCAACGTCCGCGCCGGTGTCGAGCAGAGCCTGCGCCGTCTACAGACCGACCATCTCGACCTCGTCCAGATTCATATGTCGCCGTCGCGTGAGCAGATCGAGCGCGAGGGCACGGTCGACGAACTCGTCAAGCTCCGTGACGAGGGGAAGATCCTCTTCCTGGGGATGTCGGGAATCCTCCCCCACCTCGCCGACCACATTGAGATGGGCATGTTCGACGTGTTTCAGATTCCGTACTCAGTTCTCCAGCCTGAGCACGGTGCACTGGTCACCAAGGCCGCTGGCCGCGGCGCTGGGGTGCTGATCCGCGGCGGCGTCGCGCGCGGTACCGCGTCTGAAGAGAAGAACTGGAGCGTCCAGCCACTAAGCACCACAAGCGACACCCCGGCAGCTGATCTCTGGGGGGCGGCGAAGCTCGACGAGCTCCTGGAAGAAGGCATGGGCAGGCACGAATTCATCCTGCGCTTCACGCTCAGCCATGCGGGCCTCTCAAGCACGATCGTCGGGACCAGCAGGCTCGATCACCTGCTCAGCAACGTCACAATGGCCTCGCTTGGCCCACTGCCCGAGGACCTGTATGCCGAAGCCAAGCGTCGCGTCGGCATAACGGGCTAAGCAGCGGGCGAACGCAACAGATCCGAGGGCGACGAAGAAGATCGCATGCGGACGATCGAGGCGGCCCTACCGGCGTCAACCACCAGCCTGGTGTAGAGCGTTCAGCCTGACGAGGTTGCGGGTCGCCATCGCCACGGTCATCGGCCCGACGCGCGGGACGAACGCCGATGCCACGTCGAGCACCGAGTCGTCAAAATTGCGGAACTGTGAGAAGTTCACACAGATCGCGCCGGGCTTGATCTCCTCGGCGGTGACGAGTGGGAACTCGCGTGACGGCACGCCGGTAATCACCACGTCCGCCTCCCGCAGCGCAGAGGCACGGTCGCCGTTGCTGTCGCGCACGGTGTGCGCGTGCCGGCCGATCGCCGGCTCAAAGACGACAGCGCCGGTTAGGTCAAGGGAGACCACCGTCGCACCGTCGTTCGCGAGCATCGCGGACAAAGGCCGGCCGACTATCTCGCTGCGGTTGATCACGCAGGCCTGCACACCCTGCAATGGCGCGAGCTCACCGCGTCCGAGAGCGTTTAGACCGGCCGCCTCGAGCAGCTTCAGGATCCCGAGCGGCGTGCATGGCAGGATCGCCCGCAGCGAACCTGCGTCGTCCACATACCGCCGGTTCTCGTAAAGGAGCCGGCTCCAGAAGCTGTGCATGCCCTCGACGTCCTTGCGTGGGTCGACGAGCTCGCGTAGCCAGCGGTCTTCTACCGGGTCCACGAGCGGGTAGTACAAAAAGATGCCGTCGACAGCCGGGTCGGCGTTCGCGTCACGGATCGCGGCGCCCACCTGATCGGGCTCAAGCTGCCAGAGCTCCATGGTCACGCCAACATCTTCCGCCCCGCCGCGCGCGTACTGCGCGTACGTGTGTGCTGGTCCCTCGGATTGGCTCAACAACCCGACAACCCGCAGCTCGCGCCCGAGCCGGGCTACTCGTTCGCGGGTTTCGGCACGGAATGGCGCTGCCACCTCAGCCGCGTCGATCACGCGTGCCGTCATCGTCGTTCCTCGGAGCTGGCAACTGCGGGCAAACTCATTTCAAATGCAGCCGCCATTGCCGCGATCATGGCGGCGCCGCGGAGCGCCAGCTCGCTCGACGAAGCACTTTGTAATAGCTGCTCCGCGGACATGTTGCACAAGCTCCGCTTCAAGAACGTTCAGCATACCGGCGCCCGTTGCCGACATGCCGCGTCCAAGAGGCAGAAAGCAGCGTGGTATCTGCCGGGGGCCAGACCAACGGACGCGAAGCCAACCGCAGTGTGCAACTCAGAGCGTTAGCTGATCAGAGTGAACTTCGCCACAGCTGGCAGAGAGGGCTTCCCGGCCGCGTTCTCCGCGACGGCGGTTAGCCGGTAGGCGCCGAGCGCCAGTCGCTTGCCGTGGTCGAGCACGCCGGCGAAGCGGATGCTGTTTGGGCCTGAGACTCCAACGACCGTCAGCGCGCCCTTCACCGCCGCATAGCCGCGACAGCGGGTCCCGCGCGGACTTCGGCTGGCTGCGACGCAGCGCCCTCCTTTGGCGCGGCGTCCGCTGAACTGCCGCTCGAATGTGAACATGACTGTGGCGTCCTGAGAGAGCGAGAGCGTGATCGCCGGGAGCGCATGCTTTCGCGTTGCACTGGCGCGGTGCACGCGCTTCGTGATGGTCAGGCGGCTGATACCAGGGGGCGACGCGCTAGCCGTGATCGGCGCCGACGCCGACGCCACCGCCGCCGTGGTGAAGGTGACCGTGGTCCCAATGCTGGTCCCGTCGCTGTCCTCGGCTGACAGGGTGACGGTGTAGGTGGTTGCGGGCGCCAGACCGCTCAGCTGTGCTGACACCGGCACCGGCGTCATCCCGGCGGCGAGAGGCTTGCAAGGGAGCGTCACAGCTCCCGGTGAGACGCTGAACTGACAGCTCGTGATCGCAGCGCCATAGGGGTTGACCGTCCCGTTGAGCGTTGCGGCGGTCGCAGTGATTGCGCTCGCGGCTCCGGTAATCACCGCAGGCGCCGCCACGACCCAGCTGAACGTCACCTGCGGCTCGGCGCCCGCCAAGGTAAGCACGAGCTCGTAGCCAGAAACGCCGGCCGCGCCCACGGGCACCCCCGCCCAGCCAGCGCCGCCGCCCCCGCCCCCGGCGGCGTTCGTCGAGTAGCTACCAGCGCCGCCGCCACCACCGCCATAGATGCCGCCGCCCCCACCC
>PLES01000170.1 GCA_003137075.1 Solirubrobacterales bacterium
CGGATGATCGCCAAGGCGGACATCCGCCGCGTGCAGGAGTGGATGGGGCATGCCGACGTTCAGACGACGATGCGCTACCTGCACTACGCGCCGCGTGCCGAGGACGCGCAGCTGGTGGCAGAGGCATTCCGGATTGCCGAACCGGAGGCGTCTGCAGATGTTCCCTTCCCCAGCTAAAGCCGCTGTGCTTCCGGTAGCAAGCTGGGGAAAACGTATATACGTTTTCGGCTTGGTCGGCGTTGCCGACGACGCCCGCCTTGGCGGCGGGCGCTTGACCCCACGTATGGTGGGGCGCTGCGCTTGGCTGATCGGCGGGTCGGGGGGACGGCATGTCTGAGGCTGAGCGAACCCCGACTGCGCCCGAGACGGCGGGGGTGCCTGCGGCCGGCGAAGGCGACGCCGTGCGGGCGTACCGCGCGCACGCGAAGGAGCCTCGGACCGTGCTCTTC
Source organism: Solirubrobacterales bacterium (assembly GCA_003137075.1). GTDB lineage: Bacteria > Actinomycetota > Thermoleophilia > Solirubrobacterales > Solirubrobacteraceae > Palsa-465. Next base: position 450 of record PLES01000170.1, read on the forward strand.
ACGATGCGGATGAACAGCCACGACCACGCCCGGATCAAAGCGGTCGCGGCTGACCGGGGCGTGAGCATGGCGCGGTTGATGCAGGAGTCGGCGCTGAGCGAGTCCTATGGGCGACGCGAGCGCCTGGCAGTGATCGCGGCGTTGGACACCGCGAACCGGTTGCTGGCGAATATCGCGGGGAACATCAACCAGCTGGCGCGCCACGCGAACATCGCGCAACAGCTCGCCGCGACGGCGGACCTTGAAACGGCGCTCGGCCACGTGCGTGTGCTGCGCGAGGAGCTTGGCGAGACGTTGAGGCAGATCAGGTGATGCCGAACCACACACGCGGCGGCGACATGGGCGACCTGTTGCGGTACCTGTACGGGCCGGGCAAAGCGCAGGAGCACGAGCGGCCGCACCTGGTCTATTCAAGCCAACCCGAGCCTGCGCGTGATCAGAAGAACGGCGAGACACTCACGCAGGCTGACCTGCAGCCGCGAAGCGACTATTTGGAGGAGCGGCGGCGTTTGCATGAGAAGTCGGTCAAGCGCTGGCTCAGCAAGAGCGGCGAGAACGTCGCGAAGGACCACCCAGGAGCGAAGCGCCAGGACGCGCACGTTCTGCACGCCGTGCTCTCTGCAGCCGGGCCGAAGCTGAGCGCGGAGCAGAAGAGGCAGGTCATCAGGAAGNNGTACGGCGTGAAGTCGCTCGCAGCGCTCCCCGACAAGCAATGGCGAAAGGTCGGGCGGAAGTACGACATCGACCCGCCCGAACGGCTTGGTGACGAGAAGTGGGGGCAGGTCGCGGCGCGGTATGCGGAGCTGATGGGATGGAATGGCAGCGAGGCGTACAAGCAGACCTTGGCGCAGCACCCGGAGTTGACTGACGCGTGGAAGAACGTGAGAGGTTGGGAGCAGCGGATCGAGCGGTTGAACTACGGGCCGCTGCGCGTAGACGCTGTGAACCATGGGCTGAGCAGTGGCGGGATCGATCACATCCATCTCGCGGTCGATGTCTTCGGCGACGACGGGAAGGTGTGGGATGACGCGCTCGACCACGGGCGCGGGCATGCGGCGGCCGCGATCNNCAGAGTTCGGACTGCGGCTCGTTGACGGGCATCAGCACGAGCGTGGGCAGCGCGGCCACAAGAAGGGTGAGCTCGAGCACGACAAGCACCAGGGACGGGACGTCGGTGAGCTTCGCCGTGGCCGCAACGGGGTCGAGTACATCGATAAAGCAACAGCGCGACCGCAGCTCGGAGCAAAAAGGTTGCTTGAGCGGACGGTGCGCGCTTGCGCTGTCGCCGCAGATGACGAGCTCGACTTCGTAAAACGCCTCAGGCACGAAGGCGTTGAGATTGAGGGTGTGGAGTACGACCGCGGCCGCGGGCGCGGACGAATCACTGGATACAAGGTCAGGCTCGCGGGTGACGAGAACGAGCGCTGGTACGGCGGCGGCGCCGTGGCGAAGGACTTGACGCTGCCGGCGCTGAGAGCTGGAGGGAACTGGCCACGCATTGAAGGTGACCAGATCGCCGCATGGAGCGACGCGATGAACCGAACGCTCACACCACCGGACTCCGCAACTTTCATTGAGGCCGAGACTGCGCTTGCGGAGCTGCGCCAACGGCTTACCGAGGTCGACGTGACCGACCGCGTGGCATGGGCACATGTCGCACGGGATGCGTCTGGGATCCTCAACGCTCTATCGCTGCGAACGGAACCGAAGCCGGGACCACTCGCCGACGCGGCGTATGTGGTCGCCAAATCAGCGACGATCAACCGCACCACCGGGGACCGACTNNCGACGCTGGCTGGGACGTGCCGCATCCAGAAGCGCAACCCAGGCGCTGATGGCGCAGGGCCCGGCGAGGTCATCCCGGGACCTGCTGCACCAGGTCGGCTCGATGGTCAAACAGATCACCCAGATGCACATGCTCGCCGCCCAAGAGCAGCGAGCGGGAGAGATCGAACTGAGGGCGTACGACATGCTCAAGACATGGCTCAACGAACAGCCGATAGTCCTCGCGCCAGCTGCAAGCAACTGGACAAACGACGCCCAAGAGCTCGACGGCGAGCTGGGGCTTTAGCAGGGGGCGGGAGACCTCCGGTTTGAGGTCCTCAAGCGTGTCGCGCAGAGAGATCGAGGTGCTGGCGTTCCTGCGGCTCAGTTAGTACTTAGTGAAGTCAGCTACGGGCAATGAGCTAGCTGGTGGTTTGATCCCCAGACGCTCGCCCCAGTCAGTGAACTTCACGGTTGTGCTGCCGATGGGACTTGTGCTGCCGGGGGCGTTGATGATCGCGGCGAGCGGCAAGGGAGTTTTAGAACGCGTGACCTCTAGGGTCACGACGTCTGTTCCCGACCTGCCGCGAATGCCGATTACCGGAGTTCCGTCGAGTTTTCTGGGTGCGGTCTCGGTGAGCTGGCCATCGGGCATTACGTGCCGGAGCGCGGAAGCAAGCGTGACCTGGCTCGCGACCGCGCCGTAGTCGCGATTAGATGTCGGGACACTGACCCACCTGTTCCCGATCTTCCGTGCCGCCGCGGCCGATAGCCCGTAAAAGACTGTCAATGCTGAGTAATTCCCATCGAAGTACTCAGCGCCGTTCGCGATCAGCACGTGCGTCTGGATTCCGGTCGAGATCTCGAGCGTTTGGCGACCGGAATCTCTTCCAACGTCGTCTGAGTAAAGGATCTCAAACGTCTTCGCTTGAGTCAGCTCGTCTTCATGCACCGAGCCCTTGGCGCTAGCGANNGCCGACGTTGGTGAGGTCGTCTGAGCTGTCGCCGAGCTGCCAAAGGCTGCGGCCGCAGCGCAAACCGCTAACACCGTCGTGATCGAGCGCCCGCTTGCGTGTCGCCTCCGTGCCACCACACCATCATCGCCGTTTTTCCTGATGCGACAGGGCGTGCAGCGAAAGCTGCACCCTGAGCAGACCACCGAGAGTGCTCGGGTGACCGCCATCGCGTAACGCTCCTTGCCCGGCCCTGCCTTTTCGCGACGGCGAGTATCTCGGCGACGCTCGCGTCGCAGCCGCAGTCCTGGCGCTTCAGATGCGCAACACGAGAAAGCGGTCGGGCTTCTCACCCTCGTAAATCACGGCGGACGCGAATCGCCGTGCACCTCCGTAGGATCCTCTGCGTGGAGATCCAAGAGCCGGTGCTCAAGTCGGTCTTGTCGGAGATTAGATTTCCCGTAACGCCCCGGTTCGTGGGGTCTCGAGGGGATCTCGTCGAACGACTAAAGGCTCTCAAGGGACTACAAGATTGGAACATGGCGGAGCAGTTTGTCCAGGTCTTCACCAACGGTGAGCCGGACCATCTCTTGCAGGTCTCTGCGGGCAACACGGCGCTCTCCTTGGAGAACCTGACAGCTCCAGAATGCAAGGAGTTGACAGCTGCTGCCATTGAGATTGTCTTAGAAGTGCTGGATCTTCAAGAGGTCTCGTATGTCGGCGTGCGCTCGTGGTGGATTGCTGCGACCGAAAGCTTCCAAGACCTTCGTGATGCTCTGATCGAGCGCTTCGCAGCAGAATCAACAAGCGTCCTAGAACCCGTCGGCCAGAAGCCGAGCGATGTCGGGTGGGTCTTCGAGTTTCGAAGCACTCAACCTCAGCACGTGCTTAGGGTTGGCCCGATGGGGCAAGAGCAGGCTAGCCGCGAGATCTTTCGCGATAAGGATCCGGATAATTATCCCCCGCAATTCCTATATGTCGATCTCGATCGGCACTACAGCGACGAGTCCGTGCCAGCTGCCGCGGCCGTGGACCGTTGGACCCGGACCTTCGATCGCTCCCTGAGTGTTGCTGAGGACGTTATGTCGCGACTACGATTGGCCCTATGACGCCTGGTCTGCTGCTCTCCAAGCCGGAAACCGGATCGGGAACCCCGCACCTCGATACCACGTCGGACTACGAAGCTATTTCGCAAAGGATCGCGGCGCCGGTCACGCAGATGCCTGAACTCGGCGAGGGCGGTAACACGGAACGTTCGGAACGCGCGACTTCAAGCAACAGGCCAGGGACGGGCGGTATTCGCTTTAGCGGAGCCACGAAAGGCACGTCTACGGGCATGGCTATCACGTTCGGGACGAGCAGCCGCCCGGCTGTCGCAGCGAGTGCGCGACCGACGAACCGCTTTACATCTGCCCTCGCGGCGCTGAAGCCGCTTGCGCTCGAAGAGATCGATGCGGCTGACGAGATTGCATGGGCAGAGGCGGCCCAAAGGCTGCGCCGTGTTGCTGTTACGGGTCGTTCGCAAGCTCCGCGTCACGCTGCGATCGCGCTGGTTGTAAGCGACGCTCTCACATTCACGCCCAAGGTTGCGCGGGCTCCCGCGTCACGATCCGGTTTGGTCGCGGCTCTGCGCAGTCTGCAGGAGCCGTTCGTGTCGGCCGATATGGAACGAACCGTTGTCCAAGAGTTACTCCGCGGTGGCTGGAAGCTCACCGCACCGTTTGACGCAGGGGCTTTCGCTGAGTTCGCGCGAAGCCTGCCGAAGTGACCCGATACTTCCTCGATACCACCGTACAAATCGAGAGGCATGCCGGCGCCGCCGCCCAGCGTCAGGCGGTGGACAGCAGGCTCGTAGGAGCACAGCATGCGACCTCCTTGCAAGTGCTCCGAGAGTGGAAACGGATTGTTGACGGCACTTCTGTCGACGTCCTAAACCTGGTGCGAGACGGCGTGGACGACTTCCGCGAGCTGTTCGCCCGGCTTTCTCAGGGCTGGGGGCGGGAGGCTGGGCAGCGCCTCCGGGTTCTCGCAATGCTTGCTGGCCAGTCTCCCGCCGTGGAGATCCCGGTCCTGGCAGCGAGAGCAGAACTGTTTCTCCGCTCTGAATCCATCGCACTGTTCATGGCAGGACTCGATGAGGTGCGCGATGGCGGGCAATGCGGGCTCGCCCGAGAGGTGCCCAAGCTCCAGCCGCGCGGGCGCCTTGAGTTGACTACCTCGTGCAAGAAGACTGATTGCGATTGCGTTCAACCGGCGTTCCTGGAAGATCGCAAGGTATCGATCGCCGCGACCGCCGACGTACTTGCGGATGACAACTCGTACGAGGCCCTTGCAAAGAACATACGGACGGTGATGGGCAAGCCCGACCACAACGACCGTAAGGGCAAAGCCTGCTGGGGAGGGCACGGCCTGGGCGGGGACTTGTCGATAGCGCTGGAGTGCCGCGCCGATGAGACGTTGCTAACCACCGATCGAAGTTTCGAAGTCATGGCACCTGCTCTCAGCTTGACTGTTGACCGGATCGCCCCGACACCTGGCCCGTAGGCCCCAACTGGCGTCGATCGTCCAAGTCAGAGGGTGGTGACGGTCGTAGGTCGAGACGGTGACGGGCGCGTCAAGGAAGACGTGTCCCGAAATATGTCCCGAACTGCGCAAATCTGAGAGCAACTGAGAGCAACTGAGAGCGTCGAATCGCCCGTAAACACTGGGGATTAGCCTGTTATGGAGCGTCTCTTAATCCCAAGGTTGAAGGT